>JBCDFD010000019.1:0-25272 GCA_039178645.1 Pseudomonadota bacterium | reverse complement strand
TCCCATCGTCAAATTCTATGACACTGGTTTCTTTATGATCCCTTGAAACATCCCAAAGTCGAGCCGGTGCTTTCGCAGATTCCGGTTCGCCTCGTCGCTGGCGGTGGGCGGGGGTGCGGTTCTGGTGTTCCTGACATTCCTGAACCAACGCACCACCAAAGAGCCGCAGTTGGCTGCCAATATGGCGGCTCAACAGGCGGACATGATGTCGGAACGCCTCAAGAACGACGCTGACATGGTGCAGTCTCTGGGGATGCGTGGGGCGGCCTTCACGCGCTGGAACCAAGTGCGGGAAAAATCCCTTGGCCTGTCGCTGCGCGCCTCCGATGCGGGTGGTACTTTCACAGCATCGACCAAGACATTCCGGCTGTTTTTGCAGTCAGCCATGCTGGGCCTGGGCGCCTATCTGGTGTTGCAGATGGAACTGACACCGGGGGCAATGATCGCGGGGTCCATCCTGTTGGGCCGGGCGCTGGCCCCCATCGAAATGGCTGTGGGCCAGTGGGCGTTGGTGCAAGCGGCGCTGAAAAGCTGGGACAATTTGGCGACCCTTTTGGGTACCGTGCCTCCCGGCAAACCGCGCACCGCGCTGCCACGTCCTAAGGCGCAATTGGACGTGCAACAGGCGACAGTCATTCCACCGGGCCAACAGCAAGCCGCCCTGCGTCTGGTGAGTTTCCGGGTCGAACCGGGGCAAGCCCTTGGTGTTATCGGACCGTCGGGAGCGGGGAAATCAACCCTCGCCCGCGCGCTCACCGGTGTTTGGCGGGCGGCTGGGGGAAAAATCCGCCTCGATGGGGCAACGATCGATCAGTATGAACCGGATGTCCTTGGCCGGCACATTGGCTACTTACCCCAACAAGTGACCCTCTTCGATGGCACATTGGCCGAAAACATCGCACGACTGGAACCCGGTGCCAAAGACGAAGACATCGTGGCCGCAGCTAAGAAAGCCGCTGCGCACGAGATGATCCTGAAATTGCCGGATGGATACAACACTCAAGTGAGTTCCACCGGCGGGCGCCTGTCCGGGGGGCAAATCCAGCGAGTGGGCCTTGCGCGGGCGCTCTATGGCGATCCTGTGATCTTGGTGCTCGACGAACCCAACTCGAACCTCGACAACGAAGGCAGCCAGGCACTGAACCAGGCGATCCGAACAATGAAGGCGGAGAATAAATCGATCCTCATCATGGCTCACCGGACCGCCGCCATTCAGGAATGTGAGATGCTTTTGGTGCTCGACGGCGGTAGTGTGAAAGCGTTTGGACCCCGTGATGAGGTGCTTGGAAAAATGGTGAAAAACGCCAACGAAATTCGCTCGGCGCAGACCCCAGGAGGCGTGGCATGACTGACACCCCCAAAACACCACCGACCGAACCCAAGGTGGCACCGCAAGCCGCGCCCAAAGAACTCAAACTGGCGGCCGCTCAATCCCCTGGGGCGGTGCAAGCTGGCCAACAAGCCGCATCGCCCGCCCAATTGATGGGGGCCGGTGGACCGCCAGCCAAACCGCCAGCAGCCCCGTGGAATTCCCGCTGGCACGTCCGGTTCGGCATGATCGTTGTGTTTATCCTAGTGGGGGGCTTTGGCGGCTGGGCGGTGTTTTCACAAATCGCCGGCGCAATTATCGCCACCGGCCAGATCGAAGTCGACCGCAACCGGCAGGTGGTGCAGCACCCCGACGGCGGTGTGGTCGAAGAAATCCTTGTGGACGAAGGCGATACCGTTGTCGCCGAACAGGTTTTGATCCGGCTCGACGGCACGCTCGTGCGGTCGGAACTGGCCATCATAGAAAGCCAATACTACGAATTGGTTGCCCGGCGGGGACGGCTTGAGGCCGAACGCGACGGTCGGGACGTGCTCGAATTTGACGACGACCTGATCACAGTGGCTGCCACCCGCGCCGATGTGGCCGACCTGATGGACGGGCAACAGCGCCTCTATGCCGCTCGTGCGGAGTCGCTCGAAAAAGAAATCGATCAACTCAGCAAGCGCCGCACACAAATCGGCAATCAGATCGAAGGCATCTTGGCCCAGCAGACCGCCCTCGGTCAGCAATTGGCGCTGTTGCGCGATGAACTTGGCGACCAGATGGACCTGATGAACAAAGGTCTCGCCCAACGGTCCCGCGTGTTGGCGCTCCAACGGGAAGAGGCCCGCTTGGCCGGTTCGCTGGGCGAATTGGTGGCCGCCCAAGCGGAAAGCGAGGGGCGCATCACCGAACTGGAAATCGAGGTCATCAAGCTGGAAACCCGCCGGCGCGAAGAGGCCATCACTCGGCTGCGTGATCTGCAATTCCGCGAATTGGAACTGGCCGAACAGCGCCGCGCCCTGCTTGAGCAATTGTCCAGGCTCGACATCAAAGCACCGGTCTCCGGGGTCATTTACGGCCTTCAGGTCTTTGCCGAACGGTCAGTGATCCGTCCCGCAGACCCAGTCCTATTCTTGGTCCCGCAAGATCGACCGTTGGTGATCGCCACGCGGGTGGAGCCCATCCACATCGACCAAGTGTTCCCTGGGCAAGAGGTCATCGTCAGATTTTCCGCTTTGGACGCGCGCACCACGCCGGAACTCACGGGCGAAGTCACGCAAGTGTCCGCGGACGCTTTCACCGACGAACAGGTGGGCATGAGCTACTATCGCGCCGAAGTGGTTCTCCAGGACGGCGAGGCGGAAAAACTGCCCGGTGACGCAGTCCTGCTGCCGGGTATGCCCGTGGAAGCCTATCTGCGCACCGATGATCGGTCCCCGCTGACTTACTTGGTCAAACCGCTGAGCGATTACTTCAACAAGGCTTTCCGCGAAAGCTAAGCAATCCCGGCCATCCTTGGAAATTTGCTGTGGATGAATCGGCGCGTGTGCTTCCCTTTGCACGCGTCTAACCCTACCGTTCCCACAGGTTTGAGGGAGGGCGACATGGCCGGAGCATTCGACGCAAAACTTGAAGAGCTGGGCATCACGCTGCCCGACGCCGCCGCACCCGCCGCAAACTACGTGCCCTACGTTCTGGCCGGTGACTTGCTCCATGTCTCGGGCCAACTGCCCAAAGCCGAAGATGGTACGCTGATCACGGGCACCCTAGGGGCGGGCCTGACCATCGAGGACGGGCAAAGGGCAGCGGAGCTATGTGCGATCCACCTTCTCGCTCAGGTCAAGGCGGCCTGCGATGGGGACCTGGACCGCCTGGTCCGGATTGTGAAATTGGGCGCTTTCGTCAATTCGACCCCGGAATTCATTGACCAACCACAGGTGGTCAACGGCGCATCCAACCTGCTGGTGGAGATTCTCGGCGACACAGGCCAGCACGCCCGCTCCGCCGTGGCCAGCCCGTCTTTGCCTTTCGGTGTGGCGGTCGAAATCGACGGGGTTTTCCAGATCAAATGACACCGCTGCCCAGCGAGTTTATCCGCATTCCATTGGCGCACCGTGGGTTCCATGCCATTGCCGACGGAATACCCGAAAACAGTCTGCCCGCATTCCAGGCTGCGATTGCGGCAGGCTACGGGATCGAGTTGGATGTCCAAGCCTCATCCGATGGTGTTCCCATGGTGTTCCACGATGATGACCTGGGGCGTCTCACCGATGCTTACGGCCCTACGGGCGATAGAACGGCTGCCGATCTGGGCGCGCTGAACCTATTGGGGACAGAGGCCAAAGTCCCAACTCTGACGGACGTGCTCGCCACGGTTGGCGACCAAACTCCTATCCTCATTGAGATCAAGGACCAAGGCGGCGACCCCAAAACAGGAACTCTGGCTTTGGCTGAACAGGTGGCAAGCGAGGTTGCGGCGCATGGCGGTCCCGTTGCAATCATGTCGTTCAATCCGTTCGCCGTGGCCCACGGGGCCATGCGCCACCCTGATCTGGTCTGGGGTATCACAACTGGGCACGGAACACCGCTGTGGCCTGACCATTTGGAACTGGACCGCGCGGTCATCGCCACTGGGATCAACCCCAAAGACTGGGGTGCATCATTCATTTCCCATGGCCTCAGCCATGCCAATGCCCATTGGCTGCCATCCCTCCGGGCCAAGGGCACACCGATCCTCTCTTGGACCATCCGAACGCCGCAGCAAGAGGCCCAAGCGCGCAGCTTTGCAGCAAATATCACCTTTGAGGGTTATCGCCCCGCGATACCGGCCAAAGCCGCTTGACCGACCCGCTGGACGTGCCACCTCTGATTCATGGGAAATGCCGCACCAGCCGATAGCACCGTTGAGGTTGAGGTTCTGACCATTGGGTCGCTCGACGCCATATCCGCCGCGGATTGGGACGCCTGTGCCTGTCCCGAGACTGCCGACGGCGGACGCCCCAACGATCCCTTCACCACCCATAGGTTCCTGCATGCTCTGGAAAAAAGCGGGTCGGTGGGCGCAGGCAGCGGCTGGCAACCCCGGTATCTGGTTGTGCGCCAAGAGAAAGAAACCATTGCCGTCTCACCGCTCTATGCCAAGGGTCACAGCCAAGGCGAATACATCTTCGACCACAATTGGGCCCATGCCTATGAACGGGCGGGCGGGCGATACTATCCCAAACTGCAAATCGCGGTGCCGTTCACGCCCGCCACCGGCCGTCGGTTTCTGACCAGAGATCTGAACGACGCCCCAGCCATCGGCGCCCTCATCCAAGGCGCATTGCAATTGGCAGAAACGCACAACCTGTCGTCGCTCCATGCAACCTTCTGCACCGAAGAGGAAGCCACCCTGGGCGCCGCCATGGGTCTCATGCATCGCACCAGCCAGCAATTCCATTGGGTGAACCGCGACTACGCCGATTTCGACGCGTTCCTGGCCGACCTGAATTCACGCAAACGGAAGACCATTCGCAAAGAACGGGCCACGGCGCAGGGTTTTGGTGGCGATATCCTCGCCCTCACGGGCGACGCCATCCAACCCGAACACTGGGACGCCTTTTGGGAATTCTACCAAGACACAGGCGCGCGGAAATGGGGGACACCCTATCTCACCCGCAAATTCTTCGACATCGCGCAAGAGACACTGCGCGACGACATGCTACTGGTCCTCGCGGTCCGCGATGGGCTGCCCGTGGCAGGCGCGCTGAATTTCATCGGTCGAGACACGCTCTACGGGCGCTATTGGGGCGCCGTCGAACACCACCCGTGCCTGCATTTCGAGGCCTGCTACTACCAAGCCATCGACTTCGCGATTGCCGAAGGATTGACCCTGGTCGAAGCCGGTGCCCAAGGCCAACACAAACTGGCCCGCGGCTACATGCCCGTGACCACCCACAGCCTGCATTGGGTCGCGGACGAACGGTTCCGCCATGCCATCGCGGAATATCTCGATGCGGAACGGGAGGCCATTGACCAGGAAATCGAAGTGCTCACCAGCTACGGTCCATTCAAAAAGTGCGACTTACCCACGGAAGAACAGGACTAGGGCGGGCCCATGCCAGAACTGCGCGCCAGCTTCACCCACCGGTGGGCAGTGTCTGCTCCATGGCCAACCGTTCCGACACAAACCGCAAATGGGCCTCTTTCGCCGCGTCCAACGCCGCTGTGACTTGCCGAACGTGCACGGTCGCACGGTTGCCATTGATGCCTGCGTGGTAGGACTGACCGTCCGGGGTCGGGATCCCGGCCCATTCCATGGCCAGAAACACTTGGAACTCGTCGCGAGAAATCCGACCGTTGAGAAACTCCCAAAGCCCGCGGCGCATGATCAGGTAGTTCGCCATCTTGTCCTGCACCGGTGGAGTGAACACCGTGTCCCGTGACAGCCCCGCTCTGCGGTGGAAGCCGCGCAACGTGTTCTCGATCACTTGATACCGACCAATGGCACTGTCGCCGGTCTGCGTCGCCCCCCAATCCAGGATTTCCGCAATGGTCAGGTCCGTGGGCAACCGAGGCGGGGCCGTATCGGCGGAATGCACCACCGCATTGTATTGCGCAGGACCAGCCTCAGCATCGGCAATCAATTCTCGAATGGGATAGAGCGCACGTTCATAAAGCGCATAGGTGCCATCAGCGGGATCGGGCATGGGCAGGGCCGAAGCCAGTGCCGCCTGTCGCGTCCGGCCCTCCTCGTCGGCCGCAGGTCCGTCCAAAGCGACCAGAAACCCAGAATGAACCCAGCCTGTTCGTTTCCGCGGCAAGCGCACTTCAAACCAACTGCCATCGGTGCGGAGCCGTTCAACCTCGACCCCTCGAGGTACTTCGCCAAGCTTGCGATAGTGCACCCCAGGCCCAGATCGGTAGCTCAGTGGATCATCGTAGGTGTCCACCACATGGGTCGGGACAAAGCTCCGGTCTTGAACCAGCAGCGCAACCAGGCAAACACAGACCAGCGCGCAAAAGGCCAGACCGCCAAGAAACACCCGTTTCGGGATACGCAGTACCCGCACATACTGCCGTTGGCTTGATGCGCTACGCCGCTTCAACGGAACCGCCCCTTCAATCGCTCCGCTCAGCGATTTCCCTGCGAATGCTGAACATCCGGTCGGGCAATCTGTCCCGATCCACAAAGTTACTCAACTGCACACGGGTTTGTTCACCTGCGCCGTTGACCAAAATCCACTCGGCCAGTCGAACCGGGTTTTCCTCGAAATAGAGCCCAATCTGGCCGGTCTCTGGATTGTCGGGATCCTGGGCAATGACCAAGGTCCGATCGCCTGAGGCTCGGTGATCCACCACCATGGGCGAGCCAACCAAGTCCACATCTCGACCCAGAATGAGGTTCAAGGGTGTGCGGCGCAGGGGATACTGTTCAGGCGCATCGGTGGTATATTCGTCAAATATCGCGATGCTGCCCGCACCGATGACCACCACTACCTCCGATGGGTCATCATAATCAAATCGGGCACGCCCGGGCCGCTTTATGGACAACCGACCCGGGTCCTGGCTCCCATCGGCATTGGTCTGAAGGAAATTGGCCTCAACCGTATCAAGACCATTGATGTAATCAGAGATGGTCGACAACGACAGCGGTCCTGCCCAAACCGGGGCAGCCCAGGATAGCACCAGTAAAACTACAATCTGTTTCATGGTCCCGATATAGGCCATCCCTGCCTCCATCGCATCACACATCCGCTCACGTCCGCTTGCGATCCGTCGCAAATGAAATCCCGCCAGTGTCGCGGCGCCCACCCCAAGTCCCGTGAAAACGGGGCTTGGGCATCATCATGTCGCGGGCGTCAGCCCGCGTCCTTTGGATCACGCCCGTTCGGTCACGCTTGTTCGGGCACCAGAATTTCACGCTTGCCCACGTGGTTGGCGGGGCTCACCAGACCTTCGTCTTCCATCTGCTCCACCAGGCGCGCCGCCTTGTTGTACCCAATGCCCAGCTTCCGCTGGATGTAGGATGTGGAACACTTGCGATCCTTGATCACAATCGCCACCGCCTGATCGTAGAGAGCATCCTCGCCGTTGGTGTTGCCGCCCAGGCCCAGAACCACGTCAATGTCGCTGGCGGCCTCTTCATCCGGGCCATCCACAACGCCCCCCACATAGTCCGGCGGTCCGTAGGCTTTGAGGTTGTTCACCACCTCCTCAACCTCTTCATCGCTGGCAAAGGGACCGTGCACGCGCGTGATCTTCGCGCCACCCGCCATGTAGAGCATATCCCCCATGCCCAAGAGCTGCTCCGCCCCCATCTCACCCAGGATGGTCCGACTGTCGACCTTTGAGGTCACTTGGAACGAAATCCGTGTCGGAAAGTTCGCCTTGATGGTGCCTGTGATCACATCCACCGACGGTCGCTGCGTGGCCATGATCAAATGGATACCCGAAGCCCGCGCCATCTGGGCCAAGCGTTGGATGCAGGCCTCAATCTCCTTGCCCGCCACCATCATCAAGTCAGCCATTTCGTCCACGATCACCACAATGAAGGGCAACAGTTCGGGCTGGATTTCCTCGGTTTCAAACACCGGATCGCCGGTATCATCGTCAAAGCCAGTTTGCACCGTGCGGGTGAACATCTCCCCTTTGCCCAGGGCCTCGCGCACGCGGCCGTTGTAGCCTTCGATATTGCGAACGCCCATTTTGGACATCTTGCGGTAGCGGTCTTCCATCTCGCCCACCACCCATTTGAGCGCCACCACAGCCTTTTTGGGGTCGGTCACGACAGGACTGAGCAAATGGGGAATGCCGTCATAGACGCTCAGTTCCAGCATCTTGGGGTCAATCATGATCAACCGGCATTCGTCGGGGCTGAGCTTATAGAGCAAGCTCAGGATCATGGTGTTGATCGCCACCGATTTGCCCGACCCTGTGGTCCCCGCAATCAACAGGTGGGGCATCTTCGCCAAGTTCGCCACGATGGGCGCACCGCCGATGTCCTTGCCCAGCGCCAACGGCAGCCGCAGCTTGCTGTCACCAAAGTCACGCGCCGACAGGATTTCGCGCAGCAACACCATTTCGCGCCGCTCATTGGGCAATTCGATCCCGATCACCGTCCGACCCGGCACCGTCGACACGCGGGCCGACAACGCCGACATGGACCGGGCAATATCATCGCTGAGCCCAATCACGCGGCTGGCCTTCAAACCGGGCGCAGGCTCCAATTCGTACATGGTCACCACCGGACCTGGACGCACGCTCACGATGTCGCCCTTGATGCCATAGTCGTCGAGCACCGTTTCCAGCATCCGTGCGTTTTCTTGCAGCGCTTCATCGGACAGGAAATGCTTCTCTACCAAGGCCGGGTCGCGTAGCAGCGCCAAAGGGGGCGGCTCGTAGGCTTCGGGCTCTTCGTTGGCCTCAAGCCGCAGGCTCGGTTGCGCCTCCGCTTTGGCACGGGTCGACGGTTTCGGCGATTTCGACGGAGCACCGCGGATGACGGCCTTTTCGCTGAGAAATTTCGGAATCGAGGCCGCATCTGCCAGGGGCGCGCTCACCTCGTCCGCTTCGAAATCGCTGGGATCGGGGTCTGGGACATCCACCTCGATGAAAGGATCAGGACGTTTAGGCCGGAAGAACATGGGCGGTTCCACGTCCTCTTCGAGTTCGGTTGCCGTGAGAGGCGGAACCGGTCCAGCCTCCGCACCGACCGCCGCCCCTAATGTCGGTTCTTGCCGTGTGCGCTCTGCCGCCAGTTTCATGCGATCCCGACGGATGCGGGCTTTGATGGCCCCCGAAATGCGCGCCTGCACACGTCCCTCTTGGTCTTCGTCCAAGTCGTCCCCATCAAACGGCTCAACATCGGCTTCAATCGCCTGTTGTTCTGCGCCAGATCGGGGCCGCAGCATGGGCAAACGTTGCAAGAACCCGGTGGGCGCTGGCGGCTCAACCTGCTCAGGCTCCCAATCGCCCTCTTCGAATGCTGACCAGTCTTCGTCGGCACCATGTTCAGAAAGGTCAGCCGCCTGTTCCGCCCGCGCTGCCCGGTTGGCTTTGCGTGTCAGCGCAGCGTCGCGGCCCCGCGCAGCACCATGCGCCGCTGCACGGCCAGCCCGCCCGACGCCACGGGCCAAAGCATCGTAAAAATACAGCAGCCCAAGCACCATGAACTGTCGAAACCGCCGAACCTCGGCCCGGGAAAACGCCAAGCAAAACAAACCGAAAACAACGGTCACCACAGCCAGGATCACTGCGAGCAGCTTCAAAGATGTGCCCACGGCCAGTGGCACCAAGCTGATCAGCAACGCCAGCGCCATATCCCCAAACATGCCGCCCAGACCAAAGGAATGGGTCCAGCCCGCACCTGGCACATGGCTCGCCGAATAGACCGACACAACGATCAACCACACGGGCAAAAACACCAGACGCGCAACCACACGGTCCGCGCCCGCATGGATGAAGAACCGAACGCCCCATACCGCCAGCGCCAGCACCACGCCCCAGGACGCTTGACCAAAGACCACCAGCATGGCTGACGCGGCATAGGCCCCGGTGTAGCCAAACAGGTTCGCTGGATCGCCCACCGCGCGGCCAAAGAAACTGGGGTCCAGCGGCGAATAGGTGCCCAGGATCAAACCCAGCACCACCGCCCCGCCCATCAGCGCAAGGCCGATCAGTTCCTTGGTGCGTTTCTCCAACGCCGCCTGAGTTTCGGCGGGCAACAGCGGGTCACGTCCTTTGGTGGAATAGGCCATGGCACCTCAGCTTTCGTAAAGGGTTTGACGAATGTGTTTGAGCCCGACCTCGGTCTCATCCAGCGGCGCGACCAACGCCGCGCGCAAATAGGGTGTTCCCGGATTGCCCTGGCCCGTGTCCCGACCCAAGTAAGCGCCGGGCAAGGTGCGCACCCCGGTTTCGGTCCACAGCTTCAGACAGGCCGCCTCGCCGTCCTCCACTGGCAGCCACAGGAAAAACCCAGCTTCCGGTGCCACGAAGCTTGGCACATCGCCCAGGATGCGCTCGGCCAGAGCGTATTTTTCCTGGTAAAGCTTCCGACTGGCAATCACGTGGTCTTCGTCCGACCAAGCTTTGACCGCCACCGCTTGCAGCGGCAATGGAAGCGGTGCACCGGCATAGGCACGCAATTGACGGATGCGACGGATGTTTTCCGGCCCAGACGCCACAAAGCCAGACCTCAGACCGGGCATATTGGACCGTTTAGACAGAGAATGGAACGCGATCACCCGCTCGGGGTCCGCGCCCATGTCCTCCGCCACCTCCAACAAGCCAGTGGGCGGCGTATCCCGATAAATCTCGGAATAGCATTCATCCGCCACAATCTTGAAATCGTGGGTCTCGGCAAGCGCCAGCAAAGACGACCAGTAACCCCGATCCGCGATCGCCCCTTGGGGGTTCGACGGCGAACACAGGTAGGCCAGCGCCACGCGATCCAAAACTGTAGGGTCGAGCGATGCGTAGTCCGGCAAATGCCCGGTTTCTGCCGTGGCCGGAACCAGCATCGGCTCCGCCGCCACCGACAGGGCCGCAACCGCATAGACCTGATAAAACGGGTTGGGCATCAAAATGACTGGCTGCCCACCCGCTTTGGTTTCCGGGCACAGCGCCATGGCCACATTGTAGAGCCCTTCGCGCGTGCCGCTCAACGCCATCAGCCGTGTTTCGGGGTCCAAGCTTACCCCATAGCGGCGCTGTAAAAACGCGGCATTGGCTGCCAGCAGTTCGGGCGCGCCATCGTTCGGGGGATACTTCCCAAACCCCGCCGCCGCTTCTGCGATGGTATCTGTCACCCATTCGGGGAACGGATGTTTGGGCTCACCAATGGACATGGCCAAGGGCTCACCACCCGGTGGATGGGGATCAAGGAGCGCCCTCAGACGCGGAAACGCGTAAGGGGGCAGATCGGAAAACCGGTCTGGATACTGCATATGTGCCTCAAGTCCCGAGGTCTTTTGCCCCGTGGTTGATAACAGACTACGCCAGGAACCTGCTTCGGTCTAGTCCATGGCGGCATGACGGGTCACTCGGGCCCGCCGCGCAACAGTTTTCCCGGAAGCGACAGGCCCGCCTTTGACCACCAAGGCTTGGCAGAACATCCACGCCTAGCAGCGCGTCATGATCCTCTGACAACCCTTTCCGCCGCCGCCCCCAAACGACAAAGCCGCTCTTCTTCGAACGGGCGTCCCATGACCATGATCCCGCACGACGGGGTCGCCGTGGGGAGCGTCAGGGCACACAAGCCCATCAGATTGCCAATCCGCGTGTTGCGCAGCGCCAGGAGGTTTTCGGATGTGAAGAACGCCTCGTCTTCCAACAGCCGATCCACAGGCGGTGGGAGGATTGGGGCCGATGGCACCAGCACGGCATCAAAGCCAGCCGTGGCGTCCAAGTAGGCCACGCGCAACTGATCCAATGTGTGCCACCCACGCACGAAGTCCTTCGCAAGAATGTCTTTGCCGAGCCGGAAACGCTCCAACACGCGAGGGTACATAAGGTCAGGCGCAGCCTCGATGGTCTCGCCCCACGTCCCATAGGCTTCGGCCGGGAACAGCATGACCGTGTCGGTGAAAGCCTGCGCCACCTCTGGCACCTGGATGCGAGCGATGATGGCCCCCGCAGCCTCCAACGTGGTGACAGCCGCCTCGAAAGCTGCGGCAGGGGCGTCGCGGATGCCGTCAAAGGCCACGGTTTCAAGCACTGCCAACCGTGCGCCCGACAGCGAAGTGCCCGCTAGGCTCGGCGCCGGATTACCTTCGATCAGCGCCAGAACTTCAGCCGCATCTTCCACAGTCCGCGTCAAAGGACCGATGGTATCGAACCGAGCAGCCAGCGGCAGGACGCCTTTCAGGCTGACCCGGCCCGACGTGGTCTTCAAACCCACCAGGTCGTTCCAAGCGGCAGGGATCCGTACGGACCCACCTGTGTCGGACCCAATGGCCGCCGCCGCCAATCCAAAGGCCACCGAGGTTGCCGCGCCAGAAGAAGAGCCGCCAGGCGCCAGCGTCGGATCATTCACATTGGGCGGCGTGGCCGTCATCGGGTTCACGCCCAGACCAGAAAACGCCAACTCGGTCAGGTGCGTTTTGCCCAGACAGACGGACCCGCCCAAGCTGGCTGCCGTCAAAACCGCGCCATCCCTGTCCGGGGTTCGCCCCTTCAGCAGCCGGGACCCCCCTTCGGTTGGGGTGCCAGCACTGTCCACAAGGTCTTTCCAAGATATCGGCACGCCGTCCAAAGGACCCAGGCGCGTCCCGCTCTGCGCCCTCGCCCTTGAGGCGAGGGCCTCCCCCTTGGCCCGTTCAGTGGTCACCGCGCTGTAAATCTGGTCGGCATCAGGATGCGCAGCTATGGCATCCAGATAGCTTTCGGTCAGGTCCACTGGGTCCAACTCGCCCGCCCCAATGGCTCGACCCAAATCCATCGCCGACCGTGTACGCCACTCGTCCATAGCTCAACCCCATCCCCTTTGTCGCAAGGGGACGCTACCGCCCGCCCTCGCCATGGACAATCCCGTGCGGGCCTTCATATTGCCGAGCATGGGCAGTTACGATGTGATTATCACCGGCGGGAGCTTGAACGGCGGCAGCCTCGCGCTCGCCTTGGCGCAGTCAGGGCTCACCGTGGCCGTCATAGACGGGCTCCGCGATGCCGACCAAACCGTGGCCGATTTCGATGGGCGTAGCTATGCGGTGGCGCTGTCGAGCGTGCGGATGCTGGGGGCTTTGGGGCTCTGGCCCCACATCAAAGACGACGCCCAACCCATGTTTGATATCAAGGTCAGCGACGGACGGGTGGGTATGGGACCCAGCCCCATGACCCTACACTTTGACCATCGCGAAATGGGCGAGGGCCCCATGGGCCACATGGTCGAAGACCGCCACCTGCGCGCGGCCCTCCTCAAAGCATTGAGCAGCACAGACGGCATCACACGGTTCACCGGCGCACGGGTGGTGGGCCAAAAGGTGAAAGCCGGCTCAGCTTCGGTCAGTTTGGATGGGGGCGAAACGCTCACAGGCCGGCTTCTAGTGGGCGCCGACGGACGGCAGAGCGGCACGGCGCGGCGCGCCGGTATCGGGCGACGTGTGCGGGACTACGGCCAAACCTCGCTTGTCTGTGCCATCGGCCACGAGCTGCCCCACAACGGCGTGGCCCACCAATTGTTCCTGCCGCCCGGCCCATTGGCGATCCTGCCGCTGAAAGACAACCGAAGCTCCATCGTCTGGACCGAAGACCAGGACCAAGCCCGCGCCATCCAATCCTTGGATGATGTGGGCTATCTGGAGGTGCTTCGCCCGCGTTTTGGCGACTTCCTCGGCGATATTCATATTGCGGGCGCGCGGTACACCTATCCGTTGAACCTTACGCTGGCCAATCGCTTTGCGGTGTCTCGCGTGGCTTTGGTCGGCGACGCGGCACGCGGCGTGCACCCCATTGCCGGACAAGGGCTCAACGCTGGTTTGCGCGATGTGGCCGCCTTGGCCGAAGTTGTGGTCGAGGCCAGCCGCCGGGGTGAAGACATCGGCCGCGCCGACATCCTGGACCGCTATGCCCGATGGCGGCGGTTCGACACAGCCACGCTGGCCTGCGCCACCGATGGGTTCAACCGGCTTTTCAGCAACGACAATCCCATCCTCAGGGCGGGCCGTGACTTGGGACTAGGGGTGGTGAACGCGCTACCAAAGCTGCGCAAAAGCTTCATGCGCGAAGCCGCGGGGCTCACCGGTGATTTGCCCCGGCTCCTGCGCGGTCAGTCCATCTGAAACGTCGACCGCACGGCCTGGACAACATGGCTCGGCCCGCAGCACAGCCGCTCAGTCGAGTACCCGCGCTTCGTCGGCGAGCATGATCGGAATGCCGTTGCGGATAGGAAAAGCCAGATTGGCGGTTTTGGAAATCAACTCCTGCGCCGCCGGGTCATAGACCAATGACCCTTGGGTCTGTGGGCATGTGAGCGCCTCCAGCATCCGACGATCATAGCCAGGGGTAAGCGACGTGTCGGTCATTGCATAACTTCCTCGCTGTTGCCCCCACGCAGGGCAAACTCGATCAAAGTGACCAGAGTTTCGCGGCGGGTTGTGAGCGATGGCGCCTCTAGCAGCGCCTGCTTGTCCTCGGGCTCAAACGGGCAGAGCATGGACAGCGAATTGATCAACAATTCGTTTTCGGCCTCTTTGAGGCTGTCCCAATCGGTGGACAGGCCGGACGCCTCGAAATAACGCCCCAACAGCGACATAAAGCTTTCACGGTTGAAGCCACTGTCGCTTTCGGTGTTGCCCAGGTCACGTTCAAACCCGTCCCAGTTCACATCCATGCGGCGGTACGAGGTGAAACCATCCACTTCCGCCACCGTGCGGAACCGCGAAATCCCAGACAGCGTGATCATGTAGCGGCCATCTTCGGTTTCCGAAAACCCAGTCACACGCCCCGCACAGCCTATGCTGTGCAGTTTGCGGGCTTTCCCGCCGGGCGCATCGCTGGGCTGGATCATACCGATCAGCCGGTGCGAAGTTTTCAGTGTGTCATCCAGCATCGCCAGATACCGCGGCTCAAAGATGTGCAGCGGCAATCGGGAGCGCGGCAAGAGCAGCGCGCCGGGCAATGGGAACACCGGGATGGTGCGAGGCAGGTCTTTGTCAGAGAACATGGCCATGAGGTAGGCCCCCCAGTGGGCTCAGGCAAATATCAATGACGATAGTTTGCGGCGACCGTTCAGTGCGATGGGGTCTTCGGCCTTCAGCGCCTCGAAAATGGTGAAAAGTTGCGCTTTTGCAGCGCCATCGTTCCATTCCCGGTCGCGGCGGAACAGCTCCAGCAGTTCGTCAACGGCACCTTGCACGTCGCCTTTGGCATGGAGCGCGGTGGCGAGTTCGAACCGCGCTTGGTGGTCGGCCGGGTTGGCCTCCACCGCGTTTCGCAATTCAGTTTCGGGGCCCGCTTGGATCGCCTGTTGGGCCAGTTCCAATTGGGCACGCGCCGCTTCTGCCTCGGGTGTTTTGGCGATGTCAGGCGCGAGGTTGTTCAAAAGCGCCTCTGCCTGGTCCAATTCACCCATGGCGATATGCGCCCGCGCCAAACCGCCGTAGGCGGCGGCGTTGGCCGGGTCTTCGCCCAAGATGCCCGCAAATGTCTGCGCCGCATCCACCGCCGCGCCTTGCGCGAGCATCTCTTCAGCGGCGGCAATGGCTTCGCCCAGGCCACCGTCTCCAGCAAGCGCGGCGACGCGATCCACAAAGGCTTTGATTTCGGACCCAGGGAGAGCGCCTTGGAACCCATCCACCGGTTGGCCTTGGTAAAACGCATAGACCGTCGGGATTGACTGCACGCGCAGTTGACCTGCGATCATCTGGTTTTCGTCCACATTGACCTTGGCCATGCGCACCTTGCCACCGGCATTCTGGACCTCGGATTCGAGCATTGGGCCAAGCGTCTTGCACGGCCCACACCACGGTGCCCAGAAATCCACTATCACCGGGACCTCTTGGCTCATTTCGATCACGTCGGCCATGAAGGTCGCCTCGGTGACGTCCTTGACCAGATCACCACCCGGTGCTGCGGGGGCCTCTGGGCTCGATCCAAATCCTAACATGTCCGGTGTCCTCAATTCTACGGGCTGCCTCTATATGCGTATAAGTGCCGACAAGTCCAAGGGGGGTGCGTTCGGTCTCAGGGGCTCAGCCCCATTTTGGCAGTGCCAAAACCCCCAAGGAGCAGTCTCGGCACAGGAAATGGCAGGAGGTCGAGGTGGCAGATCCCTTTTCTTGGGCAGAAAATATGATGCGGATGTCGGACGATGATTGGCTACGCCATGCCAATCGCTGGTCGGTGTACACTCGGATTCCCATTCTGCCCGCATTGGCCCTGGTGTGGTGGCTGCGTGATCCGTTGGGGTGGGGGACCTGGGTTTTGACCTTGGCATTCATCCTTTGGGCCTACTGGAACCCCCGGGCGTTTCCAGTGCCCAAGCGGCGTGACACATGGCCTGCCCTTGGCACGTTTGGCGAACGGGTATTTCTGGACCGCGCCCGTCGACCCATACCACGTCATCACGCAGCTTGGGCCCACGGGCTGACGGTGGTCACAGCCCTGGGATTGGCACCGCTGGTTTACGGGCTGTGGGTCTACGACATCTGGGCCGTTCTACTGGGCCTGGTTGTCTCGGTGGGCGGCAAGGTCTGGTTCGTGGACCGCATGGTCGGGCTGTATCGCGACATGGCACGGGACCATCAAGACCTGGCGGCTTGGTCGGACCCAGACTAGGCGGTGTCCAACGTGGCGAAAACAGGCGCGTGGTCGCTGGGTTTTTCCCAACCACGCGCTTCCCGGAGAATGCGGCTGCAACCCATGCGTGGGGCCAAGTCAGGCGTGGCCCAGATGTGATCCAACCTGCGGCCCTTGTCAGCCTTGTCCCAATCGGGGGACCGGTAGGACCACCAGCTATAGAGAAGACCTTCGGGGATGTCCTGCCGGGTGATATCCACCCAGTTCCCGGCGGCCAGCATTTCGGCCATCATTTCTGTTTCGATGGGCGTGTGGCTGACGACCTTGAGCAATTGCTTGTGGTTCCACACGTCATACTCGCGTGGGGCAATGTTGAGATCGCCCACCAGGATGGATTTTTCCGGTGGCTCAGCACGGAACCATTCGGTCAAGTCGGTCAGAAAATCCAGCTTGTGGCCAAATTTATCGTTCTTCTCTCGGTCCGGCTTGTCGCCACCTGCGGGGATGTAAAAGTTGTGGATCGTTTCACCGCTGGGCAGTCGCGCCGCCACATGGCGCGTGTCCCCCTTGCCCAGCACATCACGGAAACCGGCGTCCTCGATGGGCAAGCGCGAAATGATTGCGACGCCATTGTAGCTTTTCTCGCCCCGCACCACCGCGTGGGACCAGCCAAGCGCCGCGAAGGTATCGTAGGGAAACTGCGTTTCCATGCATTTGCATTCCTGGAGGCACAAGACGTCGGGCGCTTCTTCGGTGAGCAAGCGTTCCACCAACGGCGCGCGCAGGCGCACTGAATTGATATTCCATGTGGCTATGGTGATGGCCATGTCTGTCCCCTTCGCGCCGGATACCCGCCGCGTGCCTACCCCTTGGTGCCGTTGGGGTGAAGAGCGCAGCGACCATTGCGCAGGATTTCCAGAGGCCCATTGGGAAGGGTGGCGAATATGCGGCAGTTGCCTAGGATGAAGGCACTGGCCTTGCACCCCAAAGCCATTGCGGCCTATCTCAGGCGCGCCCTTCAGCGCTGATCCGACGGAGCCATGGCCAAGACCAGATTACAGTATCTGAAACGCCGCACGGAAATGTATTTCCAGCGGGCCAAATGGGCGCAAAGGTTGGTGCGTGGTGGGCTGACCCGCTACCTCAGGTGGGTGCATCGCACCACCCGTTGGACGTACTTGGACATGGATCGCTATGGGGTTGGCGGAGATCAATCGCCAGCGCTTTTGTGCGTGTGGCACGAAACTCTGCCGGGCACCGTTCATGCTCTGAAAGTTCTGGACCGTCCCACCAAAGCGTTGGCCAGCGACCATGCCGATGGGCTGATCGTGGTGCATGTGATCGAAGATCTGGGCTTCCAGTCCATCCTCCTCAGCACATCGCGGGACAAGACCGGGTCCTTGAAGGAAACCGTGAAGTGGCTGCGTGGGGGCGGGTCCGTTTCCGTGACGCCCGACGGTCCCATGGGCCCAGCCCGCGAAGCGAAAGCGGGCGCGATCACGATGGCGAGCCTTTCGGGCGCGCCGCTCATCCCCTTCGGCTATGCCACCAAACCTGCGCTTCGGCTGCCGACCTGGGACCGGATGGTGCTGCCTTTGCCCTATGGTCGCGGTGTTCTGTCGGCAGGCACCCCGAAAACCGTGGCACGTCGGTTGAACGAAACCGATGTGGCCGCGCTATGCAAAGACCTTGGCGAGGCGCTGGACGCTGAACAGACCCGATGCAAACAGGCGCTGAGACGATGACAGATCCCATTGACCTGTGGGACGCCTATGATCGGTTGTTGGATCGGTGCCCCCTGACCATTGACCGGCCCAAGGGCACCGCCCACCCCCATTTGCAGGGCATCGCCTATCCGCTGGACTACGGGTTCTTGCAGCGCACAACGTCGGCAGACGGAGACGGCATTGACGTCTGGCGCGGTTCCAACGCGGACCCACATCTGGTCGCCTTGGTTGTGACCGTCGACCTGATGAAGCGGGACAGTGAAGTGAAGCTGCTGCTTGGCTGCACAGTGGACGAGGTCGCGTCAATCGTGGCCTTTCACAACGCCAGTGACACGCTGCGGGCGCAAGTGATCTGGCGATCCGAAGAGCGTCTGGACCGAGTGGCACTGTGATACCTGGAACAGCCGTAGCGGTCAGGCGGTCTTCAGTAGGCGTGGCCAGGATAGCAGAGTGTGCAGATTTTCGACCGGCACAGGGGCCGCATGGTAATAGCCCTGGACCACGGAACAGCCGCTTTCCTTGACGAACCAATACTCAGCTTCGGTCTCAATACCCTCGGCCAAGATCTCAACCGACAGACTGTTCGACATCTCTATGATGGCGTGGACAATGGCTTGGCGGCGCGGGTCCTCGTCGATGTTGGACACCAAACTACGATCCAACTTCACCCGTGCGATGGGGAAATTCAGCAAACTGGAAATGGCCGCATGGCCGGTGCCAAAATCGTCAAGGTCAAGTTTCACACCTAGGTCGGCCAACCGTCGGATATTATTGGCCACATGGTCCGTGCGTGCGGACAAGAGCGTGGTTTCGAGAATTTCCACGCGAAGCCGTCTGAGGTCAGCACCATGTTCACGCGCCGTTTCGGCAAAGCGTTCGGTCACGTCCGGGTCCATCAGTTGCCGGGTGGACATGTTCACGCTGACGGTTGCGTCGCTCAAACCAAACTCTGGGAGCCGCCTGACCACCTGACAGGCCTGCCGAAACAGCAGCTCATCAATGTTCGAAATGAGATTGCTGCGTTCCGCGATGGGAACGAATTCGCTGGCCTTGAGCAATCCGAATGCCGGGTGATGCCAGCGCGCCAAGGCTTCAAGCCCCACAATCACCCCGGTCTCAATGTGTATTTGAGGCTGATAGTGCGACACGAAATCTTTGCGCCTAAGGGAGTCTTCGATGTCCATGGCAAGGGCCGCAGCATAGACTGTTTCCTTTTGCATACCGTCTGAGAAAATCATCGACCGGCCACGGCCCAGGTTCTTGGCGGCGGTCAGCGCAATATCGGCGTTGGAGATCACATCGGAGACGGTCTCTTTCGCAGCGGTTCGATCGTACGCGATCCCAACGCTGGCCCCAAAACTGCAAAGCTCGCCGTGATAATGGAAGGGTTCGGAAATTCGCGAGATCGTTTTTTCTGCGATTTTCTGAAGCGCAACGTTCGGCGCACAGGACCGTTTGGCCAAAATGAACTCATCGCCGCCCACCCGCGCAATGATGTCAAACTTGGCAGGGTCCGCACGGAGCCGATCCGCAACCAGTCGCAAGGCGTGGTCCCCCGCCTCGTGACCAAGCATGTCGTTGATCGACTTGAACATGTCGAGGTCCAAGTGAAAGACCGCGAGGCGTTCGCCGTCGCTAAGGCCGTCACACAGGTTAACAAGATCATCGGGCAGATCACGACGGTTTCGCAGCCCAGTGAGCTCATCTGTGCGTGCAGCCCATTCCAACTCTTTCTGTTGCTGGCGCAGTTCGGTGATGTCCACATGGGTGCCGACGATCCGTTTCACGGTGTCACCATCGCGGACCACCGCGGCGCGGGACAGAATGTGGACCCATCCCCCTTCTTTATGACGCATCCGAAATTCTTCTTCGATCATGTCGTCGGAAAACGCCACCTTGCGCCGGGCTTCGCGCAACCGTGGCTCGTCCTCGGGGTGCAGCAAGCTCAGAAAAGTCTCAAGGCCGGGTACCAACTCGCCGGGCCGATACCCGATCATCTTAAACCAGCGTGGGCTATAGTAGGTTTGCCCGGTCTGAGCGTTGTAATCGAACAACCCGTCAGATGCGCCTTTCATTGCCAAGTCAAAGCGTTCTTCCCGGTCCGCCAATAGCAAGCGGTTGTTCCGAATTTCGCGAATGGCAAAGGCCGATGCGCCGGACAGGACCACGCTTAGAACGAAGATAAATTCGTCCAGAAACGACCCCGACGCAGCGACATCCATAGCCGACGGGGCCATCGTGAGGTCCCAGCTACGCCCCCCCACCGCGATGGTTTGCTCCGATATCAAATCGGGCGGAGCGTCCGTGGCTCCTCGGCTCCAAACAGGATCACCACCATCGCGGATAATGATATCCACGGTGTCATTCTTCAATTCCGAGAGAATACCTTCAACCATGGGCGCAGTGCGGAACACAACGCTCACATATCCCAAAAGCTCCGCACCTTGGAAAATGGGGAGGTAAGCTACAAATCCCCTGCCACCCTGTGCCAGTTCCAAGGGCGGTGTGACGCGAAGGCTTTGGGATTCGCGCGCTTCAAACAGAACACGCGCTGGCACTGGCCGAGCCGTAATATCTAAATCCAGGGCCGCTCGGTTTTGCTCCATGGGCGTAACTGAACGGATGATACCTGCGGCGGATACCCAGGTCAGCGCTTGAATGTCTTCATTTCGCGCATGTAACGTCGGGGCCAGTGCTCGGAATGTGGCGATGGGGTCCTGAGTCCGACTGTTGATCGCGTCTTTCAACAACTCGGCCACATCAAGCCGGGACCTGAGCCGTTCTTCGAGCTTGGTGGCGAAAAGCGAGGCGAATGCTTCCACATCGCCTGCGAGCCGTTTGTCTTGATCCGTTTGGGTCTTCTTCGCCGCGAATAGGCCCGCCGCAAGAATGAGAAGGGCAACGAGAAGGGGGCGGATCACCGTCCGCTTGCGCAACAAATTCATCTCGGCCCCGAGCTTCGGAAGATTTCAATTTCTAGACTTGGTGACCGTTTAATTAACAAATTGTGTTAATTGATGGTTAATGACTGGCTTTCGCTCGGTTCGCGCGACCGGAGATACCCCTTCAGCCCACCCAAAGTCCCACTGGAGTTCAACTATCGCAACGTGCAGCGATGGACGCGCAATCACCAAACAAAAAAAGTCCGGGCACAAGGCCCGGACAGTCCAACAGGGAGGAGGTGCACCATAACCCCGGTGCCCAGGGAACGCGTTGTGGGAACAACCAACAGTCATAGGGTCTGTCGGAATGGTTTCCGAAATCTTATGCCACCAAACGGTACCCGCCGCTTTCCGTCACCAGAAGGCGGGCGTTGGAAGGATCGGGTTCGATCTTCTGGCGCAAACGATAGATGTGCGTTTCCAGCGTATGGGTGGTCACGCCAGCGTTATAGCCCCAGACCTCGTGCAACAGCACATCACGGGCCACCACGCCCTCGGTCGCGCGGTAGAGGAACTTCAGGATGTTGGTTTCTTTCTCCGTCAGGCGGATTTTCTTCTCAGCATCGTCCATCAGCAGTTTCATGGACGGCTTGAACGTGTACGGTCCAAGCTGGAAGACCGCGTCTTCGGACTGTTCGTGCTGACGCAGTTGCGCGCGAATGCGGGCCAATAGAACCGGCAGTTTGAACGGCTTGGTGATGTAGTCGTTGGCACCGGCGTCGAGACCTAAGATGGTGTCACTGTCCGTATCATGACCGGTGAGCATCAGGATCGGGCACTTAATGCCCTGCTTGCGCATCACACGGCAAAGTTCCCGGCCATCGGTGTCAGGCAGCCCAACATCCAAGATGATCAGATCGTAAAGGCCTTCCTTGACGCGAGCCAGCGCCTCTTGGCCATTGCCAGCTTCGAACACGTCGAAGTCTTCTGTCATCACCAATTGTTCCGACAACGCCTCACGCAGATCGTCGTCATCATCCACCAGCAGGATTTTCTTCAGCGCCGCCATTGTCGTACCTCCGTTTGCTTGGGAAACAGATTGGGCGCGCTGGCCGTCATGCAAGAAATGCTGCAAAGGACTCACGGCCACGTGTCGCTGGGGCTTGGTTTGTTTCAATTTGCCCGGCAAACCGTTACGAAAGCCGTGTCCTAAGGAGCTTGACCATGTCCCTGTCTCTCACCCTCGCCGAAGAGATCGCGCGCGCCCGCGCCGATCTGCGCATGGGTGTGGGCGTGGTGATGGAAAGCGCGGACGGTCCGATGGTGGTCTGTGCAGCCGAAACCGTGTCGCCGGATCGTTTGGCGGTTCTGGTGGGCACTGGAGAAGCGCACTTGGCAATCACGGCGCGACGGGCCGAAACGCTGAAGGCACGCGCATACGATGGCGATGTGGCACGGGTGAAGCTGCATCGTTCGGCACAATGGGACTGGGTGCAGTCTTTGGCCAATCCGGCGGATGATTTGCGGCACCCTATGAAAGGTCCGCTCATGTCGGCGCGCGATGGCGACGCGCTGCCGCACCGAGCCGCGCTGACACTGTGTAAAGCGGCGCGGTTACTGCCTGCCGCAGTGGTGGCACCCATGTCGGAGGCGGATGTGCCCTTGGCGCTCACGCGTCTGCATCCGCAAATGGTGCTGACCATGATCGCCAATCAACCGCAGCTCACCGATGTGGTGGCCGCGCGCGTGCCACTGTCGGTGTCGGAAGCCGGGCGGGTCCATGTGTTTCGTCCCGATGATGGGGGCGAGGAACACTATGCCGTGGAAATCGGCCAACCGGATCGCGCTCAACCCGTGTTGACCCGCTTGCATTCGGCCTGTTTCACCGGGGACCTTCTGGGATCGCTGAAATGCGACTGCGGCCCACAACTGCGCGGGGCCTTGGCGCATATGGGAGCGGAAGGGCAAGGCGTGCTGCTCTACCTGAACCAGGAAGGCCGCGGCATTGGGTTGGCCAACAAGATGCGGGCCTATTCGCTGCAAGACCAAGGGTTCGACACGGTGGAGGCCAACCACCGTTTGGGGTTCGAAGACGACGAACGGGATTTCCGGCTGGGGGCGCAGATCCTCAAGCGGATGGGGTTCAGGTCGGCGCGGCTGATGACCAACAACCCCGCCAAGGTGAAAATGCTCAGCGATTGCGGTGTTGAGGTGGTGGAGCGGGTGCCACTGAAGCTCGGGCGCACCGAACACAACGCCAACTACCTGGACACCAAAGCCGCCAAGTCGGGCCATTTGTTATGAAACCCCGCGACATCGTCGTGACCCGCTGGGGCGCGCGCGCCTTCGGACGGCGGTTGCCCTGCGCCGTCGGGCGCGGCGGGATCACCGCCGACAAACGCGAAGGCGACGGCGCGACACCGGTGGGCACCCATCGCGTCGTGGGGCTACTTTATCGCAACGACCGCATGGCCCGCCCGGCGGATTGGGCACTGCCCATTGGGCCAAGTGATTTGTGGTCGGATGATCCGGGGCACGAAGACTACAATCTCATGGTTCGCGCGCCCTACCCTCACAGCCACGAACGGTTGCGCCGGGCCGACCCGCTCTATGATGCGATGTTGATCACAGATTGGAATTGGCCCCAGGCGCGCAAGGGACATGGGTCTGCGATTTTCCTGCACATCTGGCGCAAACCCCGACACCCCACCGAAGGCTGCGTGGCTTTCGCGCGGGATGATTTTCTGTGGCTGCTGCGACGTATTCGGTACGAAACGATGCTGACGGTCTTGCCTTAGGTCTGAGGCGCGACGCGTTCGCCGAAAATGGCCGACCCCACACGCACATGGGTGGCCCCAAGCGCCACAGCCCGTTCGAAATCGCCGCTCATGCCCATGCTCAGCCCGCCTAACCCGTTGCGTTTCGCCATTGTGCGCAGCAGTCCGAAATGCAGCGATGGTTCTTCGTCCACCGGAGGAATGCACATGAGACCGGCTAAGGGTAGGTCCATGGCCCGGCACGCGGCCACGAACGCATCCAACGCTTCGGGAAGTACGCCGGATTTCTGTGGCTCTTCACCGGTGTTCACTTGGATGAACAACTCCGGGCATCGCCCATACGCTTGGGCCTGATCCGCCAGTTTGCGCGCCAACTTTTCGCGGTCCAGCGAATGGATGGCGTCGAACAGGGCCACCGCTTGTTTGATTTTGTTGGTCTGGAGGGGGCCGAGCAGATGCAAGGTGATCCCATCGTAGCGGTCTTTGAAGCCGGGCCATTTACCCGCAGCTTCTTGGACTCGGTTTTCCCCGAAAACTCGGTGGCCTTGGTTTAGCACAGCCTCCACCCGATCCAGCGGTTGCACCTTGCTCACCGCGATCAGTTGCGTGTCGCCCTCGGTTCGGCCCACCCGGCGTTCCTCCGCTCGGATGCGTGTCAGAATATCGTCCAAAGACATGGCGCTGCCCCCATCTCACCTGTGGCGGTTTGACCATGGGCACAGCCAAAAGAAAAGAGCGGGTCAACCGACCCGCTCTCTCCAAATCAAATAATCCAGGATGGATTAGAACGACATTGCCACGCCGAAGGAGTAGCTGTCGACTTCCAAGGTGTCGCCCGCATCTGGGTCGATCTCGCCGTAGCCGTAGCCGGCTTGCAGCGACAGACCGCCACCCAGGTCATAGCCAGCAGTGATACCGTAACCGGAGATTTCACCTTCATCTTCTACGTCATGCAGACCGTAGTTCACACCAATCGACGCTGCGCCGAATGAGTAGCCCACGGAAAGACCGTAGTAGGTGATACCAACTTCAGGACCATTACCTGTGATGGTCAATTCCCGGTCATCGCCAGCTCCGGTGATTGCAACGCCGCTGATTTCACCGTCGAAGAAGCTTGCGCCCACGGACAGATCACCAAAGCTTGCACCAGCAGAGGCACCAGCAAGGTACGTGTCTTCTGCGCCCTGGTAAGCAGCGCCCAGAGCAACCGAACCACCGGCCAGTTCGATGGTGTACTTAGCACCAATACCGAGCATTGGGTCGTCAAGTTCTTCAGCGTCGCCAGCCGCATCAAGGTCGTCGTCCAATTCAGCGGACAGACCAACAGAGAAACCGGACACGGTAATGTCATAACG
>JBCDFD010000018.1:0-25887 GCA_039178645.1 Pseudomonadota bacterium | reverse complement strand
TGAACGTCGCCATGAACGGGGCCAGCGATTATGAATTCTGGTTCCATCGCCAGTTGGACGTGCGTCCTCTGGCACCGGCCACCGCCTGATGGCGGCGCAGCGGGGTCGGATGGTTCTGGCGCGGGTGGGCCAGGCCATACCGGTGGTGATCGGCGTTGTGATTATCTCGTTTGTGTTGACACGAGCATTGCCCGGCGACCCCGCCGCATACTTCGCTGGACCAGCGGCGGATGAAGCCTCCATCGCTCAAATCCGAGAGGCCTTGGGTTTGGACAAACCACTGATCCAGCAGTTTTTCTTCTACGTGGGCGACCTGTTGCGCGGGGACCTGGGCACGTCATTGTCCACGGGCCAACCGGTGGCCGCTGACCTGGCGGCTCGGTTGCCAGCGTCGCTGGAACTGACCCTTGTGTCGCTCATTCTGTCTTGCGCCGTCGCCATTCCCCTGGGCGTACTGGCGGCCACCCGGCAGGGGTCGTGGATTGACCACCTCTGCCGGGTGATTGTTACCGCGGGCGTCTCCATGCCCACGTTTTTCACCGGGATCGTCCTGATCTATGTGTTCTACTACCTCATGGGTGTGGCCCCGTCGCCGCTGGGCAGGCTTGGGTTCTTGTACCTACCACCGCCCCATGTGACCGGTTTCTATCTGATCGACGCAGCTCTGGTCGGCGACTGGAACACCTGGTGGGGCGCGTTTGAACAGTTGATCCTGCCGTCCGTCACCTTGGCGTTGTTCACGTTGGCGCCGATCGCTCGGATGACGCGCGCAGCCATGCTGTCCGCCCTATCCGCCGATTACATCCGCACCGCACGCGCGGCGGGACTTGGGCGGGGCAAGGTGCTCTACGGTTACGCCTTTCGCAACGCGCTGTTACCTGTGATCACAACCTTGGGGATGGTGTTTTCTTTCGTCCTCGGCGCCAACGTTTTGGTGGAGAAGGTCTTCGCCTGGCCCGGCATCGGATCCTATGCGGTGGAGGCCCTGGTGGTGTCTGATTACGCCGCCGTGCAAGGGTTTGTGCTGGCTATGGCGCTGCTGTTTGTGGCGCTGAATTTGATCATCGACATCGCCTATGCGCTCATCGACCCACGGGTGGGCCTCACATGACCGACATCACCCCTAGCCAAACACCGTCTCAGGCCCGCGCGACGGTGAAGCACATCGCCTATGTGCTGTCGGAAAACCCGGTCACACTCATCGCGTTCGCCATGTTCGCGTTCTTCATCAGTTGCGCGGTTCTGGGCCCGAGCCTCGTCCCCTATGATCCGCTGGCCACCAATTCCACCCGCGCGTTGGAGCCGCCCAGTTGGGACCATTGGTTCGGCACCGATAACCTTGGCCGAGATGTGTTTTCTCGCGTGATCGTGGCCACGCGGTTGGACCTGACCATATCTGTGGCCGCCGTGGCGCTGAGCTTCGTCATTGGGTCCATCCTGGGCGGCATTGCGGGCTATTGGGGCGGTTGGCTCGACGCCGTGCTGAACCGGGTGCTCGACACCATCATGGCTTTCCCGCTGTTCGTTCTGGCCATGGGCGTGGTCGCTGCCTTGGGCAACACGGTGGAAAACATCATCTACGCCACTGCGATCATCAACATCCCGTTTTACGCGCGTCTCGTGCGGGCCGAGGTCAACATCCGCCGCAACGCGGGCTTTGCCCAAGCGGCCAAGCTGTCGGGCAATTCTGACCTGCGGGTTCTGGCCTTCCACATTTTCCCCAACGCGCTGCCACCCATGATGGTGCAAGTGTCGCTGAACCTGGGCTGGGCGATCCTGAACGCCGCGGGGCTGAGCTTCATCGGCCTGGGCGTCCGCCCTCCCACCCCAGAATGGGGCATCATGGTGGCCGAGGGCGCGAATTTCATCGTGTCGGGCGAATGGTGGCTGGCGCTGTTCCCAGGGCTTTGGCTGATGCTCGCGGTGTTCACATTCAACCTTCTGGGCGATGGGCTCCGCGACATCGTTGATCCGCGGAAAAGGACCTGACCGGATGCTGAGCGTCAAAGACCTGTCCGTCGCATTCCGCACCCGTAAGGGAGAGGTGAACGCTGTCCGCGGGGTGTCTTTCGACGTGGCGCAGGGGGAAACGCTCGGTATCGTCGGCGAAAGCGGTTCGGGCAAGTCGGTCACATCCTACGCGGTGCTGCGCATCCTGGATGAGGGCGGCGAAATCCGCACCGGCGAAGTGAGCTTCAACGCCACCGACCTGCGCGCCGCGCGGGAAAGCGCCATGCGGGACATTCGCGGCGGTCAGATCTCGATGATCTTCCAAAACCCACGCGCCGCGCTGAACCCCATTCGCAAGGTCGGCCATCAAATCGAGGATGTGCTGCGCCGTCATGGCAAAGCCACGCGGTCGGATGCCAAGGCGAAAGCCATTGAAGCGTTGGAGGCCGTGCGCATCCGTGACGCCGCCGCGCGCTATGACGCCTATCCCTTCGAATTGTCGGGGGGCATGTGCCAGCGGGTGGTGATCGCCATCGCGCTCGCCTGTGATCCGCAACTCCTGATCGCGGACGAACCCACCACCGGGTTGGACATCACCACGCAGAAGGCGGTGATGGACCTGGTCCAAGACCTGATTCACGAACGGGGCATGGGGTCCATGGTGATCACCCATGACTTGGGTCTGGCGGCCGAATACTGCGACCGGATCGTGGTGATGAAAGACGGCGAGATCGTGGAACAGGGCACCCCCGCCACGCTGTTTTCCCGTCCAAGACATCCCTACACCCACCGCTTGGTGGAGGCGACGCCGCGCATCGGTGGCACCATTCGGGGCCTGTTGCCCGCCGAGGCCCGCACCCCCGCGCCGCGCCACATGGTGCAGGACCGCCCGGTGTTGGAACTCATCGACGTGCGCAAGACGTTCCAGTCCAAATCGGGCCCAGTGGAAGCTGTGAAGGGCGTGTCGTTCACCATCAAACAGGGGCAGTCCCTGGGCCTTGTGGGCGAAAGCGGCAGCGGCAAATCCACCACGTCGGAAATGATCGTGCGGCTGAGCGACCCCACTGGCGGCAAAATTCTGTTCGAGGGTCAGGATATTTCCGCCACACCCGCCGTGCGCTTCGCGCGCCATCCGCTGCGACGCGATATTCAGATGGTGTTCCAGGACGCCACCGACAGCCTGAACCCCCGCGACACCGCCGCCTCGGCAATCAGTGAACCTTTGCGCCGGATTGATCGGATGCGTGGGACAAAACTGTCCGCCCGTGTCGATGAACTGGCGGACATGGTGGGGCTGCCACGCAACCTGCTGACCCGGTATCCGCATCAGCTGTCAGGCGGCCAAAAGGCCCGCGTGGGCATTGCCCGCGCCATCACGTTGAACCCCAAACTTCTGATCCTCGATGAACCCACCGCCGCTCTGGACGTGTCGATCCAGGCCCTCGTGCTCAACCTCCTGGTGGATCTGCGCGCGCAGTTGGGCATGTCCTACTTGTTTGTCAGCCACGATCTGAACGTCGTGCGGCTGCTGTGTGACCAAGTGCTGGTGATGCGCGGGGGCGAGATCATTGAACAGGGACCGACCGCCGAGGTGATGACCGGTCCCACCCACGATTACACGCGGGCGCTGCTGGCGTCCGCCCCGCAACCTCCGGCCCAAGCGGTCGCTTGATTTCCCTGACGACGGACAATGCCCATGCTGATCACATTGCCTTTCACCTTGCCCGAGTTGCGCGCGGCCTATGCGGCGGGGACCACACCGGCGGATGTGGTGAGCGAGGTGTACCGGCGTATAGAAGAGGTCAATGACCCGGCGCTTTTCCTGCATTTGCGCCCGGAGGACGAAGTGTTGGCGGAAGTGGACGGTCTGGCCACCCAGAGCCCGGACTTACCGCTTTGGGGCATTCCCTTCGTTGTAAAGGACAATATCGACGTGGGCGGGATCCCAACCACCGCCGCCTGTCCCGATTTCACTTACACGCCAGACGAAGACGCCTTTGTGGTCAAACAATTGCGGGCAGCGGGGGCGCTGTTGATCGGCAAGACAAATTTGGATCAGTTTGCCACTGGTCTGGTGGGCGTGCGGTCACCCTTTGGTGTGCCTCGCAATTCGGTTGACCCGTCCTGGGTGCCGGGAGGGTCGTCCAGCGGGTCAGGTGTGGCCGTGGGCCATGGTCTGGTGGCCTTTTCGCTGGGCACCGACACGGCGGGCTCGGGTCGCGTTCCCGCGGCGCTGAACAATATCGTTGGGCTGAAACCCAGCCTGGGGGCCCTGTCTGCAACCGGCATGGTGCCCGCGTGCCGGACTTTGGACACGATCTCGATTTTCGCGCTCTCTGTGTCCGATGCCCATGCGGTGTTCCAAGTGGCGGCGGTGTTTGATCCAGAGGATGCCTATGCCAAGGAAATGCCAGCGACAGCAACCGCGCCCCTTGGCCCTTTGCCCAGTGCGCCCAAGATCGGCGTTCCCACAGAACGGACCCGAGAGTTTTTCGGCGACGATGCACAAGCCCGCATGTTCGACGCGGCGGTGTCTGAACTGAACCGGGCCGGGGCGGAGATAATCGAACTGGACTTCGGTGCCTTCTATGACGTGGCCGCGATGCTCTACGAAGGGGCTTGGGTGGCCGAGCGCTATGCTGCGGTGGAACCTTTGATGCGGGACACGCCCGAGGCCCTTCACCCCACCACGCGGCAGATCATTGGTGGCGCGGAAAAGCTGTCGGCGGCGGATGCGTTCCGTGGCATCTACCGTTTGCAGGACCTGAAGCGTGACACAGATGCGCTGTTGGCCCAGGTGGATTTGCTCTGCGTGCCCACGATCCCGACGTTTTATTCGCTGGCCGATCTGGAGGCCGACCCGATCACGCCGAATTCAAACTTTGGCACCTACACCAATTTTGTGAACCTTCTGGATCTGTGCGGGATCGCGGTGCCCACCGGTCCAAGAAGCGACGGCCGTCCGGGGTCAGTGACCCTGCTGGCCCCATCGGGCGAAGACGCCAAGGCCGCGTCGGTGGCGCGTGTTTTCGAGGGCAGAGCCGCGTTGGTGGACGACACTCAGGTGGCGGATGGGGAGATGCTCTTGGCCGTTTGCGGCGCACATATGTCTGGCCTGCCCTTGAACCACCAACTCACATCGCGCGGCGGTCGGCTGGTCCGAGCGACACGCAGCAGCGCCAACTACCGGCTCTACGCCTTGGCAGGCGGACCACCTTACCGGCCTGGCATGGTACGCACCGATGGCGGCGCGGCCATTGAGTTAGAGGTTTGGGCATTGCCGCAAGACACCGTCGGATCCTTCCTTCTGGGCATCCCAGCGCCTTTAGGGCTCGGCAGCGTCAGCTTGGAAGACGGCAGCACCGTCCACGGTTTCATATGCGAAGCCAGCGGGACAAACGGCGCGGTGGACATCACACCCTTCGGCGGATGGCGTGCCTATTTGGACAGCCAAACCGTCAGCGCCGCGCAGTAATGATTGGTTGAATTGATCGCCTCCTTAGTCCTCATTTGCCCGCATGCTAATGCCGTACAGGAGTTCGATAATGACATTGCTTTGCACAAAGTACATTTCGGCGGGTAGGCTCGATGGTCGGTTGCACCAAAAGATCCAGCGGCCCCTACTCTGTGTGTCTCGCTTGGCGTGGGCGCTTTTGGCTATCACAACCATTAGTTTGCCTGCATTCGCCGGGGAATATTTTGGTGCATTTGGTCCTGGCCCAAGCGGCGAGTTTCGGCAAGGAGATCGGTGGCAAGAGTTAGTTTTGGATAGTGAATTTGCGTTTGAAGATCCCAACGGGTTGATGTGGGTTACTCCAGAGGGCATTGCTGTAAACGGGGCGTCTATCCCACCGATATTCTGGAGTCTGATTGGAGGGCCATTCTCGGGCCTATACTTAAAAGCTTCAGTTATACATGATCACTACGTGGTTACGCAGGAACGCACTTCGCACGACACCCACCGAAATTTTTACTACGGAATGTGCGCCAACGGAGTTCCACCCTGGAAAGCCAACACCATGTATTGGGCTGTCCGCACATTTGGAAAGCATTGGATCCTAGAAGCCGAAAGCCCAGTTGGCGATCCCCTGGGTTGGAACGTAACGCTTGCTCGCGCAAGGTCCGAACTACGCGAAGCACATGTTGAAATTGCACGACAAAGCCTTTTGGAAGTGGCACGGACGCAGAAGACCTCAGGCGGGCAAATCCTTCGGATCACCCTGGATGGAGCAATCGAGAGCACACTGGAGGGTCTAGACGCGGACGCTGATCTGACACGTCGAATTTTAGCCTTAACAATCCCCGAACTTAACTCGGAAAACGTAATTCCTGCGCAAACGATTATGCAAGCCACTTCTGGGCTGCAAGACAACATTGAGCTGACCTTGGAAAACCTACCCGTTTGGCCTGAAGGCGTTATCCCTCTGACAGAAGGCGTGCAAAGCGATGCATTTTTGGAGATCTTCGGACGTTAATTCGCTCGCACCTTATTCCTTGGCGGGCGGACCACCTTACCGGCCTGGAATGGTGCGCACCGATGGCGGCGCGGCCATTGAGTTAGAGGTCTGGGCAGTGCCGCAAGACACCATCGGATCCTTCCTCCTCGGTATTCCCGCACCCTTGGGTCTCGGCAGCGTCAGCTTGGAAGACGGCAGCACCGTCCACGGTTTCATATGCGAAGCCAGCGGAACAAGCGGCGCGGTGGACATCACACCCTTCGGCGGATGGCGCGCCTATTTGGACAGCCAAACCGTCAGCGCCGCGCAGTAGCGGCTGGCCTCAGAACCTTTCATCCAAGGTCGCCTCCAGCTGGCTGGCAAACTTGGCAGCCGCCACAGGCAGGGCACGACCCCGCAACTGACACAGGTAGAGCGTGCCTTCGGGCACGTCGCGCGTGTCCACGGGGCGGGTGATCAGATCAGGCAAAAGACCGGGGACCGGCAGCCCGATGGGAATTTGAAACGTCACCATGTTTTCGTGCATCGGGTAGTTGCGCAGGAACTCGAAACTGTCGGACTCCAGCGCCACGTTCAGCGACAGCGTTTTATGCATCAAGGCCGCGTCCAATAGGTTCCGCACACCGAACGGTGCGGTGGGGAGCCCGATGGGCCATTGCGCGCAATCCCGCAGCCGCAATTGGTCCTGTCCCGCCAAAGGATGGTCCGCCGCCATCACACCGTGGAGCCCCTGGCGCACCGAACTGATCACTTGGACTTCGCGCAAACGGACCGGCTCAAACACCAGTGCCAAGTCGGCGGTGTGATCCACCAGCGCCTGTTCGGCGGCCTCTCGGTCACGCAATGCCACGGCGAAAGTCACCGCCGGGTGGCTGGCGCGATATTGGGCGATCTGTTCAGGCAGGAAAAACGGCAGAAGCGCCTGGGAACAGGCAATGGCGATGTGCCCTCGCCGTTCCCCCTTGAGGTCGTCGATTTGCGAGCGGAGCTTTTCCAAGTCCGACTGTTGGGTCCTGATGTGCCCAACCAATAGCTCGCCAGCGGTGGTCAATCGCACCCCGCGCGGCAAGCGCTCGAAAATCGGAACGCCCAATTCCTCCTCCAACGCCAACACGCGGCGGTTCAATGCGGTGGAGGTGATCGCCAGCGATTCCGCCGCTTGACGAATGGACCCAGCGCGAGCGATGGCGTCGATATAGGCAAGCGGTTCCAGATGGCGCATGGTGATGCTTGGACTTCAAAAACATTGTGAGGCGTTGGCTTAGACAGCCCAACCACTTGTAAATGGGGACCCCACCCTACACGAGCAATGGGGGTGATGCAGTTTTTGCATCGCTTCGCTGCAAACTTAGCAGACGACATCACCGGTAACGAGACTAACCATTCATCTAACACCGCCACGTCAGATGGCGGGTTTGTGCATGCCAACATGGAGTATCCCAATGACCGTCACCTCGCGCACCCGTCGCAGTTTTCTGAAATCCAGCGCCGCATTGGCCGGGGCTACTGCTTTGGCACCATTGGCCGCCCAGGCGGCAGGCGATCTGACCGCGGGTTTCATCTCTGTCGGGCCGAAGGATGATTTTGGCTACAACCAAGCCCACGCCGAAGGTGCCGCCGCAGTGGCCGCCATGGCGGGCGTGACCATCGTTGAAGAGGAAAACGTGGCCGAAACCACGGATGTGCAGAATTCCATGCAATCCATGATCAATTTCGACGGTGCGACGCTGCTCTTCCCCACCTCGTTTGGCTATTTCGACCCGCATATCCTGGAGGTTGCCCCAAAACACCCTGAGGTGCGGTTCCAACATGCCGCCGGCCTGTGGTCCGCCGACAAGCACCCCATGAACGTGGGTAGCTATTTCGGCTATATCGGCATGGGTCAGTACCTGAACGGCATCACAGCAGGCCATGCCACCACCACCAAGAAGATCGGTTTTGTGGCCGCAAAGCCAATCCCGCAGGTTCTGTTGAACATCAACTCGTTCCTACTGGGCGCGCGTTCGGTCGATCCAGAAATCACCTGCCAAGTGATCTTCACCGGCGAATGGTCCCTGGCGGTGAAAGAGGCCGAGGCCACAAACGCGCTGGCTGACGCGGGCTGCGACGTGATCACCTGCCATGTGGATGGGCCCAAAGTGGTGATGGAGACAGCCGCTGGGCGCGATTGTTTCATCTGTGGCTACCACGCCAACCAGTCACCATTGGCACCGGAGAAATACCTCACGGGCGCGGAATGGAACTGGGCCGGGGTCTACACCTCCATGGTGCAAACCGTTCTGGATGGCGGAGAGATCGACAACTTCATCCGCGGCGGTCTGGCCGACGGGTTCATCAAAATGTCACCATTGGGACCATCGGTGTCCGACGCCGCGCGGGCACAGTTTGAGGCCACCAAAGCCGAAATCGAAGCCGGTGGGTTCGCCGCCATCAAGGGTCCGCTCAGCGACAACGCAGGAAATGTGATCGCGGCCTCCGGTGAAAGCTTTGTGGAAGACGACATCGCACTGGAAAGCATGGATTATCTGGTGGAAGGCGTGATCGGCTCCACTTCCTAGGCCCGGCACGCAGCGCCATGGCTGACCAAACCATATCGGTGGGATCGCGGGATTGGCTGTCCCCTGACGGCTGTGTGGCGGGCATTGCACGCCGCTCGGAGGCGGTGATGATCCCGGTGGCCGCTCTCCTGGTCGGTCTGGCGCTGTTTTCCCTTTTTCTGCTTACTCAAGGGAAATCGCCAGTCGAGTATTTCAGCCTCGTCTACAAGGCGGGGTTCGGCACGGCGTTTTCCTGGCAAAACACCCTGTCACGCGCGGCACCTTTGCTGTTCGCAGCGCTCTGCGTGGCCCTGCCTGCTCGTTTGGGACTTGTGGTCATCGGCGGTGAAGGGGCCATCGTCCTGGGCGGCGTTGCGGTTGGCGCGCTGACCATCCCCCTGCTGAACGTGCCCGCCGGCATCGTTTGGCCGATCTTCTTCGTTGCGGGCGGGTTGGCCGGGGCGCTGTGGATTGGTGCCATCGGAGCCATGCGGCATTTCCGAGGCGTGAATGAGACCATCGCCAGCTTGCTCATGGCCTACATCGCCATCGCCCTGATGAACCATCTGGTCGAAGGACCCTTCCGCGACCCCACATCACTCAACAAACCGTCCACCACCTCGCTCCCCGACAATCTACGCATCGGCGACATGCCCGGTTTCGATGTCCACTGGGGCTTGGCCCTGGGCATTCTGTGCTGCATTGCCGCTTGGGTGTTGATGGAACGCACCACCCTTGGCTTTTCGGCGCGCATTGCAGGCGGCAATGTCCGCGCGGCCCAAGTGCAAGGCTTGCCCGTGGGGCGGTTGATCATCGGCTTCACGGCCCTGGGCGGTTGTATGGCTGGTTTGGCGGGCGTGTTCGAGGTTGCCGCCGTCCACGGGTCCGCCAACGCGTCGCTGGCCACGGGCTACGGCTACACCGGCATCCTCATCGCCTTCTTGGCCCGCCACAATCCGCTGGCGATCATCCCCGTGACCATCCTACTGGCCGGGTTCGAAGCCTCATCCGGTCTCGTCCAACGGCGCATGGACTTGCCCGACGCGTCTACGTTGGTCCTGCAAGGCATGGTCTTCACCGTCATTCTGATCAGCGACAGCGTCTATGGCCGTCTGAAAATCTTCGCCCCCGAACGTTGGAGGACGGGCTGATGGAAACAGACCTGGGCTGGTGGGCGGTGCCCATTGCGATGATCGGCGGGGCCATCCGCGTGTCCACACCCATCCTGTTCGTTTCCCTGGGCGAAGTGCTCACCGAACGGTCGGGACGCATCAACCTCGGGCTCGAAGGCACGCTCGTCTTCGGTGCCATGGCGGGATACGCACTCGCCGTGATCACGGGATCCCCTTGGATCGGTGTCGCCATCGCTGCTGTGGCGGGCACCGTGTTTGGGCTCGTCCACGGACTGATTTGCTCCCTGCCCCGCGTGAACGACATCGCCATTGGCATCGCCATGATGCTGCTAGGCCTGGGGCTAGCGTTCTACTTTGGCAAGGACTTCATCCAACCGGTGGCACCCGACCTGCCAGCCATCCCCTTCGGCTGGTGGTCGGATGTGCCCCAGGTGCAAGCGGCGCTCCAGGTCAACGTGCTCTTCCTCATGGGCCTAGGCGCCGCTGGCGTCCTTTGGTGGATGTTCCGCGCCACCAAAGTGGGTCTGATCATCCGCGTGGCCGGGGACAGCACCGACGCGGCCCGTGCCATGGGGTTGAGACCGGCCGTCATCCGCACACTCGCCACCGCCGCGGGCGGGGCCTTTGCCGGGGTCGGTGGAGCCTACCTGTCGCTCTACTACCCAGGAAGTTGGAACGAGGGCATTTCTTCGGGCCAAGGGCTCATGGCTGTGGCGCTGGTGATCTTTGCCCGCTGGAACCCCATCGCCTGTGTTGGCGCGGCTTTGCTGTTCGGGGCCGCCGGAGCCATTGGGCCCGCACTGCAAACCGTTGGCATTTCCGAAGGCTACTACCTTTTCTATGCCGCGCCGTACGTGCTGACGCTCGGCATCCTCATCGCAACCTCATCGCCCACCCAAGCACTTACCGGCGCGCCGGGCGAGTTGAGCATCACCAAGTAGGAGAGCCGAAGTGAAAATAGAAGTTTATGTTGATGGAACCCCTTACGAAACCCTGCCCTTCGAGGTCATGCCGCGGACCGGCGAGTTTGTAGATCTTCCTGGCTTCGGAAGAACAGTGGTTGCCGGCGTTTTACACACACCCATGCACACTGACTTTCAAGCGCAGATCAGCCTCACCACAGCAAAGCTGTCTTCTGAGTAGGAGAAACACGATGAACGGACTGGGCGGCCTGAACAAATCCCCCAACGGTGTGGTGTTGGGCATGGTGCAATTGCAACTGCCGGTGGTCGAAACTCCGGCGCAGTTGGCGGCACAGACAGACAAGATCGTGTCAATGGTCGCCAAGGCCCGTCGCAACATGCCCACCATGGATCTGGTGGCGTTCCCTGAGTACGCGCTCCATGGCCTATCCATGGACACCAACCCCGACATCATGTGTTCGCTCGACGGACCCGAAGTCGCCGCGTTCAAACAAGCCTGTGTCGACAACGACATTTGGGGCTGCTTTTCGATCATGGAGCTGAACCCCGGCGGCATGCCCTACAACTCCGGCCTGATCATCGACGACCAAGGCGAGATTCAACTCTACTACCGCAAAATGCACCCTTGGGTTCCTGTGGAACCTTGGGAACCGGGCGACCAGGGCATCCCAGTGTGCGACGGTCCCAACGGGTCCAAGATCGCGCTGATCATCTGCCACGACGGTATGTTCCCCGAAATGGCCCGCGAATGCGCCTATAAGGGCGCGGAGATCATGATCCGTACCGCAGGCTACACCGCGCCCATCCGCGACGCTTGGCGGTTCACCAATCAATCGAATGCGTTCTGCAACCTGATGGCGACGGCCAATGTCTGCATGTGCGGCACCGACGGGACTTTCGACAGCATGGGCGAGGGCATGATCTGCAACTTCGATGGCTCTATCATCGCCCATGGCACCTCGGGCCGTGCCGATGAGATCATCACCGCCGAGCTGCGCCCCGACCTAATCCGCGAGGCCCGCACCACGTGGGGCGTCGAAAATAACCCCTACCAATTCGGCCACCGGGGATATGTGGCTGTCAAAGGCGGGGCGCAAGACTGCCCCTACACCTACATGACCGACTTGGCCGCCGGGCAATACCGCCTGCCATGGGAGGACGAGGTTGAGGTCACCGACGGCACATCCTGCGGCTTCCCCGAACCCACGCGCGTCTATGGCCAATCCCACAAAGAGGCTGCCGAATGACCACCATCGCCTCCACACCCTACGCTTGGCCCTACAATGGCGATCTGAGGCCGGAGAACACCGCCCTCATTGTCATCGACATGCAGACCGATTTCTGCGGCAAAGGCGGGTATGTGGATGCCATGGGCTATGATCTGAGCCTCACGCGCGCACCGATCGAACCCATCAAGGCCGTGCTCGCGGCCATGCGTGCCAAAGGCTACCACGTCATCCACACCCGCGAAGGCCACCGCCCGGATCTCAGCGACCTGCCCGCCAACAAACGCTGGCGGTCCCAGCAGATCGGCGCGGGCATCGGCGATCCGGGCCCGTGCGGGAAAATCCTGGTGCGGGGCGAACCGGGTTGGGACATCATCGACGAACTCTATCCCGAACCGGGCGAAATCATCATCGACAAACCTGGCAAAGGCAGCTTCTGCGCCACTGATCTGGAGATGATCCTGCACACCCGCGGCATCCAGAACCTGGCGATCTGTGGCATCACCACCGACGTCTGTGTGTCCACCACCATGCGCGAAGCCAATGACCGCGGGTTTGAATGCGTGGTGCTCAGCGATTGCTGCGGGGCCACCGACCAAGGCAACCACGATGCGGCGCTCAAAATGGTCACCATGCAGGGCGGCGTCTTCGGCGCAGTCGCAGACAGCACAACACTCATCCAATCACTCCCATGATCTTCATTGTTCCGCAAAATACTCCGGGGGGCCGGGCCAAAGGCGCGGCGGGGCGGAGCCCCAGCAACGTGAACCAAGGGGCGCAGCGATGAAAACCGAAACTCCCAACGGCGCCATCGGGATCGAGACCCTGGGCATGACCATGCGGTTCGGTGGGTTCACCGCTCTGGACGATGTGTCGATCACTGTGCCCGCCGGCACGTTTCACGCGCTCTTGGGGGAAAATGGCGCAGGCAAATCCACGCTCGTCAAATGCATGATGGGGTTCTACCACGCCACGTCCGGTCAAATGCTGGTGGCAGGACACGAAGCGCGGGTGCGCGACCCCAAGGACGCCCACGCCATGGGTCTGGGTATGGTGTACCAGCACTTCACCCTGGTCCCCTCTCTCACCGCCGCCGAAAACCTGGTGATTTCCCGCGAAGACGCCCCGAAGGTGATCGACTGGCGCAAGGAACGGGCGGCGCTCACCCAGTTCATGGACCGGATGCCCTTCGCCGTACCGCTGGACCGACCCGTCAGTTCCCTGGCCGCCGGGGAAAAGCAGAAGCTAGAGATCCTAAAACAACTCTACCTGGGCCGGGGTTTCTTGATCCTGGACGAACCCACATCCGTGCTCACGCCCGACGAAGCGGACGAAGTGCTGGGCCACGTGCGCGGGCTCTGCGAGGCGGGACAGATCTCGGTCCTGATGATCACCCACAAATTCCGCGAAGTGACCGCCTATGCCGACGATGTGTCGGTGCTCCGCCGGGGCAAGCTGGTGGGCAAAGGTCGGGTGGCCGATCTCACGCCCCAAGATATGGCCGACATGATGATGGGCGGCGCGAAGCTGGCCGACCCTGCCCCGCGCACTGGCACCACTGGCGCGCCGGTCCTGGAAATCTCCGGCTTGCGCGCGCGGGATCGGTCAGGGTTGAAGGACATCGCCATCGATGGGCTCACCGTCAGCTCTGGCGAGATCGTGGGGGTGGCCGGCATTTCGGGCAATGGTCAGACCGAGTTGATGGAACTTCTCACCGGTCAACGCCCCGCCGCGGCGGGCGAGGTCATGGTGCAAGGCGAACCCTACCACGCCAAGCGATCCGAAGCCCGCGTGCTCGCCGTGCGGCAGTTGCCCGAAGAGCCACTGCACAATGCCTGCGCCGCTAAGATGAGTGTGGTTGAAAACATCAACTTCCGCACCTTCGACACTGGCGAAGGACAAGCAGAGTCCACTCGGTTCTGGCTCGCCCCCGGTCACATGCGCCGCCGCGCCGCCGATCTGGTGGCGCAGTTCAAGGTCAAGGCGGCCTCGCTGGAAAGCCCCATCGCCTCCCTGTCCGGCGGCAATGTCCAACGGGCGGTGCTGGCGCGGGAACTGACCGGAGACGTTGATCTGTTGATCATTTCCAACCCCTGTTTCGGTTTGGACTTTACGGCCGTGTCCGAAATCCGCACTCGGATCATGGAGGCCCGCAATCGCGGTGCCGCCGTGTTGCTGATCTCCGAAGACCTGGACGAAATCCTGGAATTGGCCGACCGCGTTCTGGTCATGTCCGAGGGGCGCATTGCCCATGAAACCCCCATCGCCCAGGCGGACACCGCCACGTTGGGTCAGTACATGGGGGGCCATTGATGGCCGTGACCATTGCGGGTGCCTTGCCCTTCCGGTTCACCTGCGATCCCAAGACAACTGCGCTGATCGTCATCGATATGCAGCGCGACTTTGTGGAACCAGGTGGATTCGGCGCAGCGCTTGGCAATGACGTCACGCCGTGCGCTGACATTGTGCCGGTGGTGGCAGAGTTGCTTCGGATCGCACGCGCAGCGAGCCTGCCCGTCGTTCACACCCGCGAATGCCACAAGCCCGACCTGTCAGACTGCCCGCCCGCGAAACTGGACCGTGGCGCGCCGAGCCTGCGGATCGGCGACGACGGTCCCATGGGCCGCATCCTGATTAGCGGGGAACCAGGGGCCGATATTGTCCCAGAACTGGCGGCCCAACCCGGCGAATATGTCATGGACAAGCCCGGAAAGGGCGCATTCTACGCCACGGACCTATCAGAACACCTGGGGAAGTTGGGAACCAAGTCGCTGATCTTCGCCGGAGTGACCATGGAGGTTTGTGTCCAAACAACCATGCGCGAAGCCAACGACCGCGGCTATGAATGCCTGCTCGCCGAGGATGCCACCGCTAGCTATTTCCCACAATTCAAAGCCGCCACGCTGGATATGATCCGCGCCCAAGGGGCCATCGTGGGTTGGACGGCCACCACAGCGCAAATCGGTGAGGCCCTGGGTGTCTGAGGTTTTGCAATCCACCGTCGTGCGCAACCTCCTGGCGGGAGGGTGGGACCAAGTTGAGTTCGAACCCTTCCGCGACGGGGTCGAGATTGCCCACCTGCGCACGCAAGATCCAGCAGTCGCCTTGCTCCGGTACGATGCGGGCGCCAGCGTCCCGCGCCACCGGCACCATGGGTTAGAAACCATCCTGGTGCTAGAAGGCACCCAAAGTGATGAGTTCGGCACCTACACCGCAGGCAGCTTGATCCTGAATCCCAAAGGAACCGAGCATTCGGTTTGGTCGGACCGCGGTTGCCTGGTGTTGATCCAATGGGAACGTCCGGTGGAGATGCTCTGAGCCCGCACGCTGACCGCCGTTACACCGTCACCCAAAGGTAGCCGTCCTGCCATTCCAGTTGCGCGGCGTCCAAGTCCACATGGCGTAGGATGATATTGGCCTTCCAATCGCCATCGGCGTCGCGGAAGCTCAGCGCACTGTGATCGCCCAGGTCCTTAAGAGCGACAAAGTCCTCTTGGTCCACATGGACGTAAAGCTCGTCGCCACTGTCCAAGGCTCGGATAACCGTGTCGCTCAGACCGATTTCCTCGCCACCGCGTAGGAAGGCGGAAAAATCAAACGTGTCCTTGTCCACCGTTCCCGTTAACACATCCCGCTTCGCTGCCTCGCCCCCCAGGGACTCGGCGCTATCCACGGCAGTGATGACCATGGTGGTACCCGACCAAGTGATGTCCTCCGGCGCGATACGGTGGTTTTGGACCAAGAGCGTACTGGTGCGACCGTCACCGAAACTCAGTTCGGTGTGCCGCCCGCGGTACGTGACGAAGAATGGGGTCACATCAGCATCCAGTGTTGCAATCTCGATGCGGTCACCAGTGTCGAACGATGCGATTGTGTCGTGACCGAACCCGACGTCCAGTGGTGACACTTGCCCGCCAGTGGCTGGGCTCAAAAGCTCGTCCAACGTGGGTGCATCGGGTTCCGGTTGGGGTTCGCTGATGCCAAAGAACGTGCTCAGGTCCGACTGGCCACTGGCCAGGAACGCCCGCGCGGCACGGCCCAAGTCGCCTTGAAGATGGACCACATCAGTGGCCCGTTTGCCGTCGATATAGAGCACGACCGTGTCACTGCCGTCGCTCAATTCACGGACCCGCAGCCCAACGTCGTTCCACGCGCCCACGTCGCCACCAAACTTAGCTATGCTCAAGAGCGCTTTGAATTCGTCCGATAACACCCCGGGGCTGGTCCAGACGTCCAACTCGATGGACGCCCGCCGGTTCGTGGCGTCGGGCACAAAGTCCGCCGCCACATGCAATCCGAACCCGCCATAGATTTTTTCTTCCAGCGTCATGTCGCGATAGCTGCCTTCGCCGGTGATGCGCAGGTTGGTCAGGCTACCGCGAACGAGGATGGTTTCCAGCCCGTCATCCACAAAGTATGTCCGCCCAGCGTCATTAACGGACAGTCCGAAACTGTCGCGCGTGATCGTGTTTTTGAGCCGGAAAGGATCGGTGCTGCCACCCGGCGCGAAGTCCATGATCAACGGTGTTATCGCGGCATATTCAGCCTCATATGCCGTGAGCGCAGTGCTGGTGTCGCCCGCCAGGAACGTGGCAGCGGTGTCAGCGATATTGCCTTCCAACCGCAAGATGTCGGTATGGCTGACGCCGTCGATGAGGATTTCCAAAAACCCATCTACACCGCTGACGTGATCCCCAAGGCGCAGACCAATATCTGTGTCTGACCCTTTTGCGCCACCGATTTTGGCCAGGTGCAACAACATCTGCATGTCCAAGGTCAGGGCACCGTCGTCATTGAGGATCTTGATCGACTTGGTTTTGTCCCGTGCCCCGGCAGTGGGATCCGCCATCATCGCCAGATGGATGCCGAACCCGTCGGCGATGTTTTCTTCCAACGTTTGCAGCGCGAATGACCCCGGTTCCAGCGACTTGGTGTCGGTCAAACGACCATTGAACCGCAGTTTCACGGTGGTGTCGTCCACAGTGTAGGTGGCCGCCGCTGAAGACAGGCTCACCGTCGCCGCAGCGCGGGGTCCAATGATCCGCGTGTTGGGATCATACCGTTCCCCCAAGTCATAATTCAGGTAAAGCGCCGCATCCCCCGTCCAAGGTGTTGGAGCTGGTGCAGGGGGCGTGACAGTGGCCAGAAGGCTGTCCAGATCACAGGCCGCAGAGTTGAGGAAAGTCACCGACGCGGCGGCCAGATCCTCTTTCAACCGCACAATGTCCGTGGATCTTGTGCCATCGATGAAGAGGTCAAGCTGGTCCGACCCATCGGCCCAATCGGACGCAAGCCGGATGCCGATGTCATCTTCGGCCCCAACCGCACCGCCGGTCTTCGCCATGGCCAAAAGAACTTGGAACTCCACCGACAGACCGCCCAAATCGTCGTAAATCCGCACCTCTTGCAAGGTTCTGCGGTCTTCGGGCGTGGTGAGTTCCGCTGCCACGTGGAGCCCATATCCGGCCTCGACGTTTTGCAAGGCGGTGTTGTCCGTATAACTGCCCTCGCCCGTGGCGTTTCGGTCGTATTTGTACCCGGAAATACGGATCGCTTGGACGGCGTCTTCCAATTCATAGAGCTTGGAATAGTCGGACACAGAGAGCGACGCCAACTCACGGCCCTGGGTATAGGCGTACTTATACGGGTCGCACCGGCTGCCCGCTTGGAACGCCAGCATCAGATCCTGCATTTCATCGAGCGAACTTTGGAAATCCGAGATGGACGTGTCAGCGGCGGTGTTGGCGATCTTCAAGTGTTCGAAGGCGTCCTGGGCGAGACTGCCTTCCAGACGCAGGACGTCGGACTGAGACTTACCGTCGACGATGACCTCCAGCCAACCCGCCCCCGTCATATCGTAGGCACCCATGCGCAGACCAATGTCTGTTTCGCTGTCCACAGCACCACCGGCCGCCGCCAGTGAGAGCATGATTTGCAGGCTATCAGACAGGTTGCCGTCACTGTCACGCAGCGTGATTTGCGACCCCTTGGTTCGGCCCGATCCATCGAGATCCGCGACCAAAGCCAGTTGGAACCCGAAGCCGTCCATCACGTTGTTATAGAGCGACTGGTCTCGCAGACTGTCTTCGCCCCAAGCGTCCCAAGATGTCAGACTTCCGGTGATACGAAGAGTTTCAACGGTGTCGTCCAGAACCACGACGCTGGCGGATGACGTGAGGCTGAGGGATTGCATGGTGGAGCGTGGGGCATACACGCGATCCATCGGGTCATAGCCACGGCCAAGGTCGAAGCCTTTGTAGGCGTCCACCGGGTCCGAGAAGAACGTGCCGAGGTCTGGCAAAGGCCCACTGCCGCTGCCGCCACCCTGCCCGGCTGGTATCTCCAACCGGTACGTGTCCTGGCCATCGCCGCCATCCATGGTGTCGTTGCCGCCACCTCCGGCAATGGTGTCGTTGCCTGCCCCACCGGTGAGAACATCGTTGCCATCCAAACCGTCAATGGCATCATTCCCGCTGCCGCCACTGAGCGTGTCCGCACCAACGGTCCCGGTGAGGGTTTGGTCTGGGTCGGGATCAGGGACGGGGTCAGGATCCGGCGCAGGATCGGGATCCGGTGTCGGGTCAGGATCAGGGGTTGGTCCTGGGTCGGGTGTCGGGTCAGGATCAGGCGTTGGGTCAGGGTCAGGCGTGGGGTCACCACCGCCAGAGCTCACAGCGGCACCGTACTTCAATGTGCTGCCATCCATGTGCAACGCATCCGCATCCCAAGTGGTGCTTTCCAACAGGACGCTGGAGATCGCGCCGCCAAGATCGAAATCCAGGTAAAGATCGGACCCAACCTGCCGGTGACCCGTGTAAGCATCGGACACCGCGCCAGACGAACTGACCCACACCGTGTCGTCGGACCCATCAAAGTCCACCACCCGGTCCAGTTGCGCCACGCCCGAGGTCAGATTGAACATCAGCATGTCCTCACCGCCGCCACCTTTGAGCGTATCGTTGCCACCCCCGCCCACCAGCGTGTCGTCGCCGTTCCCACCGTCCAGGCTGTCCGCGCCGTCGCGACCCTCCAGCCGGTTTGCCAAAGCGTTGCCCAAAAGCGTGTCCGCACCCGATCCCGACACGGCATTCTCAATATCGGAATAGGTGTCGATGGTGATGGCACCGGCAACGCCGCCGACGTCACTCATGGCGCCGCGGCTCAGGTCCAGCAGTTGGTCCTGGCTGTATCCGTAGAGGCTCAGCGTATCCGTGCCGCCGGTGTCATAGATCGTCACCGCATGGCCGCTGTCGATCTTGGCGACCATGTCCCCCAGCATCCCAGTGGCATTGCCGGCATGGCCGTAGGTGGTGTCGCCCGCGTTCACGGTGACATTAGTCCCGTACTTCGTGCGGATCGCCACGATATCAGCGGCCATCAAAGTGTAGGCATAGGCGCGATCCGCGGTGACATCGGGGTTCTCACCCTGGTCGAAATACGACATCACCGTCATCTGCCAACTGTCATTGGCAAAGGCCCGTTGGGACAGCTGTGCCGAACCATTGTAGTTGCCCGAATGGCCGAGCCCCAGCGCATGGCCAATTTCATGCATAAATGTCTGGTGAGTGTAGCTCGACCCGCAGATGCTCAGCCAATTGGAGGCCACGTTGATTTCGCTTTTGACGATCTCGTTGCCCTGCATCCAACTGGACGCGAAGGCCCCGGACTGGTTGTCGTCAAAGATCAACCGAGCGTTGGACGAACCGGTTTCCTGGAAACTGATGCCACATACCTCGGTCCAGGCATCAAGCGCATCGCGGGCGTAGGATTTGTAGGTGCTGCTCAATCCCGTGAGGTTCACCGTCATGGTGTCCCCGGTGCTCACGTCGAAAGAACGCGCGGAGCCGCCCGAGTTCGCCCAGTATCCGGTGATCAGGTAATCCGCTGCCTGCTCAGCCGTGTAGGTCGGCAGTCCAGCCGACAGATGTGATCCTGCACCGCCCGCGCCGTTTTCAAGCGGCTCGATGCCTTCGTAATCACACCCTTCACTGCGGTAACGGACGGCTTGGCAGACGGTACACATGGCAGGCTCCCTTCACCGAAGGGCAGGGGCGAAATCAGTTCCGCAACCTGAGCGATACCTTCAGCTTGGGTCGATAATACAATATGATCAATGGCTTAACCAAGGAAACGACCTGGCGGATTTTCAAACTACCGGAATTCATTGGTTAAATCGGGGACTAGGACGAAAGCGGCTAAGGGGCCGTTTACCCGAAGAACACACGATCACCCAGATCCCAAAAACTCGGCAAGAAACCGTCAGCCCAAGGCCCCATTGCGGTCACAATTGCCCTGGATAGGTCAGATTTCATTGGGTGAAGATCGGATCGCGTCCCAAATACGGGACTCACTGGCTTTCGGTGGCAGAGGATAACTGTTGTAGCCAAGGTGATGGCGGTGACAGGAAAGCCAAACCTGTGGAGCCTACCTCGAAGCAGGTCCAAAAAGATCTCGAATAGTGGCAGCATTTGGGGCTTGCAGCCTAATGGCAGGGTCCCAGCAAAACTTCGGGGGCGACACAGGCGCTCATCTGGTGATGTCGGCGCTTAGCATCGACATGGTCGGAGCGACCCACGGCGGCAAGCATTCCAAGCTAGCGGTTGGAAGCGGTTCGCAGCCGAACCGATCACTCGGCAACGCGGCTTAAACAGAAGGCCCAACCTTCCCAAAGGGCATGCCCCCCGAAGCGCCATCGGCGTTCTGCATCCGGCAGAGGCGGTGATGCGGCGTGTCCTTACCAAGCCCGCGTCCGAACCAACTGGCGCGGACGTCCGAACCGGCTGGTTGCGTCGAAAAGACAAAGAAAAGCAGCGAATTACCGAGCCAGACGCAAACCCTGAAAGAAAAGACCATGACAGTTTTCAATCCCTCCGCACTCACCGCGACACCCAACGCCGTTGCACAGGCTCTGGTCGCAAACGGTGCCCCAGCCGCGCTCGTGAGCATCTATGACGGTGCTCAAAGCGGCCATGCCGTTGCCGGTGTCAGTGCTATGGACGACGGGACACCTGCGCAGCTCGGGCAAACCTTTGAAGCGGGGTCGCAAACCAAAATGGTCACCGCGGTGGTGGTGCTGAAACTGGTGGAAGCGGGGCTCCTGTCCCTCGACGACACTTTGGCCGACCACTTGCCCGCCGGGATGCTCGACGGCATCGCCAACGCCGACACGGCCACCATTCGCGATGTGCTGGCCATGCGAAGCGGTATCCCAGACTTCACGAGCCTGTTCGAACACAACGGCCTTTCCACATTTGATCTGATCACTGCGGAAAACCCCGATACGGTGATCGGCACGGAGGTCGCACTCGACCTTGTCCGCGGAGCGCCCGCCAGCTTTGAACCGGGGACCGACTATCAGTACTGCAATACCGGCTACGCTCTGCTGGGCGAGTTGATCGAAGCGGTCACGGGGGCCCCGTTGGCCGCGGCCATGGACGCCTTGGTGTTTGAGCCATTGGGCATTGAGAACACCTGGCTCGACGACCAGACCGTCGATGACGCGCGCCTGTCCAGTTACTTCGGGACCGAAGACGATGTGTTCGATGTCACCGATGCCTTGCAGGACCTCTCAGCCGAAGGTGGTCTGATCTCCACCACCGCGGACATGATGACCTTCGTCCAAGCTTTGTTGGTCGATCAAACCCTGCTGTCACCAAGCTTGCTGGCGCAGATGACGACGTTCCAGCCTACGGGCACCGAAGGCATGTCCTTTGGTTTGGGCTTGTTCGGGTTCGATCTAGGGAGCGAAGGCACTCTGATGGGCTTCACAGGCGGGACGTTGGGCACGTCTACGGCCACGTTTCTGCATGTTGAAACCGGCCGGATCATTTCCACGGCCGTGACCATGACCAATCTGGAGGTGAGTGGTGCCAGTGGCTTAAGCGATACCCTGTCGCTCCTCACCGACGATCCGGCCTGGTCGCAGGTGACTGATAGTAGTCCCATTGAGGGGCAAGGCGTTTCCGCGGCTGATCTGGATGTCACCGAAACCCAAGATGGGTTTGAGATTGCTGCCGACGGGGCCGGATTGCAGATCAACACCCAGTTGGCGAGCATCGACGAGGGCGACATGCTTTTCGAGGATGGGTCCGTCCTGCGGACAGGTGATCTCGGGCACAACCGCATTGTTCTCACCCAATCGGATAATGCCCATGGGATGGACAATCAGCTGATGGGCCTCAGCGGTCATGACACACTCAAGGCAGGCTCTGGTAATGACAAGCTCTTGGGTGGCGAAGGCCAGGACAAGCTTGTGGGCAGCCGAGGGCATGATGCGCTTTTCGGCGGCAAGGGGTCTGATCGGCTGTTTGGTGGTAAAGGGAACGATGTCCTGGACGGGGGCGCGGGGCATGACCGGCAGTTCGGCGGTCTCGGAAACGATTTCCTGATCGGTGGGTTCGGAGACGACATGTTGAAGGGCGGCGAAGGCGCAGACGTCTTTGTCTTCGGCGATGCCACTGACAACGGTCGGGCCGACTTCGACCGCATTCGAGACTTCGATGTGGCGGTAGACCTGCTGTTTGTCGGGGACGCCGAGATCACCGACGCCACCGAGACCCAAAGCGGATTGCTCCTCACCTTTGCCGGGGATGGCGACGTGCTGTTCCTGCAAGGCGTCACCGACGCCGATGCATTGGTCTTCGTCTGATCCATTCCAAAAGGACACGTCATGCTCAGATTTCTGACCTTGGCTTTGGCCATGCTGGTCGGTGCGGTTTTGCATGCCCCAACGACCTTCACCCCCCTGCTCAGCGGCGACGCACCGCTTGGCCCAGCGACCTTAGTTGCCTGCGCTCTAGTCGCCCTGCGCCTCAGTGCGATGCGATTGCCTGGCAAAGCCTGAACCGGACCTCAACAAAAGGAAAAACCAATGAAAAACTCTGTTCTCTCTGTCCCCACCGTCGCTCTGATGGCGATGCTGTCCGCCTGTGGCGGCACTGGCTCTGATTACGTCCCGATCAGTGACGGCGCACCTTCTGCTCAGTTTCAATCCGACCTGACGGCGTGCCAGCAGTTGGCGAAACAGAAGCCTCTGGTGGATGGCGAAACTCGCGAGGACGCTCTGATCGGCGCTGCCATTGGCGCGTTGGCCGGTGCGACCGACGGGGGCGCTGAAGCCATTGCCGGCGCGGTCCTGGGCGGTGCTGTCGGGACCACCGCGGGGTCACTGGAACGCCGCGAAGACCGAGCGGATATTGTCGTGGAATGTATGAAAGGCCGCGGCCATGCCGTGGTTGGTTGATCGTCGCATGATGTGCGGTGGACTTGTGTCGTGGATCGCCGGGCTTCGGCCCGGTGCGTCCCTTGGACACTCAGATCCGATCCAGTCGGCGGCCAATAGGGCCGCTGTTGCACCAGGAGTGCCCGGTGTGATCGTCCAACGGAGCAATGACCAAAGCACCGAAACCTGGACAGCGGGTCGGGTGCGTTGCGACGGTGGACCTTTGATCACGGAGCACACGCCGTTTCACACGGCAAGCCTGGGTAAACTATTCACCGCGGCAGCAATTCTTCAACAGGCGGAAAGGAGGACATTGGACCTCGACGCGCCTGTTGTGGACTATGTCGGTCTCGCGGTTTTGCGCGACCTTGTTGTCATCGATGGGATTGACCACCGCGACGACATCACCGTCCGCCACCTTCTCTCGCACCAGAGCGGTGTGCCAGTGCTTGATGACGCACCCAGTTTTCAAGCTGCGGTCTTGGGCTCGCCGGAGCGCATCTGGAGCCCTCACGATCTTTTGGATGCCGCCCGTGGGTTGAAACCCACCGGCCCTCCAGGAGCGCAGACGCTTTATAGTTCGACCAATTACCACCTACTTGGGCTTGTCTTGGAGCACGCCACTGGGGTTGCGTATCATTGTGTTATCAGGCGGGACGTGTTGGACCCGTTGGGACTTTGGCGGACGCACCATAGCGTCCATGAATGGCTGCGCGTTCGGGATCGGTTTCCGCCGGAGTTGCACCACTACGTGGGCGACTACGATCTGACCCAGCATCATCCAAGCTTCGAGTTTGCCGATGGTGGGTTTGTGTCCACAGCCGGAGATATGACCCGCTTCGCGCGGCTGTTGGCGCACGGCGCACTCTTTCAGGATCCAAGCACTTGGCAGACGATGTTGGGACCGGCCCGGCAGAGTGGTTTGCACCAGGGGCTCGGCCCCATGGTGGAATGGAATGACGGCATCGCGCGGTCCTTTTTCCATGCTGGCTTCTGGGGTCTGGGGTTGCGTGCCGCGGTGGATGGATCGTGGGCCACACTCGCAGCCCTAGGGCAATCAAACAGCGACCCGTGGGAGCTTTCAAGTTTGGTCGACCCCTGTGCGGAGGATGCATCATGACAGACCGTGGACTGGCGGGCTTGGGGGCCTTAACCCTTGCTGCGGCGTACCTGTTGGGCATCGTCGGGGTGCTTGGCCCCCTGTCGACGCTGGGCTTGGGCACACCCGATATGAACCCAAGCGCCGTGCTTGCGTTGGCGCATCACACACCTTGGCTTTTGCCACTTTTCTTCACGGTGATCTACGATCTCAGCGCCCTTGGAACTGGACTAGCCGCTATCGCCTTGGCTCGTTCGCACAGCCGGGATCTGCCATTTTTGGCCATTGCATCCGCGGCGGTGGCTTTGATCTGGGCAGGGCTTGCCATGGCAAGCGGCATGGTCGCACGCGCCGGGCTCGCCGATCTGGTTGCACTGGGATACACGGACCCAGAACGCGCCTTGGAAACCTGGCGGTTGATGCATCTCTTGGAAACTGGATTGGCGGGACGGACGGAGGCTTTGGGCGGCCTATGGATCGGACTGGTGAGCTTTGCAGCCATGCGCACCGGCAGCTTGTCCGGCGTGGTCAACTTGATCGGGGCCTTGGTCGCGGCAGCAGGCTTGGTCACTTACATTCCAGCGCTCGCTGATTTAGGCGGCATGGTCTTTGGCCTTGGCGCCATCCTCTGGTGCCTATGGGTCGGGGTGGAGCTCCTTTTGCCGACACCTGCCTGACAACGATGCGGCGGTGTTGCCCCTCGCCGGAGCAAGGCGGCGACGCGTACACATAGACGAGACACCAACATGGCCAAGATCATGACAGAACAGGATATCGCCGATCTTATGTGGGGCAGCGCGGCTTTGGGGGTGAGTCTGTTTGCCTTCTGCGCTGTTCTCATTCGGCGGGCCACCGAAGCGGGCCCGGCAGTCTATTTGGATGCGGTGGCTGTATTCCTGTTGGCCTGCGTTTTGGACTCGGTGGATGACATTGTCTTCGGCCCGCCAATTCATGCCTCACATTGGCTGGAAGACTGGCCGGCGATCTTTATCCCGGCCTTCATGACCTCGTTGTGGTTCTTTGTGCGTGGTCTCACTGAACCGGCGATGCGCTTGCGTCGGCGCGACGCGTGGCACTTGGTTCCTTGGGTTTTGGGTGTTCTCCTCCTTGCCCCCTGGTTGGCGCTGCCAGGCGAGATCAAAGCCGACATCCCGACGGATAGTGTCATATCAGACCAATGGATGCAGGTGGCAGAACTTGGCGACATGCTGTTCTGGGCTGGCTGGATCGTCATGTTGATCTGCTACGGCTTCGCCTGCGCCCGCCGGCTGCAATGCCATAAGCGCACCATCCGCGAGCTATTCTCGGACGTCTCGGGCAAGGAACTCTGGTGGCTGGACG
>JBCDFD010000017.1:0-26152 GCA_039178645.1 Pseudomonadota bacterium | reverse complement strand
TTTCGAGATTTGTGGCCATGGGTTGCCCTAGCAGGATGGAGCTGGCGCGTCGATACTGACTGAGCAAGTCGAATGCCGGCTATGAGCGCATATTGCCGAACGCTGTGAATTTAAAAGATCGGAAACGTAGTGGCAAGGCTCTGGATTTTGGTGGTGCTGCCGGTCTCGGACCCAGCCACTCCGGCGGTGAGCGCCAGTGCAACGGCAGCGGAAAGGACCGTGCGAAACATGTCGGTCTCCTAATGATTTGAGATTGGGGCAAATGGGGCGGCCCGCGAAAGTAACCCCTTTGGTTCAGACGTGGGTCGGATCACTGCGCCATGGCGAGCAGTTCGGTGGGGATCTCAAACACCCAGAACGATCCGCCTTGGCTGACCTGCGTGGTGAGCGTGGCCATGTCGCCACCCCACAGCGGAACCGCACCGCCGTACCCGGACGCGATGCCCATGTACTGCTTGCCGTCCATTTCCCATGTGACAGGCATAGAGATGATGCCCGACCCGGTTTGGAACTTCCCAAGCTCTTCGTCGGTTTCGTGGTGGAAGGCTTTGACATAGCCGTCTGATGTGCCGGTGAAGACAAGAACGCCCGCCGTGGCCAATACGCCAGCCCACAGTGGAAATTCCTCGCGGTGTTCCCATTTCATCTCGCCCGTGGCCGGATCAAACGCCCGCAGCGTGCCGATGTGATCGTCAAACAGACGTTTGTTGCGGAACCCTTGGCCCAGGTAAGCGGCACCGGCGGAGTATGTTACCGTTTCGGTCCAGTAATCCTCGGTCCAGTTGTTGGCAGGCACGTAGAACTGTCCGGTTTCCTGGCTGTAGGCCATGGGGTTCCAGTTCTTGCCCCCCAAGAACGGCGGCGTCACTTGAATGGCCGCCCCTTTGATTTCACCGGGCTCTGGCAGCGGCGGACGTTGGCCCGCGACTTCCACCGGGCGACCGGTTTCCAAGTCGATATGCGACGCCCAAGTGATTTCATCCACGAACGGGAACGAGTTCAGCAGAGCGGTTGGCCGGTTGATGTCGCCGCCATCTCGGTCGCTGAGCGCGTCGATGTCGGTGACATAGAAGAACCCGTTGCGGTCTGCGTGAGCGCCTGCACGGTGGGTGTTGCCGTCGGCGTCGGTGTAGTCGAACAGGATGATATCGTTATTTCCCGAGAAGTCCCAAGCGTCGTTCGGTGTGTGCTGGTAGAACCCAATCAGTTCCCCATTGGTTGGGTTCACATAGGCTTGGCCCGATGTGTAGAGTGAGTCGAAGTCTTCGAAGTTTTCGCCCTCTGACCGTTCCCAAGTGTTCCATGGCGCTGGATTGCCCGCGCCCACGATGATGGTGTTGGTCACCGGATCAAAGCTGGCCGACTGCCATGGGGCGCCGCCGCCATGGTACCAGGCTTCTCTCTTGTCCGAACCGTCCTCTTTCATTGGCCAGGATGGTGCGCTGGCATCGCCGGTGGTGCGGCTTGGTTCGCCGTTTTCGCGGCCCATGTGGCCTTCTACGAAAGGCAGCATCCAGATCTCTTCGCCGGTGTCCACGTCGCGGGCATAGAGCTGTCCAACCACGCCAAATTCGTCACCCGAGGACCCGTGGATCAGCATCACGCGACCGGTTTCCTGATCCTTCACGATGGTGGGTGCGCCGGTCATGGTGTAGCCGACCTTGTGGTAGCCGAACTTCTTGCGCCATTCCACTTTGCCGGTGTCTTTGTTCAGCGCATAGATCGAAGCATCGAGCGCACCAAAGAACACCTTGTCCCCATAAATCGCGGCACCACGGTTGATCACGTCACAGCAGGGGCGGATGTCCTCGGGCATACGGGCTTCGAATTTCCACAACCGTTCGCCGGTGCGGGCATCCAGGGCCCAAATCCGCGAATAGGACCCGGTGATATAAATCACACCATCGTGGATCAGGGCTTGGGTTTCCTGGCCCGCTGCTTTTCGTCACCGAAGGAAAACGCCCATGCGGGCCGCAGGTGTTCCACATTCTCGGCGTTGATCTGTTCCAGGCTGGAATAGCGCTGGGCCGAGTTGCCCAAACCATACATGAGCACATCGTCATTGGTGTCATGGTCGTTTATGATGTCGTCCCAGGTAACCTCGGCGGTTTGGGCCGTCGTCAGTCCAGCGGCACAGGACAAAGCCAATGCGCTGGTGGACAGAGTAAGCAGTCTGGTCATGGTGTTCCTCCTTGCATGATCCAGTCGCCCGCCGCCTCGCGGGCGTGCAGGTTTCAGGTTTAGGTGCCGCCGATGACCGGTAGTGCCTCCACTTCGAAATCGCGCCACCGCCGAGCGACGGTGCGACGGTATTCGTCGGGGTTTGCCCCCAAGCGCGCGAATTGGGGGACGGGTCCGGCCTCCATCGCTTCCATGGGCGCGAGGCCCAGGTCCGCGGCGAGGCTGAGGTGCGTATCGAGCGCCTGTAGGTAGGCTTTGGTCTGCGCCACCGCTGCGCTCGACCGGTGGTAGGGCCCATGCCCGGGGATCACCCCAGACGAGTTGAGCCCAGCGAGTTGGTCGATGGACGCAATCCAGCGATCAATATCGGCATCAGGCAGGCTGGGTGCGCGATCCAGAAACAGCAGATCACCGGCGATCAAGGTCCCGGTTTGCGCATCCATGATCGCAAGGTCCGCCTCGGTGTGTCCCCCAAGTGGCATGAGCGTCAGAACCCGCCCACCGACGGTCAGCGTGCCACCTTCCAGGGTTTGGCCAGCGGGCCGCGTCACAGTTCCTGACATCCAAGACCCCAGAATGGCATAGAGCGCATCGGAACAGCCTTGTGCATTGGTGGCGCTGGCTGTGATCGTTTCGGGCAACGCCGCAACGCCGCAACGCCGCAACGCCGCAACGCCGCAACGCCGCAACGCCGCAACGCCGCAACGCCCACATCGGTGAACACCACGTTTCCAAACCAATGGTCAGGATGGTGGTTGGTGTTGATGGCCATGGCCACGCCGCCCAGCCTCTGATCCGCGAAAGCGCGAATGTCCGAACCCATTTTCGCTGTGGTGCCGGTGTCGATGACCACCGCACCAGCGGGCGTTTCGACCAAAACGATATTGACCATCGCACCGCCGTTAACGCGGGTGAAACTGTCCAGCGCCCCTTCGATGAGCCACACGCCATCGGCCACTTGCATTGGGTTCAAATCATAGTTGATTTTCGCATGGGCAGGCGCAAACGGCATGGTCAAGGCTGCTGCGCCCGTGGCCAAAGTCGTCCGGCGGGAAATCGGTAAACCGCTCATGCGCCCGGCTCCATCCGCCCTTCGAACCTGTACCCCATGTTATCGCGTGGGCGCACATGCACCGGACCAGCCGCCACGTCCGGCGGAAGCAGGAAGGTCAGGGAGGGATTTTCCTCCACCGGCGCATGCAATTCCAAGCGGCACACCTCTTCGCCCTTGTCATCAAGGAGCGTCAGATCGGTCAGGTGATGCGCCGGAATGCCGTCGGCCAGTCCGGTGTCTTAGGGATGACGTGTCCATAGCCGCGTGCGCCCCGTTTCAGCCCACAGCCGACCGCGCATTTCGCTGAAACCTTCTTGCCAGTCAGGTCGGGCATGGGCCGCCGCTGGGGCGGTGCAGCCGCCGCCGAGCGCATGGATGTTGGCACCGCCGTAGGCCCAGGCACCGCCGGGCTGGTCCAGGGATGCCCGCAAAACACTGCCCACTTCGTACTTCACGCCGAACCCCAACACAGGGGCTGCACGACCGGGGAAGTAGGACAGAACCTTCGGGATCGGGCTGTAGTCGATGGTCACGACCATGCGTTCAGGCGTGGTGCCAAGGTCAGCCGCATCCACCATGATAGGCACATGCATCACATCCTCAGCGGCCTTTGGTGCCAAAACCATGATGCCTGGGTCGAACACCCAATCGGTGGAATTACCCAAATGGTCCTCTCGGTGGAAGTCCCACATGCCACTATCCCAAGGGTCGGACTTGGTCCGCTGGCCCTGCGGTATGTCTGTGGCATGACCGCCAGTTAAGGCATGGGTGAGAAGGGCGTTCATCGCGACAGCCTCAGTCCCGAATGCCGCCCTAGATCACGTCCAGAGCCGGAGCGACCCGGGCAGCATCGCCGCGCAGAATATGCGCAGCCTCATCTAGAACAGTCACTGACCGTGACGTGCCGGACAGAGCCTCAAAACTGGCCCAACGGTCTCTAGCTTGGCGATGACAGCAGGCGCTTCGCTGGTGGCGTCTTCGAGGCTAACCACTGCGGCGCAGGCCTCCAACAGGTCGGCTTGCCGATCCAGCATCACTTCCTGCCTAGGACTTCGAGCGTCAGATCCATGCATTCGCGGAACACCACAACATCCGCCGGTATCATGCGAGCCTCGGGAAACCTGACGCCCGCCCGCGTTTACTGCGCCTCTAGTGAGAAAATGCTAAAACAGCGATAGAGGATCATAAAGAAAACTATGCTCGCCCGGCGCATGCGCCACGAAATGGAAAACGCGTGACAATTGCCAGCGGTGAGCCAGAGCACCTGCTCCGCAAATCGCTCACGAGGCCCGAATTATCTTACGGTGGACACCGGAAGTCGCGCGGGCCAACTGTCCAGGGGTAATTGTGTTGGATATGGGGCTTCCCGACGCCAACGGTCTGGATGCCATAGGGCCCCTATTGGACGCCGTGCCGGAGGCTCGCATTCTGGTCTTTTCCATGAATGACCGCCTTGGTTTTGCAGGACGTGCTCTGGACTTGGGCGCGCACGGGTTTCTGTCGAAGAACGCGCCCGCCGCCAGGTTCAGTGCTGCGATACAGACTGTGATGCGCGGCGAGATTCACCTGGAACATGATGTTGCCATTCAACTTGTGTCCCGCAGCCAAGCCCAAGGTGGTGATCCTTTGGAGGGTTTGACGGACCGGGAACGGGAGGTCCTCTTTGGTCTTGGAGACGGTCTGGAGCTTGCTGCAATCGCCGAACGGCTAAACGTCAGCTACAAAACCACCGCCAATGCCAGTTCCGCCTTGAAACGCAAATTGCGAGCGAAGTGCGCGAACGGGCTCATCCGCATTGCGATAGAGAACCGGCCCTCTCAGGTGCAAAGACCGCAGCCTGCTTAGGCTCGAACCGCGAGTCGTCGTGATGGGCAGACTAAGGGTGGGCCAAGCCCGCTAAGCTGAATTGGCAGGATATTCGCCCTTAACTCGCGACTTGGTGGGGTCGAAGTGTGGGAAACCAACCACACGGGCTGTGAGGCGCTTTTGCAGACCGTCCAATTGGCCCACTTCAATCTCGGTTCCGATCTCTGAATGCTCCGTGAACACCCGCGACAGGGCGATGGATTTGCCCAACCAGGGGGATTTGATTGCCGAGGTGATCTCGCCCACCTGTGCCCGCCCAACCCGGATGCAATCGCCTGATGCCGGGACCACGCCGCCGGTCATTTCCAGACCCACCAGTTTGCGCTGCGGGTGGGCTTTGCGATCCTCCAACGCGGTGCGGCCGATGAAGTCGCCTTTGGTTTTCAGGGCCACGGTGAAGCCGATGCCCGCCTCGAACGGGTCGGTCTGGTCGGAGAATTCATAACCCGCGAAGATCAGCCCAGCTTCCACTCGAAGCAGGTTGAGAGCCTCCAACCCCAGGGGTGTGAGCCCCAAAGGCTCGCCCGCCGCCCATATCGCGTCGAATACGGTTTCGGCGTCCTTGGGATGGCAGAAAACCTCGTATCCCAACTCGCCGGAATAACCTGTCCGCGAAATCACGCAGGCCGCGCCGTGCATGTCGCCAAGTCGTCCCACGGTGAAGCGGAACCAAGGCAGTTCGGTGATCGAGGGTCGTGTGACCGGTGTCCAAAACACCTTGTCTAGTATCTCCCGGCTTCGCGGGCCTTGGACGGCCACATTGCAAAGTTGGGGCGTGCTGTCCCGCACCCAAGCGTTCAATCCCCGCGCTGCAGCCTGTTCGCGCAACCAAAGGCCAGAGGCGTCGGTCCCCCCGATCCAGCGGAAATTGGTGTCTGCTAGGCGGAACAGCGTTCCGTCGTCGATCATGCCGCCATGGTCGTAACACATGGCCGAATAGACCACCTGCCCGTTGGCCATGCGTTTCACGTTCCGAGTCAGGCAGATGTCGCAAAGCTCCTCGGCGTCGGGGCCAGTGACTTCGTATTTGCGCAGGGGCGACAGGTCCATGATCGCCGCCTTTTCGCGGCAGGCCCAGTATTCCGCCACCGCCCCGTGGTTCGTCATGGTGTTGGCCAGCCAATAGCCATTGTACTCGGTGAAATCCCGCGTGTGTTGGGCGAAGCTTTGGTGGAAGCCTGTCTCTTGGGTGTCCGTCACCGGATCCTCCGGGGTTTTGCGCCAGCCGATCGAAGGGCGGAACCGCTCCACCTCGATGTAGGTGCGCACCTGAATGTCAGTGGGTTGCCACCCGTTGGCTGGATCAATGTCGCACGGGCATGCCGAGGAGACGCAAACCAAGTCAGTGAGCGCGCGCAAGAGTACGTAATCGCCCGGTCGGGACCAGGGATCGTCCATCCCAATGGCATTGGTCTGATCCAGCATGGTGTTGAAAAAGAAGTTGATCGCAGGCCAGCCGCCGCGGGGGCGGATGTTCCACTGCCCCAGGTCAGCGTTCATGTTGTCGGAGCAATTGACGTGGCCGGGATACCCTAAGTCTTCGTAGTATCGCGCGGTGCAAGCCAGCCCGAATGTGTCGTGCCGCCCGCAGGTGTCGGCGACGATCTCCACCAGTGGTTCGTGATCCACGCTGAAGTATTTCGAAAAGATGCCCGGCGCGGGATAGAGGCTGCCCATGAGGCTCCGGGTGGTGGTCGGGTCGATTTCCCGTTCCAACCCTTTGTCCAACTGGCGCATGGAGAACGCCTGGAAATCGGAACATTCCCGGCCCTGCACGTCGAGCACTTGGATATATTGGCCCTTTCGCACCTCGTAGCCCTTGGCGGCGCCCGGTTGGATGTTCACGTCAAGGATTGGATCGGCTAGCGGGTCAGGCGCGGTGTGCCCGCCTTTCGCTTCGCCGGGATCGGCGCGGCGGATATAGAGGATCAGCTCGGTTGGCGTGTCTTGATCTTCGGGGGCCATGGGCCCGCCTGGCGCGCCCACCAGCAGCAGCCCGTCGCACTGGGCGATCAACGATGCTTGGTCACCGGGCTTTGATCCATCGCCCAGTACCCGTGCACCCTCTGCCTTGCCCAAGTCGAACCCCGCAGCCCTCAGCGCCTTGACCACGCGCGTGGCTGTCGGGTCAGACCCACTGAGCAAGGCGTGCAACCCGGAGGGCACCACCGCGGGTGCGTCCAGGTAGGCCGCTTTCGCCGATCCATCCGGGGCAAACAGAACCAGTTCGGCAGACTGAAGACCTTCGCGGTCGAGCACGATGATCTCGTCGCCAGCATATACCGGCAACACCCGCGCCCCCCCGCCGGGGACCGGGTGCCTTTCGGTGCCATGGGGCAAGATCGGCAAGCCCGGCACGCGGACCCCCGCCCGTTCCCAGGGCACGTCGAAGATGGGCGCGACGCTCACTCCGCTGCGGAGGCTGTTTCCGTTTGCATGTAGGACTCCAAACTGTCGTCCATCGCATCCACCCACGGCGTATGGTGTGCCGGTGCCATCGTCCCGGTCATGGGCGACACATAACCATTGTCTCGGAACCCCATGATGTTCTGCCCCTTGTGCGCCTTCCATTCGAAAAACGCCTGGTTGGCTGCGTCCACATCAAAGCTCGGATAATCCGTGTCGGCGATCAACTCTTTGACATAATCGCCCTGGTAGACGATGCAGGATTTGCCCGCGTCGGGCAGGTTGTCCTCGGCGTCCTCACGGGCCTTCACATCGGCAGCCATGGTGTCCGCGTCGGGCAACGCGATCCTGTCCATGATGATGTCGCGCACGTACCAGGCCTGGGCGTCGAACATGTTGAACGTGTACCACTGGTCCTGCATCCCCAGGTAGAACATCTTGGGGTTCGGGTTGTAGACCACGCCTTTGTAAAGGTCGGCTGCCGCCAGTCGGTTGGCGGTCTTCAGGCGCAGATCATCGGGCAAGAATGGGAAGTGGTGCAGGTAGCCGGTGCATAGGATGATGGCATCCACATCCTTGGTGGTGCCGTCTTTGAAGGTGGCGGTTTTGCCTTCGACCTTCACTAGCGCAGGCACCTCTTGCCAATTGTCCGGCCAGTCGAACCCAATGGGCGCAGTGCGGTGGGCGACGGTTACGGATTTACAGCCATATTTCCAGCATTGGGACCCGATATCCTCGGCGGAATATGACGTGCCCAGCAGCAGGATGTCCTTGTCCTTAAATTCTACCGCATCGCGGAAATCATGGGCGTGCAGCACACGGCCTTGGAACGTGTCGAACCCAGGGTAGTAAGGTACGTTTGGGGTGGAGAAGTGGCCGGTTGCCACCACCACATGGTCAAATTCTTCTGCGCTCTCGGTGTCCGCCACGCAATCACGCGCAATGACGGTGAACATCTCGCTCTCGGCGTCGAACTTCACATCGCGCACTATGGTGGAAAACTTGATCTTGTCGCGCACGCCCGCCTTTTTCACGCGACCTTCGATGTAGTCCATCAGCACGGCGCGCGGGGGGTAGCTGGCGATCGGCTTCCCGAAATGTTCCTCAAACGTGTAGTCTGCGAATTCCAGACCTTCCTTGGGGCCGTTTGACCACAGGTATCGGTACATGGAATTGTGCACCGGGTTGCCGTATTCGTCCAAACCCGTGCGCCAGGAATAGCGCCACAGCCCACCCCAATCGGCCTGCTTTTCGTAGCACACAACCTCGGGCACCTCGGCGCCTTTGTCGGCGGCGGATTGGAACGCTCGCAATTGTGCAAGACCCGATGGTCCGGCTCCGATGATACAGACACGCTTGGTCATGGTTCCCCCTGATGCGTTGATGACTTTTCCCCATAGTCGAACTTTTTTCCTGCGGATCAACAGTTTTTGGTGGACGGAGCGGGGGCGCGGGTCAAAACTCTGTCACAGACAGGTGGATTGCCCAAGCATTGTCCAGGCGGCGCGGGGGCCAAGTGGGGGACGCAGAACATGCGGTTTCTGGTTTTTCAGCACGCACGGGTCGAACACCCGGCGGCGTTTCGAGCTTTGATCGAAGGCGCAGGGCACACATGGCATCCAGTGCATCTGGATGAAGGTGAACCTGTGCCGCCTTTGTCGGCTATGTCCGAGTATGACGCCCTGTGGGTCATGGGCGGCCCGATGGATGTGTGGGACGAGGATGAACACCCCTGGTTGATCCCTGAAAAGGCGTTTGTGGCCGAAGCGGTGAAGCGCAAGATGCCGTTTTTTGGTCTGTGTTTTGGTCACCAAGTCCTTGCCGAAGCGCTGGGCGGCAAATGCGGGCCCGGCACGCCGGAGGTGGGGATCATGGATGTGGGTCTCACCGACGATGGTCGCGCCTCGCCGTTCCTGGTGGGCATGTCGGACCCCATCGTGTCGCTGCAATGGCACGGGGCAGAAGTGAAAGAGGTCCCCGCCACAGCCAAGGTCCTTGCGTCATCGCCCGTGTGTCCCATCCAAGCCATTTCCGTGGGCGATTTTGCCTTCTCCGCGCAATTCCACATGGAATTGGAGCACGACACCGTCGATAATTGGGCGGCCATTCCGGCCTACAAAGCTAGGCTGGACAAAGCATTCGGCGAAGGTGGTGTGGACCGCCTGCGCGCCCAGTGCGCGGCGAAGATGGCGGACTTCAACGCAGACGCGCTGACCATCTGGACCAACTGGTGCGCGGCCACAGGGCTGGCGGCGAGGGCGGCTTGATGGTGCCCGAAGACCCCGATTACGCCGTTTACGAAGCCCCGGTGTTCGCTCTGCAATGCGGGATCACTCTGCCCAAGGCGGTGTTGGCCTACAAAACCCACGGCACGCTGAACGCGGCCAAAGACAATGTGATTGTGTTTCCCTCACGCTACGCTGGGACCCATGCGGATCAGACATATTTGATTGGGGACGGCATGGCGCTCGACCCTGCCAAGTACTTCATCGTGTGTGTGAACATGATGGGGTCCGGTCTGTCGTCATCGCCGTCGAACACGCCCATCCCGCTGCACGGTCCCGATTTCCCGGCGGTCACCCAATACGACAATGTCCGCCTGCAAGAGCAGATGTTGCGCGAGGTGTTTGGGATCGAAAAGATCCGACTGGTGTGCGGCTGGTCCATGGGCGGGCAGCAGTCGTTCCACTGGGCGGCGATGTTCCCTGACCGAGTCCAGGCCATGGCGTGTATTGCCGGGCAGGGTACCACTGTGCCCCACACCCATGTGTTCTTAGAGGGCGTCAAACAAGGTATCCTCATGGACCCGGCGTGGGAGGGCGGCCGATACAAAGAACAGCCCTGGCGCGGGCTCACGGCTAAGGGCCGCATCTGGGCCGGTTGGGTGCTGAGCCACGAATGGTTTCGCCAGAAAACCTGGGAAACCATGGGGTATGTGTCGCTGGAGGATTACCTAAAGAACGTTTGGGACAATATCTACTATCACCGCGACGCCAACGACATGTTGAGCCTGATCCGCACTTGGCAACTGAGCAACATCGCCGCCAATGACCTTTATGGTGGCGATCAGAAAGCCGCCTACGGCGCGATCACCGCGCGGTCGATCTTGATGCCAAGCGCCACGGATTTCTACTTCCCCGTGGCCGACAATGAGGCCGAGGCGGCCATGATGCCAAACGCCGAAGTGCGCCCGATCCCCTCGATCTGGGGGCACTATGCGGGCGGCGGGCGTGTGCCAGAAGACACGGCGTTCATTGACGCTGGGCTGAAGGACCTTCTGGCTTGATCCACGACGTGATCATTGTGGGCGCTGGAAGTGCGGGATGCGCTCTGGCCGAACGGTTGAGCCGAGATCCCAAACGCAAGGTGCTGCTGTTGGAGGCCGGGCCACCGGGCCGTCACCCATTCATCCAGATGCCTGCCGGAGTCGCCAAAGCCATCGGATCGAGCCGGTTCAACTGGAAATTCAAGACCACCCCGCAAAAGCATATGAACAATCGCAAGCTCGACGTGCCGAGGGGCAAGGCGCTGGGCGGATCGTCGGCGATCAACGCGCTGGTCTACATCCGGGGTCACCGCAGCGATTATGACGTTTGGGCCGAGATGGGTTGCCCCAGTTGGGGCTATGATGACGTCCTGCCCTACTTCCGCGAGGTGGAGGGCAACACCCGCGGGTCTGACCCCTGGCACGGGGCCGATGGGCCGCTCACTGTCAGTGATCCCGAGAGCGACAACCCGCTTTTCAAAGCCGTGATCAAGGCAGGCCACGAAATGGGTTTCCCCGTGACCCGGGACTTTAACGGCGAGAACCAAGAGGGGTTCGGCTATTTCCAACTGAATATCCGCAATGGCCGGCGGTGGAGTGCGGCGGATGCGTTTCTGAGCAAGTCCCTGGGTCGCAAAAACCTCAAGGTTCAGACGGGTATGCATATCCTCGGGTTGGAAATGGATGGCAACCGGGCCTACGGCGTGAAAACGGCCAAAGGATCCTTTGCGGCATTCCATATTGTTTTGGCCACCGGAGCCATCGGGACACCGCATTTGCTGATGCTTTCGGGGATCGGTCCAGCGGATCACCTGCGCAGCCACGGCATCAAAGTGGTGGCAAACCGCAAAGGTGTGGGCGCGAACTTGCATGACCATTTGGAGGCCAAGGTCAAGTTTCGGATGACCCAGCCTTGGTCGCTTTGGACCCACGCGCAATTCCCCAACAATCTGAAAACCGGCGCGAAATGGCTATTCACCCGCCAGGGCGTTGGACGCCAGCAGGGTTTAGAAGCTGGGGCCTTCCTGCGGCTGCTGTCCCAAGAGGGACCGCCAGACACACAGCTGCACGTGATCAACGCGCTCAGCTTTGACGGGGGCACCGCGGCCGACAGGGGCCATGGGTTTGCCATTGATACGACCCAAGTGCAGCCGGAAAGTCGGGGCACGTTGAGGCTTGCATCCCGAAACCCCAAGGATCATCCGTTGATCGACCCGAACTATCTGTCCACTGAAACCGACCGCCGCGCCATGCGGGTGGGGCTCCGCATGCTGCTGCACCTTTGTCGCCAACCGGCACTGGCCCCGCTATGTGGCGAAGAGCTTCGACCGGGTCCAGGCAACCACAGCGACAGGGATCTGGACGCAGTGATCCGGGCAACCGCTGACAGTATCTACCATCCGGTGGGGACCGCAAAAATGGGGGCGATCAGTGACCCAATGGCGGTTGTGGATCCGCGCACCATGGAGGTCTACGGCGTGGATGGGCTCAGCATTGCTGACGCCAGCGTCATGCCGAGGATCGTCAGTGGCAACACCAACGCACCCTCAATCATGATCGGATGCAAGGGCGCTGACCTGATCGCAGAGTCGCTCGCCTAGAGCGTTTCGGACTCAACCTGAAACAACAGGTATCGTTTCTCGCGTCCCAACGCTGGAGTGGCAGCGATCAAGTGATCCAGGTTTATCCCGAAACGTTCCGGCGGTTGGTCATCCGGTTGTGCATTGCATGGATCATCCGACCGGCAGTTTTTTCGAACAGACAGGGGATCAGCGCGTGGACCAGCGCCGCGCCCGCGGCCCCAAGGAGTTGCAGCGCGAACCATCCGGCAGAGCGCATGTGTTCGAAATAGGTTTCATCCACCGATTGCGGGTGGTTCACAAAAATCTGCTGCCAGGTGCGTGTCATGGGGTCATCCTTCAGTTGCTTGAGAGCTTTCTACACCGTGACCGGATCAAAGATGTCCCAAAGACCCCCTTGTTTCACTGAAATATGTGGAATAATTCCCATCAATAGTGGCTTTGATAGACGAATTAGATCGCAGGCTTCTTGCGCTTTTGCAAAGTGATGCGTCGCTGTCCGTGGATGCTCTGGCAGAGCGGGTGCATCTGTCTCGCAATGCCTGCTGGCGGCGGGTGAAGCGGTTGGAGGCCGACGGGATCGTGCGAAAACGCGTGGCTCTTGTTGATCCCGAGGCGGTTGGCTTGGGCCTCCAGGTGTTTGTCTTGATAAAGACCAACGACCACAGTGCCGAATGGCTGAAAACCTTCCGCGCGGCGGTCCGTGCCATGCCCGAGATCGTTGGGGCCCAGCGGATGTCCGGCGACCTGGACTACGTCCTGAGGGTTCGCGTGTCGGATGTGGCCGCCTATGATCGGTTTTACCAACGGTTGATCGAAAAGGTGCAAATCGCCGATGTATCCGCCAGCTTCGTCATGGAAGATGTGAAGGAAACCACAGCGCTGCCCATTTGATAAGGCAGGTTGTGGCGTGACAGATCATTTGGGTCGGAGGGGCCATTTTGTCGTATTCAGAGGTGACCGAGGTCCACGACCTGCACGGCTTGATCGCGTCCAGGCTTCGCGATTTGGGAGAGGGCACGCCCTATCGCGCAGATGCGAATGAACCCGACCCGCGGTATCTTGGATACGGGGTGCGAGCGCCCGAGATGAAGCGTTTCCTCTCCGATCTGAAACCGCACATCGCGAAGCTGAACACAGAGCCGAGAATTGAGCTGGCAACGCGCCTGATTGCATCGGGGTATGGGGAACAAAAGTCAGTGGCCCTGTTTCTCTTGGAGAAAACCACGGAGTATTTCACACCCTACCGATTTAATCAGTTGGAAGCTTTGGTCTCTGGGCTCCATGGGTGGAGTAAAATCGACGGGGTCACCAAGCTGTTTCTTCCCAGCATTCTCGGACGCCATGAAGATGAGACGCTTGCGCTTCTCGACCGTTGGAACACCGACACTGACCAATGGCTGCGCCGGGCGAGCGTCGTTATTTTCACAAGGAAGGTGGCGAAGTCCGGTTTGTACAAGGATGTCGCGCTCAGCCATTGCAACAGGTTGATCTCTGACCGCGAACATTTGGTGCAAACGGGCGTTGGCTGGTGTCTGCGTGACCTGATGCGGTGGCACAAAGACGAAATCCTTCCCCTAGTGATTGATCTCAGACAACGGGGCGTGAGCAGTAAGATCACGCTCTATGCGCTCCGCGATATCAAAGGCGATGAACGGACGGCTGTGTTGCAGCATGGGACTGCGCGGTAGCTCACCGGTCCTGTCCTCGTCCCGCTCTTGCGACACCAAGACCATGGAGTTTCATTTGCGCGTTTAGAGACTTGCGCTAGAAATTCGGAATGACCGATTTCACCGGCGCCCCGCCGAAGCAGACATCTCGACTGGTCCGTTGGCGGCGGAACACACGCGCCATGTTCCTCAAGGTCGCCCGGTTCCGCGATGATCCGCACCGGATCACCATCGGTCTGTGCTGTGGCATTTTCATGTCGTTCTCGCCGTTTTTCGGATTCCACTTCCTGATGTCCATGGCGCTTGCCTATCTGCTGAGTGGCAACATCAAGGCCTCGCTCATCGGAACTGCGGCGGGCAATCCGGTCACGTTCCCGATCATCGCCACATCCAGCATCGCCCTGGGGGATCGCATCTTGGGACGGACGGGTGAACATGTGTCGACGCCCATCCTCGCGCTGAAGGATGCGGGGTCACAGATCTGGACGAATTTCGTGGACCTGTTGTTTGGCGTCGGTGAGCCCATGCAATGGGGATCGTTCGCGGATGTCTGGCAGAACGTTTTCCTGCCCTACATGCTGGGCGGCATGGTTTACGGGGGCGTCGCTGCGCTGGCGTCGTTCTTCGTTTTGCGCAGCGCCATTGCAGGGTTCAAAGCCGCCCGTCTGCGCCGGATTAAGGCGCGCCGATTGTCGAATGCCAAGAAAAGGGAACGTTCGGCTATCGCGCCTCAAACTCAATCGGCAAACTGATCGGGCCAGTATTGCCACTGTCAGCAAGCCAAGTGGATCCGTCGAGCATGCGGGGGGCTTTGATGCGGGCGCTGAGCACCCGGTAGGCGACGGCCATATCGTTTTTGGCGACCATGTGGCCCAGGCAATGGTGTATCCCGCCGCCAAACCCGTAGTTGCGGCTGCGCTTTGCCGCGATGTCAAAGGGCGCGGTTTCGAAAACGCTGGGGTCTGTGCCTGCGCTTTCGGAATAGAGATGAACAGTGGTGCCTTTGGCGATGTCCAACCCTTGAAACTCGAAGTCTTCGGTGGCTTCGCGCGTGACCCAGGTGATGGTGGGGCGCATGCGCATGACCTCTTGGGCCGCGGCCATGTCGAGCGATTTATCCGCGGCCAGAGCTTCCCATTGATCGGGGTGTTCGGAGAACATGGAAATCCCAAGGCCCAACTGATTGCGGGTCGTGTCCACGCCCGCAAAGGCCAGCATGACGGCGAGGTTCATCAGTTCCGCCTCGCTCAGCCGGTCGCCGTCCTCGGTGGCGGCGGCCATGGCGGATAGGATATCGTCGCCGGGGTTTTGACGGCGGTCGTCGATAAACGAACCGACATAATCGTAAAGCGCCTGGGTCGCGGCCTCGATCTCTGCCTCGTGTTTCTTGAAGTTCACCCCAAGCGCGATACCCATGGTGGAGGACAGATCCAAAATCGTGGGCGCGGCGGACTCCGGTAGGCCCATGAGCAGGCACAGGATCCGGCTGGCGTAGGGGTCGGCGAAATCCTTCATGAAATCGCACGTCCCGGCGTCGATGAAGTCATCGAGCAACTCGTTCGAGATGCGCTCAAACTCTGGCATCAAGGCGCGCAGGATTTTTGGAGAAAAAGCCGGATTGACCAGTTTCCGCAGCCGCCAGTGATCGTCCCCTTCGGTCACCAGGATGGAGGACCCCCACCATTCTGCAAAGAGCCCATCGGTGACCCCATTGTGCGCGGGCCATGCGTGACTGCCTTGGCGCAGGCTTTCGTGCACCAGCAGCTTCCCCATTTCGGCATGGCGCAAAACCGCTATCCCATAGGGCGTCCGGGCGTACCAAGACTTGTCACGGGCCGCGCGCGCCTCGGGTCCGCGCAATGAGAATGCCGGGTCCGCCACATCCAGGAACGGGGCGCTTTCCAGGGGCAGGGTGTCCAGTGACATGGGCAGGCTCCTCGCGGTTGGGGGTCCGGCACGGGAAGGGAGCGCGCGCCGGACCCAACTGCCGTGAACTTACGGCAGGCACTCCATATACATCTCCTTGTCCCAATCGGTCACGGTGGACATGAAGCGTTCGTATTCGTCGGTTTTATATTCGTGATACAGTCGGAACATTTCGCCCGGCAGGCCGGATTTGATGACATCATCGGCGGACAGAGCATCCAACGCGGCGCCCAGGGTCATGGGCAGTTTTTTGACCTCTTTGCCCGCTTCCATCGCCTCGTAGATGTTGCGTTCTTCGGGCTGACCGGGGTCGATTTGGTTGCTGAGCCCGTCGTCCATGGCTTGCAGCAGCACGGCGCCCATGAGGTACGGGTTGACCATGCTGTCCACCGACCGGAATTCGAACCGGCCAGGGGCCGAGACGCGCATGCCGGTGGTGCGGTTCTGGAAACCCCAGTCGGCGAAGACCGGTGCCCAGAAGCCCGTATCCCACAAGCGGCGATAGGAGTTCACAGTGGAACACCCAATGGCGGTGAGCGCTTGCAGGTGGTTCACAATCCCGCCGATGGCGTGAAGCCCGGTTTGGCCCGGCATTTGCGGATCGTCGGTGTCGGGCATGAAGGTGTTGTCGCCACCTTTCACGTACATGTAGTTCTCGGCCATACCCGGCAAAGCGTCCGGGTCATTGCCGCATTTCACAAGCTGATCATCGCCCGCTTTCCAAAGGCTCATGTTGTGGTGACAGCCCGAGGCTGACACGCCCATGAACGGTTTCGACATGAAACAAGCAAAGATGCCGTTTTCGCGGGCCACCTGAGCACACAGTTGGCGGTATGTGCTGAGCCGGTCTGCGTTGCGCAGCACGTCGTCGAAAGTCCAGTTCAGTTCCAACTGCCCGGGCGCGTCTTCGTGGTCGCCCTGGATCATATCGAGACCCATTTTCCGGGCGTAGCGGATCACCTGCATTGATACGGGCCGCAGGCTTTCGAACTGATCGATGTGGTAGCAGTAGGGTTTGGAGAACCCGTCGCGCGGCTTGCCGTCTTCATCGAACTTCAGCCACATCATTTCGGGTTCGGTGCCCATGCGCAGTTTCAGCCCGTGCTTCTTCTCAAACGCTTCGTACAGGCGGCGCAGGTTGCCGCGGCAGTCGGCGGTCAGGTATGCTCCGGGGTCTTCTTTTTCCTCGCGGTTGCGGAACAGCGTACACCAGAGTCGGGCCACCGCAGGTTCCCAGGGCAGCTGCATGAATGTCTCTGGCTCTGGGACGCCAACCAGCTCGGCGGCTTCGGGTCCGTATCCCATGTAATCGCCGCCACGGTTGACGAACAGGTTCATGGTGGCGCCATAGACAAGCTGGAAGCCTTTCTGCGCCACGGATTCCCAATGGTCGGCAGGGATGCCTTTGCCCATGATCTTGCCGGTCACCGACACGAATTGCAGGTAAAGGTACTCCACCCCCAGTTCATCGATTTTGGCGCGCACCGCCTTGATCTTTTCTGCGCGCCCGTCGGCCTCGACGAAATCCTCGATATCCATTCCCGATCCCCTGTTGTCTTCTACCCCGCGAGGTACAACGGCAGCACACCCCTTGGCCCGGTCTCTGTCCAGGGGCAATTATCACCCGCAGTAAAATTTGTTTCTTGAGGTTCCCGGTTTCGCCGCGAATCTGCGTCACAGAACCTCGCACTTGCGGCAATTGTTCACATTGTGATTAAGATTTGAGCTTTCCGCCTGGAATCAGAGCGCACCACTGAAAACCGTTCGTCCGTTTCAATCCATTTGCGATGAACCAAAGAAAATGTCGCTTCGCCGGCGCTGTTCTGCGGCACTTTTGGCGCGGGAACACCCGCGTGTTCGAACAGGACACGAGTCCCCAATGCAATAGGAGCGGGAGTCGCTAATGGAACAACAAATCGCAGAGCTTACCGAAAAGCTCGCCGCGCTTGAGGCCGCGCAGGCCATGTCGAGCACGGTCAACTCGGAAATTTTCTACTGGTGGTGTACCGGCCTGATGGTCATCATCCACGCCGGTTTCTTGGCCTACGAAATGGGTGCCTCGCGCGCCAAGAACGTGTTGGCGTCCGGCATCAAGAACATCCTCGCCTTCGCCTTTGTGATCCCAACCTTCTTCTTCTTCGGTTGGTGGATTTACCTGGCGTTCCCCAATGGCTTCATCCCAGTGATGGACAGCTACGGCGCACCATGGGACGCGTCCATGGGTCCGAACCTGGCTGACAACGCCACTGGGGTGTTCTGGGCGGCCTTCACGCTGTTTGCGGCCACCACTGCTTCGATTTTCTCGGGCGCTGTGATCGAACGGATCCGGGTGTCGTCGTTCCTGATCCTCGCGATCCTGCTCGGGTCTGTGGTCTGGATCCTGGGGGCATCCTGGGGCTGGCACCCAACCGGTTGGTTGACCGTGCAACTGGGCTATCACGATGTGGGCGCAGCAGGTGTTGTGCACATGATCGCTGGTTTCTTCGCCCTGGGCGTTCTGATCAACCTTGGTCCACGTGTTGGGAAGTTCAACGAAGACGGCTCGGCCAACGAGTTGTGCGCACACAACGTGCCCTTCACCATCACCGGCCTTATGCTGATCATCGTGGGTTTCTTTGGCTTCCTGGGCGGCTGTATCATTTACATGCCCGGCGAACAGTGGATCAACATCTACGGTCAGCCTGCAACCCTGTCGGCGTTTGCCTTCAACACGCTCATGGGCTTCTCCGGTGGTATCATCGGCGCATGGCTGAAGACCCGTGACCCATTCTGGATGATGTCTGGCGCACTGGTCGGTATTTTCTGTGCGGCCTCTGGCCTCGACGTGTACTACCCACCGCTGGCGTTCCTGCTGGGCTTCTTCGGCGGCATCGTGGTGCCAATGGCGGCCAAGGCGCTGGAAAAAGCGGGCATCGACGATGCGGTTGGCGCGTTCCCTGTGCACGGTGTTGGCGGTCTGATCGGCGTTCTGGGCTGTGGCCTTTTCGCGTCCGGCTACCCGAACGTCGAAGACTATCCGCCAATCACGCTCTACGGTCAGGCCATCGGCGCGGTTGTCATGGCGCTCTTGGGCTTCATCCCCGGCTTCGTGGTGTCCTACATCATGAAACTGATGGGTGTCCTGCGCGTGCCCGACGAAATCCAGATCATCGGTTTGGACAAAACCAAAGTGCCGGTCAAAGCCTACCCCGAAGGCGGTATCGGCTCGGCCATGCCAGCTGAATAAGGAAAGGACTGAACTATGAACGGATCTCCTATCACCAGCTGGGAAGGGGCAGAGGCCTACTTCACCTTCGCAGACAGCCCGACCATGATCACGATCTTCCTCGTGGGTGCGGTCGTGGTGTGCTTCGGCGCCATCTTCTACGGCGGCATGCATGAAAGCGAAGCATACAAAGAAAACATGCCTGAGTGATCTTTGCATGATTTGAATGAACGGAAGCCCCGGACGATGGTCTGGGGCTTCTTCTTTCGGTTGGAACGCGAAGGCTCAGTTGCAAGAGCCCACCGCTTGAGCGGACACCATGGAAAGGGAGACCCATGAACGCGCACACGGAACTGACCAGTGGCCTGAAATTGCCCAGCGGCGCGCTGATCGATGGGACGTTTCAAGCGGCCAAGAATGGCGGCACGTTTGAGACCAAGAACCCCTACAACGGTGATCTGATCGCGATATTACCGTCGTGTGATGCGGCAGACGTGGATGTCGCGGTGGCCTCAGCTCGTGCAGCGTTTGAGAGCGGGGTTTGGTCTGGCCTTCACCCGTCAGAGCGCAAGGCGGTTCTGTCCAAGCTGGCTGACCTGATCGAGGAAAACGCCGAGGAACTCGCGGTCATGGAGGCCATGGACGCGGGCAAGCCCATCTCGGATTGCCGCGACGTGGACGTGCCTGAAACCGCCGCCTGCATCCGGTGGCATGGGGAGGCCCAAGACAAGCTCTACGACCAGATCGCACCGTCGTCCCCGGACGCTGTGGGCCTGATCGTCCGCGAACCCATCGGTGTCGTGGCCGCGGTTTTGCCCTGGAACTTCCCGCTCTTGATGATGGCCTGGAAGATCGGGCCCGCGCTGGCCACCGGAAATTCGGTGGTGGTAAAGCCCGCCGAACAGACCAGCCTCACCGCCTTGCGGCTGGGTGAATTGGCTCTGGAGGCCGGAGTGCCTCCGGGTGTTCTGAATATCATCACCGGTTTTGGGCCGGAGGTGGGCGAGCCGCTGGGGCGCCATATGGATGTGGACGCCGTAACCTTCACCGGTTCCACCGAGGTGGGGCGCAAGTTCTTGATCTATGCGGCCGAAAGCAACGTCAAAGAGGTCTGCCTAGAGATGGGTGGCAAGAGCGCCGCAGTGATCCTCAGCGACGCCGCCGACATTCCCCGCATCGCGGAAATCCAGTCAAACGCGATCTACTGGAACATGGGCGAAAACTGTACCGCCAACAGTCGGATCATCGCGCACAAAGACGTCTACGACGAAGTGGTCACCGAAATGGTAAAGGCCGCATCGGCCTGGACCTTGGGCGACCAGATGGACGAGGCCACGCAAAACGGCCCGCTGGTGAGCGAGGAGCACTATGCCAAAGTGTCCGACCTGGTGAAAACCGGCAAAGCCCAAGGGGCAACCGTCGCCCATGGCGGCGAAGGCGCGGGCGGTTTGCTGTTCAAGCCCACCGTTTTCGCCGACGTGGCGCCGGAGATGGATATCTTCACTCAAGAGATTTTCGGCCCCGTCGTGGGTGTCACCAAAGTGGACAGTGACGAAGAAGCCATCGCTCTGGCCAATGCCACCGAATACGGGCTCGCCGCGACGCTCTACACCAAAGATATCTCCAAAGCGCACCGTTTCGCCCGGCAACTGAAAGCGGGAACAGTGGGGATCAACGCCTACTCGGAAGGTGAAATCTCAACCCCGTTTGGAGGGTTCAAAGCATCCGGCTTCGGCGGCCGTGACAACGGCATCCACGCCCATGAGCAGTACACAGAACTGAAAACCATCTGGATCGACCTGACCGCGTGATCAGGGCGGCCGCTGGGTCACCTTATTTCATTGGACCGTATCCGCATTGGCCAGCACGGCATAAACATCGCCGGAGTTGGCCGTGTGGGGCAGGGTGTCGATCCGAGCCGACATCTCATCTGCGGTCTCAGTCATCTGAGTGGTGAACCGATGGGTTTCCCCAAGACTGAGGTGGAACCGGTATTCACCCAATTCGGTTAGCCGGGCCAAACAGGCGTGTGCGACGTCCCGCTGTATCATGGTGAATTCAAACGACAGAGCAGGCGGTGCGTGGGACAAGCCGTTCAGCACGTCGGCCTCAAAGCCTTCCACATCGATCTTTACAAAGTCGGGCATCCCAAGATCGCTGATCAATTGGTCCAGCGACACCATCGCAACGTCGGCAGTTTGGTTCCAATCTTGCCCTTCCCAACCGCGCGCTCCGTTGGCTGCGCGCACGAAAGCGGTTGAGCCTGTAGACACCGTCGGGTTGGCCTCATTGATGTGCAACCGCAGGGTCCCTGGCCCCGTGCCACATGCTGCTTCCACCAACGTCACGTGAGGATCACGTCCATGGATCATGCGCAACACCCGTGCCGGCATGGGCTGCGGCTCCACTGCGACCACCGATGCGCCCAAAGACCGAAAGCACGTGACGCGGTCCCCCACATGGGCGCCAACGTCGAATGCGAGTGAGCCCTGCTGCAAGAACCTCCCGTACATCGCCGCCATTCGGGCGGATCGCTCGGCGTTTCCGTGGTAGGTGCGCAGCGAGCGTGAAATTCCCCGCAGGGCGGCGGACGGCACTACTGCTGCACCGCCTCGGTTTCGATGCGGATAGCCACTTCGTCGCCGACCAAGCCGTTGTCCACGCCGTAGGTCATGCCCCACTCGCTACGTGAAATGGTGGTATCCATGGAGAGGCCCAGCACGAACTCGCGCGCGCCAAACGGATAGGGTGCGGCCTTGTTCAGCGTCACGTTCAAGGTCACGGGCAAAGTCTTCCCTAAGATGGTCAGATCGCCCGTGACGGTGCCGGAATTTGCAGATTTGGCAGTCCCGCCTGCGGCTGTGAACGTGATTTCGGGGTGGTTGGCTTCGTCCAGGAAGTCTTTGCTGAGCACATGTCGGTCACGACGGTCATGCCACGTCATCAGGCTGTCAGCTTGGATAGTGACCGCGACATCGGACAGCTCTTGGGTGTCCAGATCATAGGTGAACGTGCCCTCAACGTCCCCAAACCGCCCGAGCGTATCGGCGTAACCAATGTGCCCCACTGTGAAAAACAACGACGTGTGCGACGGCGACAGTTTGTATTGCGCAGGGTCGGCTTGGCTCGCCCCCGCCGTCAAGGTCAGTACCGCGGCAATGGCAATGGATGAGAAATGCTTGGTCATGGCGTGCCCCCTCAGGTCATCTGTTCCCTCAAGCTTAGAGCAGAGTGGCATGGTTCACAGCAAGCGCCGCGGAATCCTGATGCAGAGTTGAGCATCGCTCAACCACCGGCAGAGGCCAATGCCCAGTGGTTAGGCAAATGCTTGCCTGGGGCCTCGGGCTCTGGGCAGTGTGCAATACACGAAACGCGCGGACGCTCTACTTTGCTGGTGATGAACGAAAAACTAGACCATTGGACGGGATCCGTTGCGTTGGTGCGTGACACCGGTCCCGCCGGTCGCGCCGCACTTTTGTTTGGTGTGATCTCGTTTCCGACCCTGGCGGCGGGGGCGGCGCTCTATTCCGGGGCAGGCATGGCGCTCGTGGCGCTGTGCCTCGTCGCCACAGCTATTTTCGCGGTCCGAGGTTTTGCACTCTCCTACCCCCACCGTCAGTTGGGGCTGTGCAACATCGTGACCTCTGTGCGCGCGGCCATGGTCTGTGTGCTGGCGGGGGCTTTGGTTGCGCCCGCGCTGGCCGTTGACCACGCCCTGGTTCTTGTGGCCATCGCAGGGGTTGCCTTGGCCATGGACGGACTGGACGGGTTCTTGGCGCGGAAAACCGGCCTGACGTCTGATTTTGGGGCCAAGTTCGATGTGGAAACCGACGCGCTGATCAGTGCGGTTTTGGCGTTGCTGGGGCTCCTATCCGGGCTGGCCGGTCCGGCGGTTCTGATCCTCGGGTTCGCGCGATATGCGTTCTTGGTCGCGATCATGGTCTGGCCTTGGCTAGACGGAGCGTTGCCCGAACGGTTCCACCGTAAGGCCATTTGTGTCTTTCAAATCCTGGCTTTGATTTATGTTTTGGTGCCCGGTGCTGTGGGTGCGCCCTTTGTCGTGTCATTGGCTTGCGCGGCCGTGCTGTGGTCCTTTGCGGTGGACATCCGGTGGCTGGCACAGCAGCGGTGAGTGCACGTCGTGCGGCCAAGCTGGCGATCAGCGCGGCGGTGATTTATGCTGTGCTTGCTTTGCCCAACCATCCTAATCTGATGGCGTGGCAGGCTCTGGCGCGCGTGCCACTGGAACTGCCGGTTTTGCTGGGGGCGATGCTGGTCCTTGCCCCCTATCGCAGAGCCGCTGCCCTGGTAGCGACTGTTCTCACGCTGTGCCTAATGCTCACGGCTGCCATGAAGCTCGCGGACCTGGCGATGTTCACCGCCTATCAGCGTCCGTTCAATCCCATGGTGGATATGTCTTTGGCCAGCGCCGGAGTGAATTTGGCCACCAATACATTCGGAAACCTGGCGGGCTACGGCTTTCTGGTCGCCTTTGGCTCGGCGTTTGCGGGGCTGGCTCTGGCCATTTGGCTGAGCCTGATGTGTTGGGCGAAGGTAAGCCTCCCAGCAGTGGGGCGTGCGGTCGGGGGCGGCGTTGCCGTCCTGTTTGCCGCCGTCACCATCGCCGATGTGGGCCATCGGCAATCCTATTGGACCTTGGCCCAGGACCCGCCCGGCAGCAGTTACACCACTTGGCTCAGCCACCGCCGCCTGTTGATGGTCCAGGACACTGCTGCTCACCTGGCCGATTTCCGCGCGCAGGCCCGACAAGACCCCTACGCCCATGCAAGCGGCCTGTTTGTTCTGATCGGTGATCGGGATGTGCTCATTGTTTTCATTGAGAGCTATGGTCGAGCGAGTTTCGACCATCCGCCCTATGCGGCGACCCACCTGCCGATCCTCACATCAGCTGAACGCACTCTTGCAGAGGCTGGGCTGGCCATGCGCAGCGGTTGGCTCAAATCCCCCACTGCGGGCGGGCAAAGCTGGTTGGCACATGGTGCCTTTGCCTCGGGACTGTGGACACATGACAATGGCACCTACCGGGCCATGCTGAAAAGCGACCGCAAGAGCCTGTTCCATCTGGCGCAGGAGGCGGGATTTCGCACCAATGTTGTGATGCCCGCAATCACCATGGATTGGCCGGAAGTGAACCATATGGAGTTCGAACAGGTGGTCACCGCCGATGGCTTGGGCTATGCGGGCGCTCCGTTCAATTGGGTGACCATGCCAGATCAATATACGCTTTCCGCCTATGCGCCGGTCCTGGGCACCGATGCGCGGCGGGATTTCACACAAATCGCTTTGATTTCGTCCCACGCGCCATGGGTCCCTGTGGCGCCCATTCTGCCATGGGACGACATCGGCGACGGTTCAGTATTCACGCCCCATGCCGAAGCTGGACCGACGCCGCGGGAGGTGTGGCAAGACCGCGATTGGATCCGGGATCAGTATCGGCTGTCTGTGGCCTATTCGTTGGAGGTCACCTTCGACCATATTGCCAGGATCGCCGACGAAGAACCGCTCGTCATCGTCCTAGGGGACCACCAACCGGCGGAATTCGTGGCCCAAGGCAAAAGCCGTGCGGTGCCCATCCATGTCATCGGTCCTGAGGATGTGCTGGCCCATTTGGAGCAATGGAATTGGACAGAGGGCCTTGTGCCCGACGCAGACATGCCCATCTGGCCAATGGATGGGTTTCGGGACCGGTTCATAGCGGCCTTTTCCAGCCCCCATGTGGCGGAGGTTGCCAAGTGAAACGTCACCTGTTGGTTATGGTGAAACTAGTGGTGTCCATTGGTCTGATGGTAGCTCTGTTTTGGGTGGCGGACCCTGCCGCTGTCTGGGGCCACCTAAGGAGCGCCGACGCAGGCTGGCTGACCGTGGCTGCGGGGACCTTGTTGAGCGTGACGGTCCTGATGGCCTGGCGCTGGCAACTGGTGGCCCAAAGCCTAGGGCTGGACATACCGCTCCCCCGCGCGGTGCAAGAGTTCTTTCTGTCAAACTTGGTCAACCAAATCCTACCCGGCGGCATGGTCGGAGACGTCGCCCGCGCGGTGCGGGTCCGTGACGCCGGTGACCTGAAAAAAGCGGCCTGGTCTGTGGCCCTAGACCGTGTGTTCGGGCAGGTGATCCTGTTCAGCCTCATGGCCACAGGTTTCGCTGTGGCGCTGGCCATTCCCGGTGGCATCCCTTGGCCTAGCTGGGCCTGGGGCGTGATTGGCGCGCTTTTTTGCATTGCGTTGGTGTCCATCACCGTCCGGTGGTGGCCTGTGACACACGTCGTCGGGCTCTTGCGCAACCCGTTTCAAGTGGTGTTGTCCTGCACCATCGCTGCCCTGTTGGTGAGCGGATTTTGGGCGTGTGCTCAAGCGGTTGGTGCACCTTTGTCCCATGGGGCGCTCTTTACGTTGATCCCCCTTGTGCTTTCCGCAATGCTCATTCCACTGTCGATCGGCGGTTGGGGATGGCGTGAAGGCGCGGCAGCGGCGCTTTTCCCCTTGGCCGGTTTTGATGCCAGCACCGGCGTCGCGGCGGGAGTGGCCTACGGCTCGCTTCTGTTGCTCACAGCGACGCCTGCGGTGGTTTTATACCTGGCTCAGCCGGTGGCAGAGCGCGGGACTGAGTGAAACTTAGGCTGCCGCCAGGATGTTGCGTATGACCCAATTCCAAAACCCTTTCTCTCGGCGATCTTTCTTGGCCGGTGTCGGCACGGTCGGTGGCCTTGCGACCCTTGGTGCGGCCCCGTCTTGGGCGGCCACCTCGGTCGGATTTCAGCTGTCCTGGCTGCATTCGGTGCAGTTTGCGGGCAGCTATATCGCGCAGTCGAAAGGGTATTGGTCCGATTTGGGTTTGGACGTGGCTCTAACGCCTGGTGGACCCAATGCGCCGGTGGAGCCTCCGGTTGTGACAGGGCGTGCCTTGGTCGGCATTTCAGCGGCGGATTACACCGCGGCAGCCGTCGAACAGGGAGCACCCTTCCGCATTCTGGCAGTGGCG
>JBCDFD010000016.1:0-26670 GCA_039178645.1 Pseudomonadota bacterium | reverse complement strand
TGGCGTCATCGCCTGCGTCGAACAGCGCCTTTTGGTTTAGGATCGTATCAATGGCAACGGCGGTCTTACCCGTCTGACGGTCCCCAATGATCAGTTCGCGCTGGCCACGGCCGATGGGGATCATCGCATCCACAGACTTTAGGCCAGTCGCCATGGGCTCGTGCACCGACTTACGGGGGATGATGCCCGGCGCTTTCACGTCCGCGATCGACCGCTTGTCGAACATCACCGGACCTTTGCCGTCCAGCGGGTTGCCCAAGCCGTCGACAACGCGGCCCAGAAGGCCATCACCGACGGGCACGTCCACAATGGCGTTGGTCCGCTTGACCGTGTCGCCTTCTTTGATGTCCCGGTCGGTGCCGAAGATCACGACACCCACGTTGTCGGCTTCGAGGTTCAGCGCCATGCCCCGGATGCCACCGGGGAACTCAACCATTTCACCCGCTTGGATGTTGTCGAGGCCGTAGACGCGGGCAATACCGTCACCAACGGAGAGCACACGGCCCACCTCGGCGACTTCTGCTTCCTGTCCGAAGTTTTGGATCTGCTCCGTGAGGATCGCAGAAATTTCGGCTGCCTGGATTCCCATTATCCGACCTCTTTCATTGCATTCTGGAGGTTTGCGAGTTTCGACGCGACCGATGTATCGACCATGCGAGACCCTACTTTTACGACAAGACCGCCGATCAAGGACGGATCGACGGTCGCGGTGATTTTTACTGTTTTGCCAACCTTGGTCTGAATGGCATCGCGGAGCGCTGTGACCTGCCCGTCGCTGAGCGCAGCGGCGCTGGTCACTTCGGCGGTCACTTCGCCTTTGTTGTCGGCGATCATGTCGCGCAGCGCGTCCACCAACTGGGGCAGAACAAACAACCGCCGCTTGGCCGCCATGAGACCCAGCGTGTTCCCAATAATCGGGCTCAACGCCATTTGCTTCGCAACTGCGGTGATCGCAGCGCCCTGTGCATCGCGCGAGTAGACGGGCGAGGTAACCATGGCGCGCAACTCTGGGCTGTCTGCCATGGCGGCGTCGAGCGCGTCCACGTCTGCTTCCAATTGGGGGAGGCTGTTTTGGTCTTTGGCTAGGTCAAAAACCGCCGAGGCATAGCGTTCAGCTATACCAGAGGAGATCGATGCTGGTTCGGACACGTCCACCCTTCCGCATATTGGCCCCTGCGGCCAACGTCGCTCGGCCTTGGGGCGGTCTGAGGCGATACAATGCTGCGTCGCCACCAAAATCGTGGTCGGTCTAGCAAAGCCCCCTGCCCCAGGCAACCTGACAAAACCTGCTCCGCTGGCGACAAAATCATGTTATATTAATAATTTGCGATAGGTGCGACCCTATGAACATAGAGACGGTCTGCGCTGAGCAAGGAAATTTCATCGCCCGTTAGCGCTGCCGTTTGCGCGGACAGATTCTTGCGCGCATTGACTTGGCTCAAGGCCTATCGCGAAATCGAATAATTCGTTTGAGACGAATTATTTCCGTGGCGGATCGGTCTTTTCGGTGGCCCGCCGGACCCGCGCCCGCGCGGGGTGCGGCAATCCGTCCAAAATCTGGAGAGGTTGTCGTACACCATCGCGCACCGGCGTCCCGCGCGGGGCCAGCGACCGCTTACTCGCCTCTAAGACGAGCACGCCGCCCGCGTAGCGACGGGACACTGCGCGCCCCATCTTTTCCCACATGGCCCCGGACTTCAGCCAAAACCGTTTGTGCGATGGTGGCTGGAACAAAGTGACGGTATGGTCGCCCGGAATGAAGCCGCCCGCCTTCACCTGCGCCTCCAACTGACCGAGGCTGTAGGGACGCCCAAAGCCGAACGGCGTCTGATCGCTGCGCGCCCAAAGCCCCGCACGATTTGGGACAATGAAAAGGATGCTGCCCCCAGGCCCCAGCACGCGGTTACATTCTTCAAGCAAGGCTTGGGGCGTTTCACTGGTTTCCAACCCATGCAACACCACCAGCTTGTCGACCATGCCAGTGGGGATGGGCCAGTGCGTCTCGTCACATAGAACCGACACATTCGGCATGCCAGCAGGCCAAGGCATCACCCCTTGCTGCGACGGCATCAACCCAATCACCCGCCGGGCGTCGGCCAGGTAGGGGCGCAAGAGCGGCTGCGCGAACCCGAACCCAACCACGGTCTGCCCCTTGGCTTCGGGCCATGTGCGCACAACCTGATCACGGATCGCCTTCTGCGCCGCACGGCCCAGAGAGGTGCGGTAGTAAAAGTTCCTAAGGTCAAGCACGTCCAGGTGCATTGCGCAGTGTCCTCAGATCGGCCAACGTGGGTTTATCATACTGTCAAATCCGGGTCATGCCATGCCTCTCACACTTCTCACCGTCCCCTGTCTCAGCGACAATTATGCCTACCTGCTGCATGACGATGTGTCCGGCAAAACGGCGGTGATAGATGTGCCCGAAGTCGGGCCGATCCAAGCGGCGGCAGAAGTGCGCGGTTGGACCATCACAGATATTTGGATCACCCACCACCACGACGATCATATCGGCGGCGTGGACGCATTGCGCAAGGCAACCGGGGCTCGCGTGACCGGCGCCCGCGCGGACGATCACCGGTTGCCGAACTTGGATGATCCGGTGGAGGCAGGCGATATCTTTATGTTCGATGAAGCCAAGGTCGAAGTGTTGGACGTGCCCGGCCACACCATCGGCCACATCGCGTTCCACGTTCCCGACGCCAAAGTGGCATTCACCGCGGATACGCTCATGGGCCTTGGCTGCGGACGTCTGTTCGAAGGCACACCCGCGCAAATGTGGGATAGCCTCACCCGTTTGGCCGCCTTGCCCGAAGACACGACCATTTGTTCAGGACATGAATATAGTACGGGCAATGCCAAGTTTGCGGTGACTGTGGACCCCGACAACACCGATCTGGCCACTCGGCTGGCCGACATCGAAGCCAAACGCGCAGAGGGCGAACCGACGATCCCCACACAACTAGACCTGGAATTGCGCACAAATCCGTTTTTGAGGGCTAGTAATTCACGCATCAGGGCACACCTGGGGATGGACGACGCCACCGATGTCGAAGTGTTCGCAGAGATAAGACGCAGGAAGGACTCCTTTTGAATACAATTTGGGCGTTTGGTTATTTTTTGAACGCCCATCTGCGTCACATGTCACGTCGCCCCTGTGTCAAGTCTGACTGCGAAAAATTTCTCACTTGAAGCGCGTCTTAGAAAACCGAAGTTTAATTATACGAGGTCACGGTTTGGTCGGGGTCCTCACCCGTCCGACCCTTAGTACAAGGAGCACGGAACGTGCCTTCATTCTCGAATACCCTGGAACAAGCCATCCATGCGGCGTTGGCCCAAGCCAATACCCGACGCCACGAACTGGCCACGTTGGAACATCTGCTGTTGGCGCTGATCGACGAGCCAAACGCAGCAAAGGTGATGCAAGCGTGCGGCGTTGACCTCGACGCGCTTCGCAAAACCCTGACGGATTTCATCGACGAAGAGCTTTCCACGCTGGAAACCGACGTGGAAGGGTCCGAGGCGGTGCCGACCGCGGCCTTTCAACGGGTGATCCAACGCGCCGCCATCCACGTGCAGTCGTCAGGCCGCACCGAAGTGACCGGGGCCAACGTGCTGGTGGCGATCTTCGCTGAACGCGAGTCGAATGCGGCATACTTCCTGCAAGACCAGGACATGACACGCTATGATGCGGTGAACTTCATCGCCCACGGCGTGGCCAAGGACCCGAGCTTCGGCGAACAGCGCCAAGTGAGCGGTGCGCAGGAGTATGAAGAAGAACAGCAAACCCAGGAACAGACCAGCGAAGCCAAAGAATCTGCCCTGGCCAAGTACTGCGTCGATCTGAACGCCAAGTCGAAGAAAGGCGACGTGGATCCACTCATCGGACGCGATGGCGAGGTCGAGCGCTGCATCCAAGTTCTTTGCCGTCGCCGGAAGAACAACCCGCTGTTGGTGGGCGACCCAGGTGTGGGCAAAACCGCCATTGCCGAAGGTTTGGCGCGCAAGATCGTTGCTGGCGAAACCCCTGAGGTTTTGGCCAACGCCACTATCTATTCGTTGGACATGGGGGCACTGCTCGCAGGCACCCGCTACCGCGGCGACTTTGAGGAACGGCTCAAAGCGGTGGTGACCGAGCTAGAACAGCACCCCGATGCGGTCCTGTTCATCGACGAGATTCACACGGTGATCGGTGCCGGTGCCACATCGGGCGGCGCAATGGACGCATCCAACTTGCTGAAACCGGCGCTCCAGGGCGGAAAGCTGCGGTGTATGGGGTCGACCACATACAAAGAGTTCCGCCAGCACTTCGAAAAAGATCGCGCGCTGAGCCGTCGTTTCCAGAAAATCGACGTGATTGAGCCATCAGTTGAAGATTCTGTGAAAATCCTCAAAGGCCTCAAGCCCTACTTTGAGGAACATCACGACATCAAATACACCTCCGACGCGATCAAGACCGCGGTGGAGCTGTCAGCGCGCTACATCAACGACCGGAAACTGCCCGATAAGGCCATCGACGTCATCGACGAAGCGGGCGCTGCTCAGCATCTGGTCGCTGAAAGCCGCCGCCGTAAAACCATCGGTGCTAAGGAGATCGAGGCAGTCGTGGCCAAGATTGCACGCATCCCACCGAAGAACGTCTCCAAAGACGATGCGGAAGTGCTCAAAGACCTCGAAGCCACGCTTAAGCGGGTGGTGTTCGGCCAAGACACCGCCATCGAGGCTCTGTCCTCGGCCATCAAACTGGCGCGCGCAGGACTGCGTGAACCAGAGAAGCCCATCGGTAACTACCTTTTCGCCGGCCCAACTGGCGTGGGTAAAACAGAAGTTGCCAAGCAACTGGCAGACACGCTCGGCGTGGAATTGCTCCGGTTCGACATGTCCGAATATATGGAGAAGCACGCGGTCAGCCGTCTGATCGGCGCACCTCCAGGATATGTTGGTTTCGACCAGGGTGGCATGCTCACCGACGGGATCGACCAGCACCCGCATTGTGTGCTCTTGCTCGACGAGATCGAAAAGGCGCACCCGGATGTCTACAACATCCTTTTGCAGGTTATGGACCACGGCAAACTCACCGACCACAATGGGCGGCAAGTCGATTTCCGCAATGTGGTACTGATCATGACCTCGAACGCAGGTGCAGCCGAGCAGGCCAAAGCGGCCATCGGCTTCGGTCGTGACCGCCGTGAAGGTGAAGACACCGCCGCGATCGAACGGACATTCACGCCTGAATTCCGCAACCGTCTGGACGCCGTGATCAGCTTCCAGCCGCTGCCACGCGAGGTGATCCTGCAAGTTGTGGAGAAGTTCGTGCTCCAGTTGGAAGCGCAACTGATGGACCGCAACGTGTCCTTCGAACTGACGCCCGAAGCGACCGAGTGGCTTGCCGACAAAGGCTACGACGACCGCATGGGTGCACGTCCCCTGGGTCGTGTGATCCAGGAACACATCAAGAAGCCACTGGCCGAAGAGTTGTTGTTCGGGAAACTCGCCAAAGGAGGCGTGGTCCGGGTCGCTGTCAAAGATGGCAAGATCGACCTGGAAACTATCGCCCCGGAAAACCCACGTTTGGCTGGCGACCGTCCACCACTGCTCACCGCGGAATAACTCTGTGCGGCGCGCCCTTGCCGCTCTGACATTCGCCCTCGCCCCGGTTTCCGGCGCGGGGGCTTTTGATTTCAAACTGGCCTGGCCCATGGACTGCACACTGGGCGAAGACTGTTTCATTCAACAATACGTTGACCGCGACCCGGGCCCCGGCACCCGCGACTATACTTGCGGACCACTCACCTACGACGGGCATAAGGGCACCGACATTCGGCTTGCCTTGGAAAACGAATTGGGTGCCGACGCGCCGCAAGTTCTGGCAGCCGCGCCGGGTGTGGTGGTTGGCATCCGGAATGACATGCCCGAAGGTTTCTTGGGTCGTCCTGGGGCACCCTCGCTAGAGGATGTCGCCGGAAAAGAATGCGGCAATGGGGTTGTACTGGACCACGGATTTGGCTGGGTCACGCAATACTGCCACATGGCACAATATTCTGTCGCAGTGGAACCCGGCGACGAGGTGGACACGGGCACCGCCCTCGGCCAGATCGGCGCAAGCGGTGCCACCGAGTTTCCGCATTTGCACCTTTCGGTGCGCAAGGACGGTGAAACTGTCGACCCGTTCGTGCCAGACCCATCCATCGAATGCAGCACATTGGCGGCAACCGACACACTCTGGACCACGACACCCGCCTACCAAAGCGGTGTTTTGTTGTCAGTTGGCAGCTTGGACCGTGTGCCCGACTTCAACGAAGTGAAACGGGGCCTGCCACCACGACCCACAGCAGAGCGAACCGCCCCCCTGGTCCTTTACGGGTATGCCTTCGGAGCACTCCCAGAAGACGCTTTCCGGTTCGTGCTTACTGGTCCAGATGGCACGGTGTTCGACCGCACAGTTCTTTTGGAGAAAACCCAAGCCCAGGTGTTCCGCGCCTTTGGTCGCCGCGCCCCACCGGACGGTTGGGCCGCAGGCCAGTACCAAGGCGAAGTGACTTACCGTCGGGATGGCCAGGTGATCGACCGCAAAGAGATCATGCTCCGACTGACACCGTGAGCCGTCAGCGTTCCGTCAGTTTCAATTCGATCCGCCGATTACGCGCCCGAGCCTCAGCCGTGTCGGCCAAATCCACCGGCTGAAACTCACCAAACCCCGTGGCCGCCAAACGATCCGGTGGGAAGCCAAACCCGTCAATCATCGTGCGCACAACCGACAAAGCCCGCGCTTGGCTCAGTTCCCAATTGTCCGCGAACCGCCCGCCGCTGATGGGCACGTCGTCCGTGTGCCCGTCCACGCGCACCACCCAGTTGACACCCTCAGGGATCACAGCGGCCACCTCTTGGAGCAACTGCGCAACCTTGGAGATTTCCGCCTGACCGTCGGCGGACAATTCCGCTTGGCCGACGTCAAAGAGCACCTCGGACGAAAACACGAAACGGTCGCCCACGATCCGAACACCTTCCTGTTCACCCAACACATCGCGGAGCCGCCCGAAAAACTCGGACTGGTAGCGCTCCAGCCGCTGCGCTTCGGCCTCCAACCGCTGGCGTTCCGCCTCTTGCAGCGCTGCGTTGCGGCTTTCTTCCAACGCGACACGGGCTAGTGCGGTGTTCAATTCGCTGGACAGAGTTTCGATCTGTACCCCGGACTCGGCATCACGTGCGTTGGCGGCATCCAGCGCCTCTTGTAGCCCGCCCAATTGCGCCCGCAACTCGGCCAGTTGCGCGTTCATCAAAGCAACCTCTTGTGACTTGGCGTTGGCCACAAGGTCCGCGACCTCAGCGTCTTCGCGCGCATTTGCGAGCGCCGCCTGGGCATTGGCCAGCAAGGCCGCTTGCTCTTCGGCGGCGGTGAGAGCCTGGGCCTGCGCCTCTTCCGCTGCCAACTTTTCGGCCAGGGCCGCAGCCAGTTGAGCGCGCACAGTTTCGGCTTCTGTCTGACGGGCTACCAAGTCAGCACGCGCGGCGTCCGCGTCACGCAACGCCTGGTCCAATGCGGCTTGCAGTTCTGTATCGGTATCAATGGCGGCGGCCAATTGCGCTGCTAATGCTGCACGGGCGGCTTCCGCCTCCGCCAAGGCGCTGTCCCGCGATGCCAGCAATTGGGCGAGGCTTTCACCTTCGGCACGCAGAAACGCCAGTTGCGCGCGCATGTCGGCCTGCGCCTGCGCGGCGGCGTCGAGAGCACCGGACTGGGCCTCCACTTGCCGGTCGAGGTCGGCACGTTCCACCATCAGCGCGGCCAATTGATCACGCAAGGCTTGCTCGGCGGCTGCCGTTTCCTGAAGGTCCGCGGACTGATCTGCCAACGCGGCGTTGAGCCCGCTGGCCTCTGCCAAAGCCGCTGTTAAACGCGTTTCCAGGTCCAAGCCCGCCGCCTCCGCCGCTGCCAGAAGCGTCAGAGTTTCTTCAGCCTCCGCCCGCTGTGTTTCCAGGGCCAGGGTCATGGCGGTGAGTTCCGCATCGGCGTCGGCCAAACGAGCGCGCAGGGCCTCTGCCGCCGCCGCTTCGGCCAGGCGAGCGGCCTCTTCGTCGGACAGCGCAGCTTCGGTTCCCGCCAACCTCTCGGCCAGGTCGGCCGCATCGGTTTCAGATGCGGCGAGATCCGCTTGAACCTGGGTCACCAGCGCCTCGAGCGCTTCGCGACGCGCCGCCGCCAATCGGGCGGCTTCCACGCCTGCATCAATCTCGGCCCGCGCGCTAGCCAGGGCAGTATTCAATTCATCCTGAGTGGCGCGCAAATCGCTTTCCCGCGCCACCGCGTCAGACAGGTCGGCTTGGAGCGCTGCCACCTGGGCCTGGGCTTCGGCCTGTGACACCAAAAGCCCGGCCACTTGCGCCTCAAACGCAGTGATCTGCGCGGAGGCATCGGCCAGTTGCTCGCTCTGTCTCTGGGTCTGCGCGGAGAGGGTATTGATCAGTTGCGCCTGTACCTCGGCTTCGCTGCGGACGGTACTGAGATCGAGACCCAACCGTTCCACTTCCGCCTGCAATTCGACAGTGCGCGCCTGTTCCAGACCCAGGGCACGGGCCAGGGTGGATACCTCCGCCCCGAGGCGGTCCAATTGGTTTTCCTGGCCAGAGATGGTTTCCGACAGGATCGATTGCACCACCATGAAGATGGTCAGCACAAAGAACAGCACGAGCAACAGCCCCGTCATGGCATCGACGAAGCCTGGCCAAATGGAGGCTTGGAACCTTTGCCCTGTGCGGCGGCTCAGCGCCATGGTCTAGCGGCCTCGACCTTGGCGACCGCCACCACCGCCTCCACCGCCCCCAGTGGCCCGTTCGATTGCGGAAATCAGCCGTGTGAGGTCGTGGCGCAGGTCGGCCACGCTTTCCTGGCGGCCCGCGTTGATGTCTTCCATCAGACGCAACAACTGAACGTCGATGCTGCGCAAACGCATGCGGGTTTCGGCGTCTGGGCCGTCTTCTTCGGCCGCGGCGGTCTGTTCCGTGAGCCGTTCAATGGCGGTGGTGAGACGATCCTGCCCATCGGCCACGCGGTCCATGGCTGACGACGCGGCCACATCGGCATCCATCTTTTGCGACAGGCGGTCAAGGGCAGTGACCAGGCCAATGAGGCGCGTGTCCATGGACACCCGGTGCGCTTCAGCCTCACGCATCACGGTGTGAACCTCACCCATTTGCAGGGCCAGTTGGTCAATGGCGGCGGCCACGGCGGCCCCGTCACTGGCAGTGTCCCCATCGCCCCCGCCAATGCCAATGCGCGTGATCGTGGACAGCCATTCTTCCAACTCGCGATAGAACCGGTTTTGACCATGGCCCGCAAAAAGCTCCAAAAGGCCCACGACCAGCGACCCAGCAAGGCCCAAGAGCGAGGAGGCAAAGGCGGTGCCCATGCCGCCCAATTGTTGTTCCAAGCCACCGATCAGGCGCGCAAATACAGCGGTGGAGCTTTCATTGTCCGACGGGGCCAGCGACCGGATCGTGTCCACCACCGCAGGAACCGTCGTGGCCAGACCGTAGAAGGTGCCCAACAGCCCCAAAAAGATCAGCAGATTGACGATGTAGCGCGTGATGTCACGCACCTCGTCAATGCGCGTCGCCACCGAGTCGAGGATCGAACGGGTCGAAGAGGCGCTGATCTGCATCCGCCCTTGGCGCGACTTCAGAAGCGCGGCCAACGAGGCCAGCAGACGCGGGGCGGCCACCTGGTCGTGGCCCGGACGCTCCATGGCGTAGCCTTCGATCCAACTGACCGATAGGCTGATCTGCCAAACCTGCCAAAAACAGGCAAACAGACCCACAACGAACACGGCCAGAATGGCACCGTTCAAGTAGGGGTTCGCAAGGAAAACCGGCGCAACCGCGGGATAAGCCAAGTATGCCCCCGCGCCGAACAACCCCACAGACACCAGCATCAAGAGGATCTGGCGGATGGGCAACGAAAACTGTGGGGCGGTGTCACGGGTCACAAACGTCATGGTGGCTTGTGTACCTGACCGGACGGTCTGACAGAATCAGCCGTAGAGGCTAGAGGCACCCGACCTGGGCCAGGGCGTGATTTATGTCACAGTTTCGGGGGTTTTGCGCCTGAAATGCAAGTCATTTGGGAAACACAGCAGCCATCAACCAGTCCATATCCGGATCGGCGATGCCCGCATCATGGAGATGTGCATGGGTGTTGGCGAGATAATCGCGGTTGGGGCCACGGTCGCCATGGGCGTTGGCAATGGTCTGCGCCTGGTGCTCCAACGTCAGACCGGCGGCATATTGGTCATGGTGTGGATCAATCACATAGGTCACCGCATCGATCCGGCGCCCGTCGTTCAGAACAGTGGACAACCACGCCTCCAGATAGGCGGAGGACACCAATTCCCGCTCTCGCAATGCGCTCAGCGCCGCCGCGCGATGTGAACCCGGCACCCGAAACGCCATGCCTTGGCACGTGGCGCCGTCGGCTTTGTCCAGGGCCAAGACAAGCCCTGGCGCATCCGGCGTGCCGCGGTAATGGATCGACCACATGCAAAACGACCGGTGATACCCGTGCAGCGTTGCAATCGATGTCTCGGCCACCTCAAAACAGGGCGACCACAGCAGCGACCCGTAGCCGAACACCCAGAGGTCCTGGGCGTTGTCATCAAGCGTTTCCGCGGCATTGGTCATCGGGCTGGTCCTTCCGTTGGGGGGTGAGTAAACAAAAACCGCCAGCGGAGAAAGGGACCCCATGCGCACGCTTTTGATTGCCATCATCGTGGCCGGATTGGGTTGGTCTGGCTATTGGTGGTTCGGGGCGGACGCCACGGATCGCGCGGTTGAACGCTGGCTGAATGACCGACAGAGCGAAGGCTGGGTGGCCAACTATGAAACAGTGAAAACCCGAGGGTTCCCCAACCGTTTCGACACCACCATCTATGGGCCTGAATTGGCTGACCCTGACACCGGCGTTCTGTGGCAAACCGAGTTCGTGCAGTTTCTCAGGCTGAGCTACCGCCCCCACCACATGATAGCCGTCTGGCCCGATGAGCAGACATTTGGCAGCCCAGAGGAAACCGTGACCCTGTCCGCCGATGGGCTGAGAGGGAGCTTGAAGTTCGAACCGGGCCTGGCGCTGACTTTGGAAGAAGCGATCATGGAGAGCGGGCCGTTTGCGCTCAGTTCCACCGCCGATTGGGACATGCGCGCACAATCGGGCCTGGTGGCCGTGCGTCAAACGCCAGCGCACGCGCTGACCTATGACTTTGCGGTCAATCTTCGGGACCTGGCCCCGCCGGACGCATGGATGCAGCGCCTTGGCCAAGCGGGTGTCACGGTGGGCGATTTGGGGCGTGCGGAATTGGAAGCCACAGTGAAGTTCGACGCCCCGTGGGACTTGGACGCTTTGGAAAACGCCCGGCCACAACCACAGCGGATCGACCTGAGCGAAGCCCGCATCCAATGGGGTGACATGACCTTTGCTGCGGCAGGAGAGCTGGACGTCGATAGCCTAGGGCGTCTCGACGGTGCGCTGACGGTGCGGGCGGGAAATTGGCAAGCGATGCTTAATGTGGCCGAGAGCACTGGGTTGCTCCCCCGCGATTTAGCCCGGCTGGTGGGTCAAGGATTAACGTTTATGGCGCGTTTTGGGGGCAATCCCAATCGGATCGACACCGAACTGACGTTCAACGAAGGGGTGGTGTCACTGGGCGGGTTCGTGCCTTTGGGCCAAGCGCCCCGGCTGGTGATCCGGTAAGGATTTTGAGTATTTTTGGAACAATGAAGACCGTGTGGTCTTCGAGCTTGGACAATCAGCGCTGTCCTGGGCTACGTCCGAAGTTGGGCGCGTCCGTGTCTTGGCCTGCGTCGATGATCCCTCGGCGGATGGCGCGCGTGCGCGTGAAATAGTCGTGGAGCATGTCACCGTCGCTGGTGCGAATGGCGCGCTGGAGTGCAAACAATTCTTCGGTGAAGCGGCCTAGGATTTCCAGTGTTGCGTCCTTGTTGGTGAGGAACACGTCGCGCCACATGGTGGGGTCGCTGGCGGCGATGCGGGTGAAATCCCGGAAACCGGCGGCGGAAAACTTGATCACCTCGCTGTCCGTGATCCGCCGCATGTCGTCGGCCACGCCCACCATGGTGTAGGCGATCAAGTGCGGTGTGTGGCTGGTGACGGCAAGTACAAGGTCGTGGCGGTCCGCATCCATTTCTTCGACGTTTGACCCCAAGCCTTCCCAAAGGGCGCGGAGCCGGTCCGCGGCGGCACGGTCCACATCGGGGCTGGGCACCAAAATGCAGAAGCGGTTGTCGAAGAGTTCCGCAAAACCCGACCGTGGGCCAGACTGTTCCGTCCCTGCCAAAGGGTGGCCTGGAATGAAATGCACATGATCCGGCATGTGGGGTGCAACCGCATCCACCACCGCGCGTTTGACCGAACCCACGTCGGTGATAGTGGCACCCTGAGCCAAGTGCGGAGCGATCTCAGCCGCGACCTTGTCCATGGCACCGACAGGTACGCAGAGCACCACAAGGTCAGCCCCCACGACAGCTTCGGCGGCGGTTTCTGTGACCAAGTCACAGAGACTGTCTTCGACGGCGATGGCGCGGGTTTCAGCGCTGCGCGCGGTGCCGACAATTTCGCCCGCCAGGTCACCGCGCCGGATGCCATGGATCATTGATGACGCGATCAGGCCCAAGCCGATGAACGCCACCCGGTCATACAACCGCGCCATTATGCGGCTTCCCGCCAGCGGGTGAGCGTGGCGATCACGCGGCTGGTTTGGTCGGCATCCCCCACTGTGATCCGAAGGCCTTCGGGGAACCCGTAGCCTGCCACTTTGCGCACGATGATCCCGTCCGCCACGAAGGCAGCATGGGCGCTTTCGGCCTCCACTTGGTCGGAAAAGCGCGCCAAAACAAAGTTGGTTTCACTGTCATCGCACGGCACCCCCAATTGGCGGAGCGCCCCTGTGAGCCGGGCCCGCTGGGCGGCGTTCAGGTCCGCGCAGTTTTTAACCCAATCGCGGTCGCGGACAGCGGCCTCGGCGGCGGCCAGTTGCACAGTGGACAAGTTGAACGGCTGGCGGATCCGGGTCAGCACTTCGATCAGTGCGCGGTCAGCATAACCCCAGCCAATGCGCAAGCCTCCAAGCCCATAGATCTTGGAAAAGGTGCGCGTCATCAGAAGGTTGGCACGGTCGGCCACAAGCGATGCACCGCCATCAAACCCGTCAACATATTCGGCATAGGCGGCGTCCAGGACGACAATCACATTGCCAGGAACAGCATCCACAAGACGTTCAAGGTCCGCTTCAGGCAAACGCGTCCCGGTGGGATTTCCTGGGTTGGTCACAAGGATCACGCGGGTCCGTTCGGTCACTGCGCCCAGGATCGCATCCACGTCCACACAGCGTTCGGTTTCCGGCACACACACCGGCGTTGCGCCCGCCATGTGGGTCAGGATCGGATACATGGAAAAGCCGTGGGCGGTGTGGATGATTTCATCCCCAGGACCGGCAAAGGCTTGGGTGACAAATTGCAGGACCTCATCGGAGCCCACGCCACAGATGATGCGGTCGGGGTCAAGGCCGTGGACCTCGCCAATGGCCAACCGCAATCCAGCGTGGTCGGTGGAAGGATACAGGTGCGTGCCAGAGGCCGCGGCGACAATGGCAGCTTGCGCAGCCGGCGGCGGCCCCAGTGGATTTTCGTTGGCGCTAAGTTTCAGGACCTCGGTCACGCCGTCCAGGTGGGACTGTCCGCTCTGGTAGAGCGCGATGTCCATGATACCGGGTTGCGGGGTGATGGGGGCCATCGGTCCCTCCTGTTGGCCTGATGAGATCGCCGTCTCTTAGCGAGACAGCCCGCCCATGGCCAGAGGGTCCTTGGGGCACACAAGCGGCCCGACCATGTCGGACCGCCGGATAGATTTAGCGGGTGAATGTGAGGTTGAAGCTCACAGGGACCGAAGGCTGGATACTGTCGAGACCCGCCAGTTCCTGCAGCTTGGCCAAGCCGCCTTCGTAGCCCATTTCGTCAGCGTAGACGATGATCGGCTGTTTGGACGTCACCATGACGCGGTCGTCGGACGCGCGGGTCACAAACGCCATGGCGTCGTAGCTGTTTTCGGTGCCGTTGGTGGCGATGGTCACTTCGAAGCTGGCTTCGGTCATGCCACCGGCGGGCAGGTCCGCGATGTCATCGAGATCCAGGGCTGCGGTCACGGTGGCTACGGGGAAGTCCGCCACTTGGAACAGGAACTCACGCATCCGTTCGTTGCGAATATCGATGTAGGTTTCCACCGAGCTGAGCGCGATTTCCACGGTGGCCGCACCGTCTTCGCTCACCGATCCGGACAGGCCGGACAGCAGGTTGGGTTCGGCGATCTCACCGTTTTTCATGGTGACGTAAGAAATGGCGGAACCTGCGCTGTCGAGCGTCCAGGCACCTGCGGTTCCAGCGAATGCGACGGCCAGACCGGCCAGGGCAGCGGTGTACTTCATGGGGTATCCTCCAGAGGGTTAGCGGTAAAATGCCACAGGCCTCACGCTACGCAGGGGCAACCTCAAAAAACAAGCGTCTCATGGGTGGGATCACAAGTTTCTTACGCACATTTCGAAGTGAACGAACGAAAACACCGCGCCCAAAGGGACGCGGTGGAGAATGCTGCAGTTGCAGAAAAGTACCGGCGGCAATGGCCGCGGTGGCTCAGTTCTGCGCGTAGTATTCGATGACGAGGTTTGGTTCCATTTGCACCGCGTATGGCACATCGCCCAGACCGGGGGTCCGCACGAATGTGGCAGTCATCTTGGAATGGTCGGCTTCGATGTAGTCCGGCACGTCCCGCTCGGGCAGCTGCACGGCTTCGAGCAGCACCGCCATTTGCTTGGACTTGTCACGGACCGAAATCACATCGCCCTCGCGCACGCGGTAGCTTGGGATGTTCACTTTCTTGCCGTTCACTTCCACATGACCGTGGTTCACGAACTGACGGGCTGCAAACACGGTTGGCACGAACTTGGCGCGGTAGACAACGGCGTCCAGGCGGCGTTCGAGCAGACCAATCAGGTTTTCACCGGTGTCGCCTTTGACCCGTTCGGCTTCGGCATAGATGCGGCGAAACTGTTTTTCGGTCAGGTCACCATAGTAGCCCTTGAGCTTCTGTTTGGCGCGCAGCTGGAGACCGAAGTCTGACATTTTGGCTTTGCGGCGCTGGCCGTGTTGGCCGGGGCCGTATTCGCGGCGGTTCACCGGGCTTTTGGGACGGCCCCAGATGTTCTCGCCCATACGGCGGTCAATTTTATACTTGGCAGACGTGCGTTTAGTCACGGCTGATCTCCTTCGTGTATTTTCAGAAGGGCGTTGTCCTTTCCGTGTCCCATTTATGGGAACAGGGCGACAGACGTCCCCTTGCGGGGGTCACCAACACCAACGTGGGCGGCGTTTATGGTGCGGCTCGCTGGGAGTCAAGCGCAGCCCGGCGTCGTGTCAATCAAGCGGTGAGTGGAACTAGAAACGAATAGAAAGGTTGATGGAGCCAACCACCTGCGGGCTGGGCTGGGCGTCAAATTCCTCGCCAAGCCACGTGGCTCCATAGAACAAAGACACATTCTTGGTACGCCACACCGCACCGGCCCGGGCACGCAAGCGCGCTTCGGTCAGGTCATAGTCGCGACTGGACGGGAGGTAGACTGAGTCGGATACAAATGCGGCATCCGCCCCAAGCACAATTCCAAGTCCAGACCGGTCCCACCGGCCCCAGGGCATGGCAAAGCCAGTCACTTCATCGCGGATCGGGAAGGCGGACGCCCATCCAGGTCCCCAAAACACGTCTGCTCCGGCACGCAGCAGTGTCTCTGCCCCTAACTGACCTTGGACAAATGGGTAGAACGTGACGGCGCGTAGCGGCAATTCACGACCGACGGCAAAAGACAGTGTCGGGCGCAACGTGTCGCCAATTTGATCAGCAATCACTGACTTGCTTGGTTCTTGGTCCTTCGGGTGGATGGCCTTGAGCAAATCATCCAAACCAGTGCTGGGTCCGATGCCCACAAGGTCCAGCCCAAGCGATTGATCCAACCCGTTGGCTTCCCAATGCCCGTGGACGCCTAAGGCGATGGCCCCAGCCAAGGGCCGGTCATCGGGTTCAGGATTTTGCAAGTTGGCCGGTGTGATGACCTGTGCACCCAGGCGGAATTCCAAGAATTCAGGCACCCAGCGTGCAGTTGTTGGGGCAGTCCAAAGAAAGCCCGCTTGATAACTGCCAGATCGCCAACGGTCTTTGCGGTCGGCAAAGAAATCGTTGGTCAGCATCCTGGCGCTGCCTTGGTATTCCCAGGCAAACGACACCCCAGCGGCAAAAAACCAGCCGAGCCATGCGATCCAAATGATCCGCAGGATGTGCAACACGAACGGGTCTCCAACTCTGGCGCTGCAGCCAAACGCTTGGGACCCCGGCTATGGTAAATTGGTTATCAATATACGAACGCGCCGCTTTGCGCGGGCGTGTTTGCAATGGCTAAAGCGTCCGACCTTTAACTTGAGGCACCAAGTATCACCGATGTCCCGAGAGCGCGAAGCGCGGCAGGGTATTGGTGGTTCAAGTTTAAGGTCGGGCGCTGTAGGCGCAAAATCCCGTCGCCGGTACGTTACGCAGCCCCCAAGACCTGGGCCTTGGTGGGATAGGAGGGCACGGCGCCAAATTTCTGCGTGCTCAGCGACGCGACCCGTGCGGCCAGGGTGGCCGCGTCCACTGCGGTGTCACCCGCAGCAATACGAGCCAGAAAAACTCCATCAAAACAGTCCCCTGCCCCGGTGGCATCGATGGCTGTCACGGGGACAGCGGGAATGTGGGTGATGCTGGCACCTTCGCCCAATAGGACACCATCGGGCCCCATGGTGAGCGCCACGACCCTTGCGCCATTGTCGCGGTAATGGCGCACGATGTCCTGGGCATCGTCCAGACCCGTCAACACCTGAGCATCATCAAGCCCCGGCAACAGAAAGTCGGACATGCCTGCAAGGCGCGCAACAGCTTGGCGCGCATGGTCCAATGACCAGAGTTTGGGGCGGTGGTTAGGGTCGTAGGACACCCACCCGCCTCGCGCTTTCATGGCCTGCGCCGCTGCATCGACGAGAGCCTCTGCACTGGCCGAAATAGCCTGGGAAATCCCAGAAACGTGGAGGATTTGCGCATCGTTGAGCGGAATGGCAGGCAGATCGCCGGGTCCCATGCGCGCAGATGCTGATCCCGCCCGGCGGTAGAGAAACTCGTGCCCGTCCGGTCCATGCACAACGAAATAAACGCCGGTGTCTTCGCCTGGGGCCGCTGTGGCGCTGCTGTGATCTACCCCTTCGGCGTCCCACATGGCGCGCAGGTCATCGCCAAACCGGTCAGCGCCAAGGCGGGTCCAGATGCCCACCTGGGCCCCCATCCGCGCGGCCGCGATGATCGTGTTAGACACATCGCCACCGAAGCCATATTCAAACGTGCTTCCGCCAGTGTTGTTGAACTCCACCAGCGGTTCGCCCAATGCAAGAATGTCCATGATCCCTCGGCACCCAGCCTTTATGTTCGCGGTAACACTACTGCGATTGGCGATCCAAGGGAATGGTCAGACGGTCCTAGCCCCCATCTTTCCACCGCCACGGCATGGCAAAGCTGTCCATGACATGCGCCACCGCTGCGGCGTCCACGTCGCCGGTTTTGTCCAATACGACTGTGAGGCCGTTTTTCTTATCGTCCACCACTTCGGCGACCTGGACTGCGAACTCCTCGGCGGCGAGTTCCCGGTTGTAAACACGTGTGCTGGCGCCCTTGCGCAGGTCTGGCTTGAACACTTTGCCCACGGCAGTTTTTGGCAGGGCTTCTAGAATTTCGATATGCTTCGGGATAGCGGCCCGTTCGTGGATGCGAGATTTGCAGAAATCCAGCAGTTCCGCCGGCGTCGCCGCCGTACCGTCCACCAGTTCCACATAAGCGCAGGGCAGCTCGCCAGCCACTCTGTCGGGCTGACCAATGGCACCAACGAAGGCCACAGACGGATGACCTGCGAGCGCCTCTTCAATCTCAGCGGGGTCAATGTTGTGGCCCCCACGGATGATGAGGTCCTTTTTCCGCCCGGTGATCCACAGGTACCCGTCCGCATCCATGCGCCCCAGATCCCCCGTGCGCAGGTACACACGGTCCACAAAGAGACCCAGGTTCTTGCCTGTTTCCGTGTAGGTGGACCCTTCAAACACCCCCGGATTGGCGATGCAAATCTCGCCCACTTCGTCGGCTTGGCATTCGTAGGTGACCGTCCCATCGTCTTCACAATGGAGCACCCGCACGTCCGTGTAAGGCAACGGGACGCCCACAGACCCCACTTTCTTGCGCCCATTGATGGGGTTGCAGGACACCAGGCATGTGGCCTCGGTGAGACCGTAGCCTTCGGCGACCTGCACGCCGGTGGCGTCTTCGAACCGCTTGTACAGTTCCAAAGGCAAGGGCGCTGACCCCGAAATGGCGGTTTTGAGCGTGGAAATATCGGCATCCACCGGGCGTTGCATCAACGCCGACAAGGCCGTGGGCACGGTAATCAGAAACGTGACACCCCAGCGTTCGACCAGTTTCCAGAAATTGTCAAACACGCCATCGCCGCGATAGCCTTGGGGCGTGGGAAACACCACATGCGCCCCCGCTTGGATCGCCGACATCATGATCGGATAGCAAGCAAAGCAGTGAAACAGCGGCAGTGGGCAAATCATCACATCGTTTTCGTCAAAGATCAGATTGTGCCCAAGCCACCCGTTGTAGACCATCCCGGAAAGCTTGTGCTGCGCCACTTTGGGCGTGCCGGTGGTCCCACCGGTGTGGAAATAGGCCGCCACTCGGTCGCCTGTCTCATGTTCAAACGTGAGCTTGTCCGACCGTTGGGCATCCATTTCGGCGTTGAAATCCAGAACCTTGGCGTGGTGGCGGGCCTCCAGCTTGGGCCGCAGCAACGGCACCAGCCAAGACTTCGGCGGCGTGAGGTAGCGGTTAAGGTCCACTTCGAGAATGTGGGTCAGACCGGGGGCAAACGCCGCAGCGGCGGCGGCCTTCTGTGCCACATCGGTCTTGGGCATGGACTTGAGTGTCACCAGCACCTTGGCCTTGGTTTCGTTTAGAATGCCTGCGATCTGCTCCACATCCAAAAGGGGATTGATCGGGTTTACGATACCCGCGGTCATGCCGCCGATCAGTGCCAGATTGGTTTCCGTGGCGTTGGGCATCAGATAGGCCACCACATCGCCCTCGTGCACACCAAGGGACCGAAACAGATTGGCTGCCTGGGTGGCACGGGCATGAAATGCATGCCAGCTGAGCGTCTCTGCCTTGGCCTTGGGATCAGACAACAGCTGAAAACTGATGGCGGGCTTGTCCGGGTACGTCTGCGCAGTTTTGGTCAAGGCGTCATACACATGCGCCACATGCTGTCGGTCGACCCAGGGTACCTCTTCTTCAATCGTGCGCGCTGACGAAAGATCAATGAACTGATACATGGCCGGTCCTCCCCAAGTCCGCAGTCTGTTCTCTGACTGCACAGGAAATGGGCATTTCGGCAAAAAGCAGCAAGCGTAACGCTACGGCCCGCATGGCGCGAGCCCAGCGTGACGTTACGAAATTCGGCTGTTGGACAGGTTACTCGGCCGCCATGGCCTCAGTGAATTGCAAACGCGCCAGCCGAGCGTAAAGCCCACCTTCGGCCACAAGACTGTCGTGAGTGCCCTGCGCCACGATCTGGCCCTGGTCAAACACCAAGATACGATCCGCTTGTTTCACTGTCGCCAGCCGGTGCGCCACAACCAAGGTGGTGCGGTCTTCGGCCAATGCTTCCACAGCCTGTTGGACTGCCGCCTCGGACTCGGCATCCAACGCGCTGGTGGCCTCGTCCAGAAGCAAGACAGGCGCTTGCCGCAGGATCGCTCGCGCAATGGCAATGCGTTGTTTCTGACCACCTGAAATCATCACACCGCGCTCGCCCAGGTAGCTGTCGTATCCATCGGGCAGGTCTTCGATGAATTGGTGCGCCGCTGCGGCCTTGGCTGCGGCAATGACCTCTTCGTCGCTGGCGTCCGGCCGACCAAAACGGATGTTCTCCATGGCCGTATCGGCGAAAATGACAGGCTCCTGCGGGACTAAGGATATATGCTGACGAAAATCCTCCCTCGACATATCAGGCAAGCTCACACCGTCCAAGCGCACGGCCCCAGACTGCGGATCATAAAACCTCAGGATCATTTGCAAAATCGTGGACTTGCCCGCGCCCGACGGTCCCACCAAAGCCACGGTTTCGCCTGGAGCGACACGGAAACTGACATTGTTGAGTGCGGCATCATCCGGTCGGCTGGGGTAGTTGAACTCAACCGCATCAAACATGATCTCGCCACGGGCTGGTGACGCAGACGGCACAGGTTGGACGGGATCCTTCACGGTATCTTCGGCGTTTAACAACTCCACCAGCCGCTCGGTGGCACCCGCAGCGCGCTGCAACTCACCCCATATCTCGGACAGTGCAGCCACCGAAGCCGCCATGATCGCCGCGTAAATGACGAATTGCACCAATTCGCCGATGCTCATCACATCCGCGCGGACGTCGCGGGCGCCAACCCAAAGGACGCCTGTGATCCCGGCGAACACCAGGAAGATGACAATGGCGGTTAGGGCTGCGCGCACCGCCATGCGTGCCTTCGCACTCTCGAACGACGCCTCGGTCACGTCCGAAAACATCTTCTCGCTAGCGCGTTCGTGGGTGAAGGCTTGCACGGTCTGCGCGCTCAAGAGCGCCTCCGACGCTTTGCCAGACCCTTGCGCAATCCAATCCTGATTGTCTTTCGACAATCTGCGCACCCAGCGGCCCAAGCCCAAGATCGGAACCAAAACCACAGGAACCAACAACAGCACGAGGCCCGCCAACTTCGCCGAGGTGAGCAGCATCAAGAACAACCCGCCGAAAAACAGCAGCACATTGCGAAGGAACCAGGAAATCGACGATCCGATCACCGACAGGATCAAGGTCGTGTCGGTGGTGATGCGCGACAGTACCTCTCCGGTCATGATGTTTTCGTAAAAGGCCGGGCTCATGGAGATCATCCTGTCGAACACCGCCTTGCGGATGTCCGCCACCACCCGTTCACCCAATCGCGTCACCAAATAGTACCGCGCCGCTGTGCCAAGCGCCAAAAGCCCGGCTATCCCCAACGCCGCCACGAAATATTGGTCCAACAGGGACGTTTCCCCCGTCATGAACCCATCAACCACCCGGCGTACGGCCATGGGCAAAACCAAGGCCACAGCGGCGGTGAATACCAGCGCGAAGGCCGACGCCGCCACAAGCACGCCGTAGGGTTTCAGAAACGGTAAAAGCCCGCGAAGCGAGCCCATATTCTTAGAGCCGTCGCGATCGTTGGATTTGGTCTGGGGGCCACGCGCCATTGTCGGTCCTTCCCTGGATTTACCGAAAGCTAGGGCATCCCCCGGGGACCAACAAGCATAGTTAGGCCAGTGAAATGTCGCACATAATGAATTGGGTGGATTGGAGCGGGTAGTCGGAATCGAACCGACACCAAGAGCTTGGAAGGCTCGTGTGATACCATTTCACCATACCCGCGCTGGAATTGTGCTACCCCAACCCCCAAACGCCCGCAAGAGCCAACGGTGGGCAAACAACACCGGTCCGGGTCTTCACTATTCCACAAATACTCAAAAACCCAATCCTGGGACCGGACATGCCGTCAGGCGCCATCGGCGACGCCCGCTTCTGCAAATGTCGCCATCCCCGAATGGCAGGCCACCGCAGATTTGAGCACCGGGATCGCTGTCGCCGCGCCAGAGCCTTCGCCCAAGCGCAGACCAAGGGTCAAAATTGGCGACTTGCCCAGCAAATCAAGCAGTTTTGCGTGCGCCCCTTCAGCCGACACGTGGCCCGCGACAGCGTGATCCAGGCCACCAGTAACCGCCTTCGCCAAAACGGCGGCCGCTGCGGTGGCAATGAACCCGTCCAGAACCACCGGGATGCACAAGGCTCGCGCGCGCAAAATGGCACCCGCCATCCCGGCCAACTCGTGACCGCCCAAAGCACCCAGAATTGTTAAGGCGTCGCCGCTGCTTACAGTCTTGGCGTGCCGCGTGAGACCAGCTTGCACCGCGGCGGACTTTCGGGCGAACCCTTCGTCGTCGACGCCGGTTCCCCGGCCCACCCAGCCGTCCACATCGCCGCCGAACAGAGCCGCAGCCACAGCAGCCGCGGATGTGGTGTTGCCAATCCCCATTTCTCCGGCTGCGAATAGGTCCGCCTCGGTGTCCACCGCGGCCCAACCCGCACTCAGGCACCGACAAAGCGTGGCTTCGTCCATGGCAGGCGCTTCGGTGAAATCAGCCGTGGGCGCCAGGTCTTCCAACGCATGCACCGTCAACGTCGCGCCCGCCGCTTTGGCCAATTGGTTGATCGCTGCCCCACCCGCCTCAAAGTTCAGCACCATCTGAGCCGTCACTTCGGGCGGGAAAGCGGACACGCCCTTGGCCGCGACCCCATGATTACCCGTAAAAATGGCGATCTGCGGGCGTACGATCTGTGGTCTGTCAGTGCCGCGCCAAGAGGCATACCAAATCGCCAACTCTTCCATCCGTGCCAGCGCGCCAGCGGGCTTGGTCAGTTGGGCATTGCGCGCCTCCGCCGCTGCTTTGGCACCCATGTCGGGGCCCGGTAAGTCGCCTAAAACCGCGCGGACGTCGTCGAGAGTTTGAAACATGGCTTGCCTTCCCTGCAGCGATCTTTGACAGCGGAGGAGCTTGGACCCGGAGACACCATGCCCGCGAAACCACCGCCCCTGTTGCACTGGAATGACGTTCCAGCCGCGATCGGTCTGCTGACCCGACTACCGGTGAAGGTCAACACCGAACACGCCATGGCGCGCGGCGCGGCGGCGGCATGGGCCTATCCATTGGTGGGCTTAGTGGTCGGTGGCTTGGCATCCCTGGTGGGTGGACTGGCCTTGTTGCTCACCGCATCGCCGCCCATCGCAGCAGGTTTGGCCCTGGCCACGCAGGTGATAGTCACAGGGGCCATGCACGAAGACGGCTTGGCCGATTGCGCTGACGGGTTTTGGGGCGGGTGGGACCGCAAACGGCGGCTGGCCATTATGAAAGACAGCCAAGTGGGCACCTATGGCGTCTTAGCCCTGGTGTTCGCCGTCGGGCTGGCCTGGGTTGGCCTGAAAATTTTGATGGAAAAATCCCCAGTTTGGTGGGTCTGGTTGACCTTTGCGGCGGTGGTATCGCGCCACAATATTGTGGCGGTCATGGCAAGCCTCCCCCACGCACGACCGGGTGGGCTTTCATCTTTGGTGGGGCGACCTTCGGGTGCCACACTGCGGGTATCAGCCGGCATTGCCGTGTTGATCACCCTTGCGTTTGCCATGGGGTTAGCCGCGCCATCACCGATAATAGTCTTTCTGGTAGCTTGGCTACCCGTACCCGCGGTGCGCTGGCTAGCAAAGAAGAAGATCGGAGGACAAACCGGCGACGTTCTTGGCGGCGCTCAGGCGGTGACCTTTCTAACCTGTCTGATCACAGCTGTGGCCATCACATGAAAAAGCCGCGCCCGAAGCGCGGCCTTTTGAAACTGATCTGTGCGGAGGGTTAAGCGGCAGCAGCGCGGCTCACCAGGACATCACCCACCTGCTTACCAGCAGCGGTTTCGTCGGTGCCACTCACGGCCGCCACTTCACGGGTCAGACGCTCCAGGGCCGCTTCGTACAGCTGTCGTTCCGAGTAGCTTTGTTCGCGCTGGTCGTCGGAGCGGTGCAAGTCACGAACCACTTCCGCGATGGCGATCAAATCACCGGAATTAATCTTCTGCTCATACTCTTGGGCACGGCGTGACCACATGGCCCGCTTCACCTTGGCTTTGCCGCGCAAGGTGTCCATGGCTTTGGTCACCACATCGGGGCTCGACAGGCACCGCATGCCCACCTCAGCCGCTTTGGCCGTGGGGACGCGCAATGTCATTTTGTCTTTCTCGAAAGAAATGACAAAAAGCTCCAGGGTGATACCGGCAATGTCTTGCTCCTCGATCGACATGATCTGGCCGACACCGTGTGCAGGGTACACCACGTAATCGTCGGGACGGAATTCAGACATCTTCGCTTTGCTCATGCGGTACATTCCTCGTCATTACCTGGGCCCTTTTGCCCTCGCCCCCCAAAGCCGGCGCACACACACATCAGTGCCGCAGTAAGGCCCCCAAGAGGACAAAAAACGACCGCACTTCCGTGCAGGCCGTCCGTGACCCAATATCGATTGTGACGGAACCATAACAAAAATTGGGCACCAAGAAAAGGCCGCCGCCCAACTAAGCGGCTAATATTGATCCGTATCAAAGAGAAAATTCGCAATATTTGCAAATATGCGCGATTTTCTGTCCCAGGCGGTGCGTTCAAGCCCAGCAAAACCTGGACAAAACAGCCCTAACCGCCCTCGCCCGGCGCTTCGGAAAAATACTTCTCAAGCTTACCTTCTTCGCCGTCACGGTCCTCATGACCGGGCAATGGGTCCTTTTTGGTGACGATTACCGGCCACATCTCGCTGTATTTGCGGTTAAATTCGACCCAAGTTTCCATACCGGGCTCGGTATCAGGCCGAATCGCATCCGCGGGACATTCTGGTTCACAGACACCGCAGTCGATGCATTCATCAGGATGGATCACCAGCGTGTTTTCGCCCTCATAAAAACAATCCACTGGGCACACTTCCACGCAGTCGGTGTACTTACAGGCGATGCAATTTTCGGTGACGACGTACGTCATGGAACCCTCACATTTTCACTGGCTAGGTATAGTTATGCTGCGCTGCATTCAAGGCGCTGCGGCAGAACTATCCGCTGGTTTGGTCACAGGTATGTCAAGATCTTGATACAGTTGAGCGGCTTCGCTTGCCGGGCCGCGCCGTTGCCCCAACGCCAAGACCCGAATGACGCGAATCCGATTGGCTTGGGGAAATGTAAGCGTGTCGCCTTCCCGAACAGGATGGGACGCCTTCCGCACATGTTGCCCGTTGAGTCGGACCTTGCCTTTGCTGGCGATTTGGCCTGCCAATGCACGGGTTTTGAAGAACCGCGCGTACCAGAGCCATTTGTCGATGCGCAGGCTCGGCGGGGCGTCACCCATGTTAGGTTTTGTCCTTCAATCCCATGAGTGCCGCTGCGAACGGATTGTCCGGGTCGATGGGCTTTTCCTTGCGCGCAGGTTTGGCCGAATAGGTTTTTGCACCCTGGTCTTTCGGGGGACGTTTGCCGCCGTGCTTGTGGCCAGGTTTGCCTTGGGGTTTACCGCTGCCTTTGCTGCGCTGCGGCTTACCTCCGTCCTGGGATCGTCCGCGTGGCTTTCCGCCCGTACGGTTGTCCGATGGCCGACGACGTGGTGCCCAAGCGAAGGTGTAGAACACTTCGATTGTCGGACCTTCGTCCTCCGTGCTCTCAGCCTGTTCCTGATCCGGCGGGGCTTCCGCAGAGACTGCTTCGGTCTGCGCCTCAGTTGTAGGTGCTTCGGCCCCAACAACCTCAGTGGGTTCCTCCGCCACTGGCGCCTCCACCGTCTCCGTCTCGGGCACGTTCACATCCTCAACGGTTGTTTCGCTTGCCTCGTGCACTGTTTCTGCTGGCGCGACCTCTGGTGCTTCTGCAGTTTCCGCATCGGCAGGCTTTGCCACATCCGCGTCTGATGACCCTTCCGCAGGCGCTGACGCCTCTGGAGGCGCAGCTTTCACCTTCTCGCGCTCACCCCGTTCGGCACGGTAGCCGAGCCCCTGCATCAGGTCGGCGAACTGTTCCAGCGTCATGCCGGTGATGGACAACATGTCAGGCGTCGCCTCAAACCCGCCGCGCGTGTCCTGTGCCCGCAACATGTCGGCCAGGCGTTCCAGCATATCGATACGGATCGCACGGGTGCCTGCGGGACGATATCCCGCCATGGCGTGGTAGCCGTCGGGGACATCGGTTGGGGTAGGCACGGTGACCAAGCCCGGCGGAGGTGCTTCTTGGAACTCGTCGAGCCCTTCGGACAGGCCCCAAAGAACCAAACGCAAACGGGTGGGCGCAGGTTTCAAAAGCAGCGGCAAAAAGATCGTGAATTGACCAAACCGCACGCCATGCTTGCGCAACTGACCACGGGTGTCTTGGTCCAGCGCTTTGACCTCGGTCGCGACCTTGTCCCGCGGAATGATCCCGTGGTTTTCCAGAAGCTGGAAGGCAAACCCACGGGCCAGCGCGCTCAACTCTTCGTCCTTTGACATGGCCAACAGCGGTTCGAACGCGGCGGCCACTTTGCGGTCGATGAAATGCTGCAACCGACGCTGCACCTTTTGCAGGACGTCAGGTCCCGCTTCGTCATCCACGAACGCCTTCACGGTGGGTTTCAGCGGCTCGGACCCGGCCTGCAACTTGCCCACCGCATGTTCGCCCCACATCAGGCCGCCTTGATCGGTGAAATCCAACTCTGTGTCCGGCGCATTGTAAAAGCGGTCGGCGCGCAGGTGGAACTCAGGCGCCAGCGCTGCCAGGCTGGCGGATCGGAGCGTCTTGGCCTCGTCCGCGGTGGCGGATTTGTCCTGGCTGAAGCGGAAGCCTTCCAACCGCCCGACGAATTCACCTTCGACTGTGACTTCGCCTT
>JBCDFD010000015.1:0-26741 GCA_039178645.1 Pseudomonadota bacterium | reverse complement strand
TCGCCAACGATGGGCAGATCGGTGGCTCGGAACAATCGCCCAGCAACGGTCGCCTTGATTTCAGCGAAGGCCAAGACCGGCTGACCAACACCGGGACCATCGCGCTCGACGGGATTTACTATCGTGGCGGTTTTGACGAGTTGGTCAACAGTGGGACTCTTGTCGCCGACATCCGGGCGTCCAATGCGTTGGATGTTACTAATTCTGGCACGGTCCACAGCGACATCATCACCCTGGGCACAGACGAAAATGACCTGACTAACTCAGGAGCGATCACCGCCGGTATCCGCATTTCAGGTGCCACAAAGGTTATCAATACCGGCAGCCTTCAGACCCCGGTGTTGGAGGACGTGGCAACCTTCCGCAATGAAGGGGACGTGGTGGTGGACCGGCTGGGCCTGACTGGTGCCCGGCAGTTCGAAAACCTGGAAAACTTCACCGGACAAGTGGACCTGGGCACGGACGCCACCAGAGCATTCATCCGCAACACCGGGGACATGGTGCGCGGGGAGAACTCTGGATTGATCTCGGCCACGTTTGCGCCGGGTGCTGGACCACTGGAGATCATCAACAGCGGTGAAATGATCGGTGACGTCTTCTTTGAAGGGGAAACCGAAGGTCTGGTAACCTTCCAAAACACGGGGTCCTTCCAGGGCGCCCTCAGCTTCTCTGGCGTTGGGCTGGCTTTGGATCAGTCAGGGTCTTGGCTGGGCAACATCCAATTGTTCAATGCTACGAACGATACGGTGAACAACACCGGGTCCATTGTGGGTTTGATCCGTCTGGGAGACGGGTTCAACCGACTGATCAACCACGGTCAGATCATTGCCGATGGTCTGACGGACTTTCCCATCTCCATGGGCAGTGACGCGGATGTGGTGGAAAACAAAGGCACCATAACCGGAAACATCGATCTTGGCGAAGGCGACAACAGCTTCATCAATGACGGTGTCTTCAACGGCGATCTGTCCGCAGGCGGCGGCAATGATACGATCATGACGCTGGGCACCATGGTGGGTGATATCCAAGCGGGTGGTGGCAACAACGAGCTTTTCGTCATGGGGGATTTCAACGGCACCGTTCTCATCGGGGAAGGGTCCGACGTCATCAACACCGACATCGCGGACCTTTATGTGGTGGACACTGGGCTAGGCGTAGACATCGTTTTCGCGTCAGTCGATTTCTCGCTATTGGGCACAAGTGGCGTGGAGCATCTTGTGTTGGAAGGGGCGGCAGTCCGCGGCACGGGCAATGAGCTTGACAACGACCTCGAAGGCAACGCCCAAGATAATGTGTTGATCGGTCTGTCCGGCGACGACACGCTCTATGGCAAGGCGGGCAATGACAGCCTGCGCGGCGGAGTTGGGAAAGACAGTATCGATGGCAATACCGGCGATGACATGGTCAAAGCGGGCCGAGGCGATGACACGGTCACCGGCGGTGACGGTGACGATGTCATTTTTGGTCATGTTGGCGACGACGAATTGCGCGGTAACGACGGCGCAGACACCATCCTCGGCGGTTCGGGCAATGACAACATCGATGGTGGCGAAGATGACGACAGCCTGGTGGGCAACCGCGGTGACGACACCATCCTCGCTGGCGATGGCGACGACACGCTCAAAGGCGACAAGGGCAACGATGAACTGATCGGCGGGACGGGCGATGACCTTCTGTTCGGCGACCTCGGCGATGACACGGCGTTTTTCAACCTCGGAGACGGCAACGACACGTTCGATGGCGGCGTTCAGGGCGCCAGTGTCATCAGAGATTTTGATACGCTGGTGGTTACAGACACCAACAATGATGTCCCTTTGGTGGTCATAGAGGCCGACGGCACCGATGCGATGATGAAAGCCAATGGGCTGTCGGGTTCGGTGCGCACATTGGAAGTTGAAACTTTCGACGTCACGCTCGGCGGTGGCGATGACTTTGTCATCATTAACGACACAACCAGCACGGATTTGATCCGCGTTGAGCTTAATCTTGGAAATGGTTTCAATCAACTGTCCGGCTCAGATGCGACAGTCTCCATCGATGCGGTTGCGGGCGGTGGACGCGACAGTTTGGTTGGCGGGTCTGGACGGGATACTCTGAGCGGCGGCAACAGTCGGGATACGCTGATCGGTGGGGGCGACCACGACGTCTTGATCGGCGGCAATGGCCTGGACAGCCTATCAGGAGGCAGTGGTGAGGACACGCTTGATGGTGGTGCCGGCAATGACACGCTCGACGGCGGCATCGGTGCGGATCAATTGTTTGGTGGTGACAACAACGACCTACTGCGAGGAGGCGGCGACGATGACTTCCTCAATGGCGCAAGCGGCGTCGATACTCTCACCGGTGGGAGCGGTGCGGACAGATTTGATTTCATCGACATAGCGGCGGTCGACGAGATCACCGACTTTAGTGGAAGTGACCTGATTGGTCTTTTCACCGTAGCTTTCCCCGCGCTCTTTGGTGGTCTTGGTGCCAACAACTTTGTCCTGGGCACAGCGGCGGCCGATAGCGATGACTTTATCATCTATGATCAGACCACCGGACGATTGTTTTACGACGAAGACGGCAGTGGTTCTGGCTTCGCGGCGATCCACTTCGCGACCCTGACGAACAACGCCGTGCTGGATCACACTGACTTCATGATCCTCAACTGAAGACAGCGCGCTGTTAGATCAAGTGAAGCAATGGATCACGGCGATGGGCTGTCCGTTGGCCACCATGGTCTGTTGCCCCGGACCAGTGTCAAACAGTTCTATGGGTTCGCCCATGTCCAGATTGCCCAGGTAAATGACGTCGCGCGTGAAGGACGCGGGGTGGTGGTCCATCGCCATGGCTGAAATGCGGGAATAGGTCGGAAAGTAAAGCAACCCCACGGCGTTGAAATCCAGCGCCGGGTTGGGCGTGATGCTGAGTTTTGGCGGCTGCGTTGGATGGAATGCATCCTTGCGCCGGGCCGTGGCTCGCGCACGGTTGGCCAGATCCTGGATGGGGGCGATGGCAGCGGGTAGGGGGCACATGCCGGGCAGACCGCCGCGAAGGAGCCGGTGGTTCGACCCGCTTTCATCATGGCGCAAGAAGGTGCTGACCATGGACAACATGGCCAAGTCGCGGCCATTCACGCTCAGGATATGGCGGGATCCAATCCGGCTGGTGCCCACCGCAAAGAGAGCCGAGCGGACCTCAAGGGTCTGGCCCAAAATTGGCGACGGGGGCGCCGTCAGTCTCAAAGAGGTGGCGCAGAAGGCGGCATAAATTGGGTGACCGTCGGCATCGTGAAATGCCAAGCTGTCCCGTCCACTGGCCTGGGCGATTAAGCTCCAATGGCGATCCCCGCAGGACTTCAACACCCAGTCTTCGGAAAGCCCAAACGGCGACAATTGCGCCATGCCCAGTGGTAGCGTTTGCCGCGACATCACCGGCGACGGCGACGCGTTTGCCAGAGCCACCGAGCGCAGCGGTGCGGTCATCAAGACACCTCGCTCAAGGCGTCGGCGCTCAGTTGTTCTTCGATCTGGTCGGCGAGGTAGGCGCTGTCCTCTTCGATGGCCAGGAACCGGCCGGACCCCCAGGTGTTGAGCCACCCGAGCCCGATGAAGTGGAGGCCCGGCTGCGCAGTGACTCCACGGTGGAACTTGGGTTTGCCCCGTTCGTCGAACACGTCGGCCTCGATCCAGGCATAATTGGGCCGGAACCCGATGGCCCACAGGACAGAGGTCACGCCCCGTTCGGCCAGATCGATCTCGGTGATCTCTTGCTCCGGTTCCCAGACTTTCTGGAACGGAGGTTCCTCCGACGCGTCGATGCCCTCGCGTTCGATGTAGGCGTCGATTTGGGTGCGAATCCCCAGGTAAGACCGGTCTGCGTCGTCCAGGTTTTTGGCCAAGTCGGGCAGGAACGACACCTTCGTCCCGTCCATGTCCGCCAGCGACCCATAAAGCTGCACTCCGTGATCCACATGGAACTGGCGCAGGTCGATTTCTTTGCCGCCGTCGCGCCCGGACATGTAGTGGTTAGTCTGCGTGAGCGCCTTCACCGGGTCGGGATGGCGGTCAATGGTCACTTCGTAATGCCCGGCGTCGTAGAGCCAATCGATGGCGTCGCGCCCGCGGTATTTGCGCGGGCTACGGGGGGCGGGACCCACGGCGAGGTGTACGGGCCGCCCGGCGCGCACGAAGTCCTCCATCAACTGCACACCCGACTGACCTGTCCCCACGATCAGCACACCGCCTTCGGGAAACTGATCCACGCGGCGATAGTCCACCGAGTGCATCTGAAACATTTCCGGCGACAGATTCTTGTCAAAGTCAGGTTCTATGGTCGGGTCATAAACACCGGTGGCGATGACCACCTGAACGCATTTCCAAAGCCCTTGACTGGTATCCACCTCGTAGCCCCCGCTGTCCAATGGCGTCACGCGGGTCACATCAGTGTGTTCCCGAATGTCCGGATTGAACCGCGCGGCAAAAGCGTCAAGAAACTCGGTGATTTCGTCTTTGAGCATGAAGCCGTCAGGGTCGGTTCCCCCATAGTCGCGGCCATAGTGGAAGTCCGGCAGTCGGCACTGCCAGTTCGGCGTCACCAGGCAAAAGCTGTCCCAGCGGTTCTTGCGCCAGGAATGGAACTTGCCATGCCGTTCAAAGATCACCGAGCGGATGCCCTTTCTATCCAACTGGTAGGCCACCGATAGCCCGGCTTGGCCTCCACCGACGATGACGACGGGAACGTGAGGTGTTTGGGTGTCCTTCATGGCTCTGGTCCTTCTCAGGAAATGCTGAGGCAAGCGATGCGGGTTTCGGGGGTGTCGTGGATGCCAGCGACGCGGGCCTCGATCCGGTCCAGCTGGGCCATGGCGGAAGAGCATGCGAAGCCGTATTTACGTTCGACGCGGTTCGATGCCCGTTCCATGGCGATGCGCGACAGGGCGAGGAAGTCGGGGACGGTGTATTCGGTGCCCGGTTGGAAAACCTCGGCGACAACGGATGATGGCGAATAGAGCGCTTCTTCGGTGCCGTCGGGCCAGCGCACGGTCCAGGTGGTTTCAGGCATGGCGGGTCTCCGTTCGGCGATTGAGGCCGAGGTAGGGTGCCGCGGCATGGTCCCAGAACTGAGCGCGGGTGCTATGGGACAGCAGGTCCACAGACGTGCCTGGGGTCACTTCGCCGATGGCGGCGGCGGTGATGTCTCGGGCGTGGAACTGGTCCAGCACCGCACCGAGGTTTTGGGCATCCACGGTCACGAGGAACCCAAAGGAAGGGAAAGATCGCAGCCAGCGCTCCATTGGGGTGCCGATGGGCGGAAGGATGGCGTTCAGGTCGATGTCCAACCCACATCCCGACGTTTCCGCTAACATCAGCGCGGTGCCCACGATGCCACCCTGGCTGATGTCTTTGCCAGCGCTCACGAGGCCCGCTTCGGCCAGCTCTGGCAGCACTTCAAGATCGCTGCGTAGGCGGTCGGCGGGGGCGTCCAGCGCCGCGCAGAAATTGTCGAAATTTACGTAGCGCCCGCGGTGGTCGATAGCGGCGACGAGCACTTGGCCGGGTTTCGCGTCAAAGCTGGAAATCAACGCCTTGGCCCGCCCGGTCATGGACACGGCCAGCGACAATTCCTTGGCCGCAAAATTTGTGTGGCCGCCCACCAGGGGCACGCCGTAAGTGGCAGAGGCGTCTTTCAGGCCGCGCAGCAACTGGGCCGCGCTGTCAGCGTCCTGTGCCCAAACTTGGTCCAGTGCCGCAGTGGCCCGCCCGCCCATGGCGGCAATGTCGGACACATTGACCATTACCCCGCACCAGCCGGCGAACCAAGGATCGTCTTGAACGAAGCCGGGGATGAAACCCTCCCCTGCGAACAGATCGAACCCGTCACCGCGTGGCAGCACGGCGGCGTCATCACCGGGCATTCCGGCAGCGTCTGCGCTGAGCCCCAGGGCCCCGGTGGCCGCACCGATGGCAAGCTTAGACCGGATCGATGGGTGGGACCGCAAAGCCTCCGCAAGCGCGCCGGGCGTGAAGCCAGTGGTGTCGGGATGCATGGTCATGTGGCCCTGCGGGACTTCACGGGTGTGCGGTGGTACCAACCGGACACCGGGTCGGCGCAGGGCGGGTAGTGGGCCAGATCAGCCTCCATCTTCATGTGGGGAACACCGTGCAGCGACACTTCTTCAACCGGACGCCAACGCAAGCGGCGGAACAGGGTCACGTTTTGCATCTGCACATGGGCCAGGAACCTGTCGCAGCCGCGGGCATTGGCGGTGGACACGGCGAGGCGGATCAGCTCGGCACCCAACCTACCCACCGCGCGGAAATCGGCATGGACGGCCAGGCGACTGCCCCACCAGACGCGCGGGCGATCTTCGTGGATGCGCACCGTGCCTACGATCTCGTCGACCTCATGGGCATAGGTGGACAGCGCCACCAGATGGGTCGCGATCAGGTCGATGTCGTCCCGGTCGTGCCCATCGAAAATCCGTTGTTCCTCCACAAACACCCGCTGACGCAAGGCCGCCGCGCCCGCCGCCTCATAGGGTTTGGACGCGGCCCGGATATAGTATCCGGGGCTTTGGAACTGACGCGGCTCAAGCTCGATCATGCGGGCACCTTGAGCTTTTCGTAGGTGGACAGCGCCGAACAGGCCCCACACTTGCCGCAGCCCGCTTTCATCTTGTGGGACTCGATCCCAGCCTCGGCGACCATCTCGCCCAAGGGACGCAGGATCGAGGCCATGAAGTCCGACGATGGCGACGGGTGGCTTTCCAGCGGTGTGCCCGAGATCGGCACGAACGGCACCACGAACGGGTATACGCCCAGGCGGCAGAGCTTTTGCCCCATCTCTAGGATCGCTTCGCGCGTGTCGCCCAGACCGGCGAGAATGTAGGTGGACACCTGCCCGCGCCCGAACACTTTCACCGCCGCCTCAAAGCTGGACAGGTACTTGGTCACAGGCACCGATGCTTTGCCCGGCATGATCTGCGCGCGGACCTCGGGTGTGACGGCTTCTAGATGCATCCCCAGCGTGTCGATGCCCGCGTCGAACATGCGCTGATGCCAGGCGTCATCCTCAGGCGGTTCGATTTGACCTTGCAGTGGAAGGTCCACCGCAGCTTTGATCGCGCGGGCGCTGTCGACCATGACTTGCGCGCCGCGGTCTTTGCCCTTCGGCGTGCCGGTGGTCAGGATCATGTGCTTGACGCCGTCCAGTTCGACGGCGGCCTTGGCGACCTCGGCCAGTTGGTCAGGCGTTTTGTGCGCTATGGTGCGCCCCGCCGCAAGGCTCTGCCCTATGGAACAGAACTGGCAGGTCTTCTTGCGGCTCTCATACCGAATGCAAGTTTGCAGGACGGTGGTGGCCAGGACGTCGCGCGAATGCAGCACAGCGATTTTGTTGTAGGGCACGCCGTCAGCGGTGCTCAGATCATAGAACCGAGGGCGGTTGGGGAACCGGATCCGCGCCACCTCTTGCCCGCTTTTGGTCAAACGCGCGACACCCGAGGGGCCAGGAGCCTCGACCATATACGGGCTGTCAAATGCGGGCGCCGTGTGCACTGGCACCATGACCGTTGTCCCACCAATGGTGACCGCCTTGTGATCGGACGGTCCGGCCCCGCCACGGCGGCTTTCGTGGCCCGCGCTCGGGTCCACCAATCGCATGCCGCGGGTCTGTAGGTCATTGATGAGATCGCTGTCATGCATTCTGATCTTCCTCTTCCTTTGGCATCATGGCGGGGGTGGGGGAGAGCGTTTCGCGCGTCGCAGCGGGCCGTGTGTCATGGACCAGATGCAAAAGCTCGGGTCGGGCGTAATGCCCCACAGCGTCCATCATCCGCTTGCGTTTGGTGATCAGGCGCATGTCCAAATCGGCGATCAAAATGCCTTCGTTCTGGGTCAGAGGATCGGCCAAATGGCGACCTTCGGGCGACACGATGCAGGTCATGCAGCCGTCGCGCAGGCCCTTTTGCAGCTTGGGGTCGGGGTGGATCTGAGCGATCTGGTCCTCGGTGAGCCACCCGGTGGCGTTCACCACAAAGCAGCCGGATTCCAGCGCATGGTGGCGCATGGTCACTTCGATCTGTTCGCCGAAAATCGGCCCCACCAAACTGCCGGGGAAATGCCCGGCGTGAATCTCTTCGTGTTGGGTCATGAGCGCGTAGCGCGCCAGCGGGTTGTAGTGTTCCCAACAGGCGAGCGCGCCGACGCGGCCCACTTTGGTGTTGACCACCTTCAAGCCCGCACCATCCCCTTGGCCCCACACCATCCGTTCATGGTAGGTGGGCGTGATCTTGCGGCGTTTCAGAACCAGCGCACCATCGGCGTCGAAAATGAGCTGAGTGTTATAGAGCGACCCGTGGTCCCGTTCGTTGATGCCCAGCACGATCACAACGCCACGCTTGGCGGCAGCCTCTGAGACCGCCTGCACCTCGGGTGAGGGCACGGTCACGGCCTCTTTGTACAACTCCATATGTGGCGCGCCCTGCTGCACTGGGGGCAGGACAAACGAGAAATACGGGTAGTAGGGCACAAACGTTTCGGGGAAGACGATGAAGTCCGCGCCGTTCTCGGCGGCCTCGGCGATGGCGTTCAACACCCGTTCAATGGTGCCCGCGCGGCCCGATAGGTCCGGGGCGATCTGAACGGCGGCGGCGCGAATGGTGTCTGTGCGCATGGGCCTAGCTCCAAGCTGGGAAAATGCTGGGCCACCGCGACGGCAGCCCAGCCGATTGGATCACACGGTCCAGGTGTCCAAGATGACCGCGTTGGCCTTCTTGTGGATCAAAATGCAATCGAGCACGTCCTGCGGTGCGATCGGCGTGATGCCAGGCAGCAGCGACGGTTCCCCATGACCATAGAGCGCTTGCAGCGCGAACCGGCAGGCGTAGACCTTGCCGCCTTCGCCCATAAACTTATTCAAATTGGCCGCGAAATTCTGGTGACCAGGGAACGCCTCGTCCCCCAAGGTTGGAAACCCGCGCTGAATGCCGAGCGTCACGCCGGGGCCGTAAAGCAGGATCGACGTTTCATATCCTTTGCGGTTCAAGCGAATGGCGTTAAGGATGTTCACCAGCCCGATGGAGCCTTCGAACGCGACGGTGTGGAATGTCACAAGCGCCTTCTCGCCTTCATCGGCTTTGACGTCTTCAAAGACCTTTTCTTCATAGTCGACGAAGAAATCCCCGTCTTTGTGTGCTTCCTTCGCTACTGCTGGCATGGTTCGCTCCGTGTTGGCTGTGTCTGTATGACGCGACCTAGCGCATGGCTATTGTATGTATAAATTGTAAGTGCAATTTACATACAATAAATACTCAGAATTGCTTATTTTGCAGAGGTGGCGTCGAATATTTCGGCTTTATTGCTGGAATTCCAGTCGAATTGAGAACTTCTGGATGCTGCGCCAGTGACTCGGTTCCGAAAGGTTGAGTCTAAATCCATACAATGTGCTTCAATTCTGGGATTGCTTGGCATATAAGATGAACACGCTAACTTCAGAGGTCCAATGACTGACTGGACACCTTCCACCCTGCCACGCGGCAAGCCCCGCTATGTGGCCATTGCCGACGCCATCGCGGACGACATTCGGTCGGGCCGCTTGGGCGAAGGCGCGCGGTTGCCCCCGCAGCGCGGTCTCGCGGCGGCGTTGGGCGTGGATTTCACCACCGTGTCGCGCGCCTATTCCGAAGCCCAAGCGCGGGGCGATGTGGAAAGCCATGTGGGGCGCGGAACCTTTGTGAAAGCGCGCGTGATCGCGGACCGTCCAGATTTGGCGCGCGCCGGTGAGGTGGACCTCACCATGAATATGCCGCCCGAACCGCAGGACCCGGAGCTTCGTCAGAAGATGAAAGAAGGTCTAGGGTATGTGGCGGCCAATATGATTGATCTGCTGCGGTATCAGTCCGCCATCGGGGCCGAGCGGGACAGGGAGGCGGCGTCAAGTTGGCTGAGCCTACGCGGCATGGTCCCGTCCCTGGAACGCATCGCGGTCACGCCCGGCGCGCACGCCACCATGGCGGCGATTTTCTCGGTGATCACAAAACCCGGCGACATCGTTCTGTGTGAGGCCATCACCTATCCCGGTCTGCGCAATCTGGCCGGACGGTTCGGGCTTGACTTGCAAGGTGTGGAGATGGACGAGGATGGTGTCATCCCAAGCGCATTGGAAGCCGCCATCAGGCGGCACCGGCCCACGGCGCTTTACCTGAATCCCACGCTCCAGAACCCGACCACCATCACGATCCCCGAGGCGCGGCGGTTGGAGATCGCCGAGATTTTGCAACGCCACCGCCTGCCGCTCATCGAGGATGACGCCTATGGGTTCATCCCCATGCGGGCCCCGGCCCCCGTGGCTGTGTCTGCACCGGACCTCACATGGCACATCGGCGGGTTGGCCAAGTGCATTGGGGCGGGGCTGCGTCTGGCCTTCACGGTTGCGCCGACGCCCGGTGACGCGCACCAATTGTCCCAAGCCATGCGGGCGCTGGCGGTGATGCCCTCACCGTTGTCGCTGGCGCTAACCACCCAATGGATCGAAGACGGCACTGCCGATGCCATCCGCCGGTTCATCCGCGCCGAGAGCGCCGCGCGCCAAACTTTGGCCGCCGAAGTGCTGGAAGGTGCATCGTTTCGGGCCGCGCCCAATGCGTTCAACATCTGGCTGGACCTCCCCGATGGGGTCAGCCGCGCTGGCGTGATTGCGCGCATGGCACGCCACCAACTGGGTCTGGTGCCATCGGACGCCTTCGCGGTGCTAGATCCGGCGGGGGAACAGATCCGCGTTTGCCTGGGTGGCCCTGGGTCCCGCAATGCCCTGCAACAGAACTTGCACGCGCTGGCCAGCACTTTGGCCGCTGACAGTTTCATGGGCTGAGCGGTGACACGCCCGGTGACCCCTCCGTCCCGCTATGCTAGGTACGCTCCATGACACGTATCCCCACCAAAGATGAGGTCCTGGCCTGGATCTCTGACCATCCCACCCAGACGTCCAAGCGCGACATCGCCAAGGCGTTCGGGCTGAAGGGGGCGGACCGGATAACGCTCAAGGCGCTTCTGAAATCGTTGGAAAACGAAGGGCATTTGGAAAAGCGGCGCAAGTCCTACCGCGACCCTGACCGCTTGCCGCCGGTGTCGGTGCTGCTCGTCCAAGCGCCCGATGCGGATGGGGATGTGTTCGCTCAACCCATTGAATGGCAAGGCGAGGGGCCGGAGCCTAAAGTTCTGGTGATCCCGCGTGACAGCGACCCGGCCCTAGGCGCAGGCGACCGTATTTTGGCCCGCCTCACCCATGTGGGGGCGGAGGATCACACCTATGAGGCGCGGTTGATCCGGCGTATTGGACATGCCCCGCGCAAGATCGTGGGGCTCTACCGCAAGACCGCCGAAGGTGGTCGCATCCTACCCATCGACAAGAAGTCAGACCGGCAATGGCGTGTGGCACCGGGCGCGGCCCATGGGGCCAAGGATGGGGAATTGGTGGAGGCCGAGCAGGCGGGGCACCGCAGTCGTATGGGGCTGCCCGAGGCGCGCATCGTCATGCGCCTGGGCGACCCAAGCCAGCCGAAAGCCGTGTCTCTCATCGCCATTCACCAACACGGGATACCCGACGATTTTGGCGAGGAGGTTCTGGCCGAGGCCGACCAAGCCAAGCCGCTGGGTCTGTCGGGACGCGAAGACCTGCGCGACCTGCCGTTGGTGACCATCGACCCCGCCGATGCCCGCGACCATGACGACGCCGTGTATGCCGAACCGGACACTGACCCCGCGAACCCTGGCGGCCACATCGTTTGGGTCGCCATCGCCGATGTGGCGGCTTACGTCCGGCCGGGCACTGCACTCGACGACGAGGCCCGCAATCGTGGCAACTCCACCTATTTCCCCGACCGGGTGGTGCCGATGCTGCCCGACCGGCTGTCCGGCGATTTGTGTTCGCTGCACGAAGGTGTCCCGCGCGCCTGCATCGCCGTGCGGATGGTGTTTGACGCCGAAGGCACCAAGAAACGCCATTCTTTCCACCGGGGATTGATGCGCTCCGCCGCATCGCTCACCTACGAAGATGCCCAGGCTGTGGCCGATGGCCGGCCCGCCAGCGACCGGGCTGAGATGCTGAAAGACAGCGTAATCGCGCCTCTGTTTGCTGCCTACGAAACCGCGGCCAAAGCCCGCGACCGCCGCCAACCGTTGGCGCTGGACCTGCCAGAGCGGCGCATTGAACTAAGCGACGCGGGTCAGGTCACATCCGTGGCCTTCAAGGACCGATTGGAGGCCCACCGCCTGATCGAAGAGTTCATGGTCCTTGCCAACGTCTGCGCTGCCGAAACCTTGGCGACAAGGCGGCTCGGGTTGCTCTACCGCGTCCACGAAGAACCGGACGACGACAAACTCGACGCCCTGCGCGAAACCGTAAAATCCTGCGGTATGGCGCTTGCCAAAGGGCAGGTCCTGCAAACGGCCCAGCTCAATCGCTTGCTCAACGAGGCCGCCGGGACCCAGCACGCCGAGTTGATTAATATGAGCACCCTACGGTCCATGACCCAGGCCTATTATAGCCCCGACAATATGGGGCATTTCGGTCTGGCCCTGCGCCAGTACGCCCATTTCACTTCGCCCATCCGCCGTTACGCTGATCTGGTTGTGCACCGCGGTTTGATCGCGGCTCACGGGTGGGGCGATGATGGTCTAACGCCCGACGAAGAGCAGCGGCTGGACAAAACCGGCCAGCACATTTCGGACACCGAACGACGATCCATGGCCGCGGAACGGGACACCACGGACCGCTATCTCGCGGCGTTTTTGGCGGAACGGGTGGGTGACGAGTTGGAGGGTCGAATCTCTGGCGTGGCGCGCTTTGGGCTGTTCGTGAAACTGGACGACAGCGGTGCCGACGGTCTGGTGCCGGTGCGGTCACTGGGCAATGAGTTTTTCCACCACGACCAAGCGGCCCAAACGCTCATGGGCGGCAACACCGGACAGGTCTACGCCGTGGGCCAAAGGGTCCGCGTGCGCCTTGTGGAAGCGGAACCTGTCACTGGCGGGGTGATGTTGGAAATTTTGGAGGTGGAGGGCGAGGAACGCACGCCCACCGGTGCTCGTATGCTACGCAGCCGGTCCAAAGGCCGCCGCAGTGGGCCTCAGCCGAAACGGGGGAAGCCGCCGCGCAAGGTCACACGCACCCGGCGTAAGTGATTTCTGACCCCTAAAGGAAAGGCGCTTTTCTGATGGGGTGCCTACATTGGTTTGATTAAACAGGCCCTACGTCAGCTCAAAAAATTGTCGCCCGGACCACCGAACTCAAAATGAAGTCAGTTTTACGGTCCGGGCGCTACGCAAAGGTTTTGATACTTAGAGGTCTTTGACAAAGGGGTTAACCACCCGGACCACCAACTCAAAATAAAGCCAGCTTCACGGTCCGGGCGTTGCGCTAAAGGTTTGGTACTCAAAGGTCTTTCCCACCACCTCGGGCCTCTGTGGCCTTGCTCGTGATGTGCAAACAGATTTCGTCGCAAATGATTTACAAATCCTAATCATTGCGTGCGGAGATTGGGGTTAGGGCCCATGCGTCGCACCCTGCCTGTGATGGCCCAAGCGCCGGGTGAACTTGCGGCAGCGCAGCGTGGGAATGGAGCCATACGGTTGCCATACGTTTGCCATACGCCTGCCATACACCCTAATTTTTCTCCAATTGCTGCGGATGCAACCGCGCTTCGGTGGCCATAAATGCTTGGGACATGCGACATGCTTGCGCTATAGTGGCGGAAAAATAACCGAGCAGAGCAGGAGAGCGACCATGTGGAAAACAACCTTGGCGCTGGTCAGTGCAGGTGTGATTTGTTCATTTTCGTCAACAGCCTATGCCAGCGATGTGAGCGGGGTTGCGGTGTCGCCGGTACCCGCAGCGAAGCCCGAAATGCCGGTGGTGCGCGTGTCAGTGGATAGCGGGTTTTCCCGTTGGGTCCGCGATTTCCGATCCCGCGCGCTGCGGCAGGGCATATCCCCGACCACGTTTGACCGTGCATTTTCCGGGGTCAGTTACAACGCTGACATCATATCTCGCGACCGAAATCAGGCGGAGTTTTCAAAGGCTTTGTGGGAATATTTAGACACCGCGGTGTCTGACACACGGATCAAAAATGGCCGTGCTGCACTGCGGAAACATCGCCGCGTGTTGGATCAAATCGAAGCCCGCTACGGTGTCGAAAAAGAAGTGGTCGTCGCGGTCTGGGGGCTGGAAAGCGCCTACGGAGCTTACCGCGGGAACACCCCCATTATCGAGGCTTTGGCAACCCTGGCCTATGACGGGCGGCGCGGAAAATTCTTTGAATCTCAGTTGATTGCGGCCCTGAAAATCATCCAAGCGGGGGATGTGGCGCCCCGGTCCATGACCGGAAGCTGGGCCGGAGCCATTGGGCACACCCAGTTCATCCCCACTTCATATCTCGCCTATGCCGTTGATTTCACAGGGGATGGCAAGCGCGATATCTGGTCGGACAACCCAACCGACGCGCTCGCCTCAACCGCCGCCTACCTGTCCCGTTTCGGCTGGACCAAAGGCCAACCCTGGGGTGTAGAAGTCCAATTGCCCCGAGGGTTTAACTACGCCAAAACCGGCCACCGGGTGAAGCTTCCGGTGCGCAATTGGACCGCGCTCGGCGTGCGCGGAATGGACGGGCGGCCAGTGCCAAACCATGGCGAAGCGGCGATCTTGATCCCAGCCGGAGCCAACGGACCCGCGTTCATGATTTTCAAGAATTTCAACGTGATAGAGCGCTACAACGCCGCCGACAGCTATGTGATCGCCGTCGGCCACCTGAGCAATCGCATCGTGGGTGGCGACGATTTCCAACGGCCCTGGCCACGCAGCGAGCGTGCGCTGCGGTTCAGTGAACGTAAGGAGTTGCAGCAAAGACTGACCGCCGCTGGCTTCTCCACCCAGGGCGTCGATGGCAAAATCGGTCCAAACACCATCGCAGCCATACGCCAATATCAATCGAGCGTTGGCATGGCCCCGGACGGATTTGCCACGAGAGCGCTTTTGGACCGGTTGCGTTAGGGAAACTAAGCTGCTGATTTATTTTGGCAGTTTAGGGTGACCCGAGACGAGGTGGCCAAGTCCTCGGGCATGTGATAGCGCGCCGTCGAGTTCATATGGGAGCGGCCCAACCAAAGGGCCGGAGAAATGACATGATGGCGCTGACAGACCACGGGGCCGCGGTGCAGGCCGACCTGAGCGCGCGGTACGGACTGAGCCCCGACGCGGTGCGCTGCTTGATGGACGCGGTGTCCCAGGGGGGCGGGTCCATGGCCCAGTTCTCCCACCCTGAATTGGGTGGCATGGGCCAATGGAGCCAGGGCGGTATGACCATGGTGGGGGACATGTTCAACCACGGTTTGCAGGCGCTGGTCTCCAACATTTGCGCCGAAATTTCAAATGCTTACTATAATGGCGCGTTCTACCCACCGCCTCCGGTTCAGCAAGGTGGACCATCGTTGCAAATGCAGGGCGGGTCGTTTGGATCCTGGTGGCCAGCGGAGCTTGGGCAGCCCAGTTCGTCGGGGTCCCAGAACAACCTGAGCTACGCGATTTTCCCAGCAACACAACGGCTTGCGGTGAATTTGGGTGGGCAGATCACGGTCTATGACACCGGTCAGCACATGATCGGCGGTGTGGGTCAGCAGCAGTCGGGCGATGCGTCTTGGACCTTCACCAGTCAGTTCGGGACGGTGTATCTCAACCAGTTGCCGATTGTCTCAGGTGGACCGCAAGCGCCTGTTCAGGAACAGAATTTCATGCCGGAGCCTACGTCACAGGCCCAACCGGAGCCGATGCCCCAGGCCAACTCTGGGGGCAATTCCGACGAGGTTTTCGCAGCTTTGGAAAAGCTCGGCAGCTTGCGCGATATGGGCATTCTCACCGATGACGAGTTCGCGGCGAAGAAGGCAGAACTGCTCGCCCGCCTGTGATAAGGGCGTACCAATTGTCCCAAACGCGAAGGTTTTTGCACCAAACCTATGGGTGTCTGGACCGGGCGGTTGGGCCCAACCGTACCATCGCCGGGGGTATGACACCAAACCTGAAATCGGTCGAGGTCGCTCGGACCTGGTTAAGGTGCGATCCATTTCAGCGCTCGCGCGAACGCCTCAGCCTGGTCGGCGACCCAGTGCACAAGCTCCCCATGGCCGCCTCCGAAGAGGTAGGTCACTCCAGTATACAACCCAACCAGGAGCAGCGCGGCGAGCCCAAACCAGCCACCGACCATCAGCTTTACGAATAGCCGGCGGTCGTCCTGTTGGTCGCTGTCGCCGATGATCCTGGCCAGCCAAACACCGCCGCCGGGTCCGGGGATGCGCAGGGCCAAGCCGAAATAAAAGAACAGTGCGTGCGCCACTGTGGGTAGTAGGGTGGAGAACACCATCAGGTAAGCCCAGGTCATGTCTTTGGCGGGATCGTCGATATCGGCGAAGAACTGTCCAAGATCCAGGAGCGGGATCCCGGCGGCGATGTTCAGAATGTGGACGCCAAGCATCAGGGCAATGATCAGTACCACAAATGCAACGAGTGCAAAAACCAGATCAACCACATACCAAAAGATCGCGACGTGCCAGCTGGATGATAGCGACCGGCGCAGGGTGAAGCGGGTCAAGCCCAACGACAGATAGTCGAAGATCGCATTGACCAGTGGGAATAGGGCAAGAAACAGGATGAGGCTTGCCGTATCATCATTCACTTCGCCTAATAAGGCAGAGACGATCCAGGCTAAGCCGACAAACGCGAATAACGCTCCTACGTTGAAACCTGCTATGACAAGTGAAGCAAGAAAAGGATCATTTCTGCTGCCTTCCTGCGAATGCGCCTGCCACTACGCCTGCCACTACGCCTACGACTGCAACTGCGACTGCGCCTGCGACTGCACCTGCAAGTGCGACTGTGGCTATACTTGCGAGAGCCAAACGAACGAGGAGGATTTCGCGTTTCTTTGGCTCTCGCAAGTTTTGAGTATCATAGCCTACTGGTGTGAATACCCAGACGAAGGTACTGCACACCCATCGTAAAAGCTGTTGAGTGAAGATGACTCCTAGGATCAATCCAGCTACGGCGATCTGTATTGTGGTCGAGTCGGATTTAGGGATCATCGGTATGGTGCCTACCCACTGCGCATTGCCGGAGAAAACCCAAACAACAACCAGCGAGACTAGCGGGTACATTGCGGCGAACATAAACATTCGGACGTAAGCGAGCCAGTTCCAAGCGCGGGTAGGTTCGGTTTCCTTGCGATAGCGTGGATCACTGGTATCAAGGTTTTCCGATGGGCAGAGCTTGCTGTCGAACCAATCCAAGGCGCGGGTCAGGCCGCGTTTGTAGGCGCTGCCGATGGTGTCGTTGCGTAGCCAAGTGGCGAGCGGGATGTTGTCGGTGCGATTGAGGTGCCGATCGCACCAAAAGTAGCCTGCCCAGGCCGCCAGAAACACAAACAATCCTGGTCCGCCAAGGTGTTCCCTAAAGCAGCCCCATTTGTCGCCGGGGGCGGCCAGGCACTCAAGGAAGGCGTTCAAATCCATGGGGTCAAATCCTGCGGTGTTAAGGCAGGTTAACGTGGCTCTTGCGGTCGGTCGAGGGCAGGTTTGCTTGATGTGGCCGTGCGTTAGGCCTCAGCTTTCCGCGCCCGCGTAGCACACCGCTTGCAGTTTGTTGCCATCGGGGTCGCGGACGTAAGCGGCGTAGTAGTTGGGGCCGTAGTTGGGTCTGGGCCCCGGCGCGCCCGTGCAGGTTCCGCCGTGGCTGAGCGCAGCGGTGTGGAAATCGTGGACCGCTTCGCGGGTTGGGGCGCAGAACGCAATGTGGGTGCCGTTGCCCCATGTGGCCGGGCGACCGTCTTCGGGCGGGTAGAGGTAGAGTGTGGGCATGCCGTCGACCTCGTAGGCAGGGGGCAGGCCGGGCGGTTTGGGCAGACGGGAAAACCCCAGTGGGGCCAGCACGGCATCATAAAAGCGCGCTGCGCGCTCGGTGTCGTTGGTGCCGAGGGTGATGTGGCTGATCATGGTCATGGGATGTCCTTTTGGTTTGCTGCCGGTCATCGGCCGTCGGGCTTGGACGGTGGCCCGCCGCCGATGCGCTTGAGGGCTTTGTTGATGGCGTCGTGAGCGTAGCCACGCCTTGAAGAGTCGTGGGCGTAGCCACGCTTGGAAGACTCGTGAGCGTAGCTGTGGTTTGAGGAGTCCTGGGCATAGCCGCGCTTTGGGATGGTGTCATTGTGGCCGCGTTTGTGTGGGCCATCGCTCCGGGCTTGACCCGGAGCCGCCTGGTTTTCCGGGTCCGCCTCGGGGCCCAACCCCCATCCCGGTGTGAGTTGGTTGCGCAGCAGGGCCACGGGGTGGGCGCGCAGTGTGAGGCGGAGGTGCACGTAGTCTTCGACCACCTCTTCACCTAGGGTCATTTGCGGGAGGTGGATCTGCGGTTCCTCGATGCCTTCGCCATCCATATCATTGGCAAATAGCGGTAGCGGCTTGGCCCCGTTGAGGGCGCGTGCCTGCCAAAGCGCGTCGCGGCGAGGGAGTTCAGTTGAGCCATTAGCCGGGTGGGCCCCGACCGAGGTGGGGGCGTTAGCCCCCGCCTGGGGGGCGGGCCGGGGCCGCTCGGCGGTGCCGGGCGATTTGATTGTGGACAGGATTTGGCCCGGCACCGCCGGGCCGCGCCCGTCCGCCCCCGTCATGCCAGTGGCGTGCTTTTCGCACGACGGCGGGCGCCTTGCGCCCCCCCGCGGACGCGCGCTGCCCTCCATTGAGATTTCCCCTTTAGGATTCTCAACTTCTTGTAAGGCATTCCCCTCCAACCCGCGAAACACATCCGCTTCGGCTAGGCGCATCACTTGGTCCGGGTCGATCCCGGCGCGGCGCCAGACGTCCTCCACTGTGTGGTAGCCATTGCCACGGGCGGCGGTGATCCAGACGGCCTCTTCCTCGGCCAGTCCTTTGATCTGCCGGAACCCCAGACGTAGAGCCAATCCGCCGCGCCCATCGGGTTCCAGGGTGTTGTCCCAAAAGCTGTCGTTGATGGACACGGGCCGGACCTCCACCCCGTGTTCGCGGGCGTCGCGGACAATCTGTGCAGGCGCGTAAAACCCCATGGGTTGGGAATTCAGCAGCGCACAGGCGAAAATGCCGGGGTGGTGGCGTTTGAGCCAGGCCGAGGCGTAGACCAAGAGCGCAAAGCTGGCCGCGTGGCTTTCGGGGAAGCCGTAGGACCCAAACCCCTCAATCTGGGAAAAGCAGCGTTCTGCGAAACCGGGTTCGTATCCGTTCTTGGCCATGCCTGCGAGGAAACGGTGGCGAAACTCGCTGACGTTGCCGTGTTTCTTGAACGTGGCAAGCGCGCGGCGCAGGCGGTCGGCTTCGTCAGGGGAAAAGCCCGCGCCGACGATGGCGATCTGCATGGCCTGTTCCTGGAACAATGGCACGCCCAGGGTTTTGCCCAGCACTTTGCCCAGTTCGTCCGACGGAAACGTCACCTGTTCCTCGCCATTGCGGCGTTTGAGATAGGGGTGGACCATGTCGCCTTGGATGGGGCCGGGGCGGATGATCGCCACCTCGATGACTAGATCATAGAAACAGCGCGGGCGCATGCGCGGCAGGAAGTTCATCTGCGCGCGGCTTTCCACCTGGAACACGCCCAGGCTGTCGGCCTCGCACAGCATATCGTAGACGGCGGGGTCTTCGGGGGGCAGTGTCGCCAGCGAATACCGTGTGCGGTGGTGCATATCGATCAGGTCAAAGGCTTTGCGGATGACGCTGAGCATGCCAAGCGCCAGCACGTCCACCTTCAGGATGCCCAGGGCGTCGATATCGTCCTTGTCCCAGCAGATGACGGTGCGGTCCTCCATGGTGGCGTTCTCAACCGGGACCAGTTCATCAAGCCGGCCTTCGGTGATCACAAAGCCGCCCACGTGTTGGCTGAGGTGACGGGGGAAGCCTTGGACCTCTTGCACCAACTCCAGCGTTTGGCGCAGGCGACGGTCGTTTGGGTCGAGGCCGATTTCCCGCAGGCGTTTGTCTTCGAGCCCGCCCGACGAGAAAAACCCCCACAACTGGGACGACAGCGCGCTGATGGTGTCTTCGGTCAGACCCATCGCGCGGCCAATCTCACGGATCGCCCGTTTGCCGCGGTAGTGGATGACCGTGCAGGTGAGCCCGGCGCGGTGGCGGCCATAGCGGTCGTAGATGTGTTGGATCACCTCTTCGCGCCGCTCATGTTCGAAATCCACGTCGATGTCGGGCGGTTCATCGCGGGCCTCGGACACGAAGCGTTCAAACACCATTGTGCCGATTTCAGGGCTGACGGAGGTCACTCCCAGGCAGTAGCAGACCACTGAGTTCGCCGCCGACCCCCGCCCTTGGCACAGGATGTTGCGGGACCGGGCGAAGGCGACGATATCATGGACGGTGAGGAAATAGGGCGCATACCCCAGTTTGCCGATCAGGGTGAGTTCGTGGGTCAGCAGCTTTTGGACACGTTCCGGCGCGCCGGAGGGATAGCGCCAGGCCAGACCTTCGTGGGACAGGCGGTGCAGCCGTTGGTCGGCGGTCTCTCCCCCTTGGGCTTCGGACGGGTATTCATAGCGCAGTTCATCGAGTGAGAAGGTGCAGCTGTCGGCCAAATCTTCGGCCCGGCTGAGCGCGTCGGGGTGATCGGGGAAGAGCGCGGCCAGGTCCTCTGACCCCCGCAACCGCTGTTCTGCGTTGGCTTGGGCGGCGCGACCGATCCTGTCCACAGAGCGGCCCTCGCGCACAGCGGTGAGCGCATCGGCCAGCCGCCGCCGCCGGGCCGTATGCATCATGGGTGCGGCTCCGGCCACGGTCGGCAAGTTCAAGCGGTTGGCCAGATCGGTGTGGAAGGCAAAACGCAGTCGGTCCTGCCCGTCGTAGCGCGGCGACAGGTAGACCACGCAGACGGCGCCAAACCGGTTGGCCAGACGGCGGGCTTGGGCCAGCCAGTCTCGGGCCGCTTTAGTGAGCGTCAACGCATCGGGGGGATGGATAACCAGCCGCAGGCCGTCGCCAAATTCCAGCAGATCATCCAGGGTGAGATGGCAATCGCCTTTGTCCGCCGCCAACCGACCGCGCGACAGCAAGCGGCAGAGCCGTCCCCAGGCGGTGCGGTCCCTGGGGAGTGCGGTGACGGCGAACCCGCTCCGCAGGATCAGCCGAGCGGCGGGCATGAGCCGGGGCACCGTGGTCAGGATCGGGTGCGGACGATGCCCCAAATGCGCAGGGCAGGGCGGGCCGATTTCGCCATGGGTCGTAATGTGATCCAAGCGAGCCTGCACATGGCGGCGAATATCACGGGCCCGCGTGTGCGCCCGAACGATGCCGGCCACGGAATTGTCGTCGGCGATGGCAATGGCGGTGAGCCCAAGGTTTGCCGCACGTTCCACATACTCCTCGGGGTGGCTCGCCCCGGTGAGAAACGTGAAGTTCGACGTGATGCTCAGTTCCACCGCCATGGGTGGAGTATATTCTTGTTTTGTTCTATCGCCAGTGTGCTTTTTGTGCCGTGGCTCTCGCCATTGAGCTAGGCGTCCAGCGGCTTGGACTTGGTCATGAGCCGCGCGCCGACCAGGAGGACCATGATGATCCCCATGGCCACCACCGACGTTCCTATGATGGCGGCGGTCCACTCAAACGAATAGCTGACCAGCAGGGCGGACACGAGGATGGGGCCAATGACGCTACCTATGCGTTCTGATGTCCGTAAGAGGCTCATGGCGACGGTTCGGCTAACATTCGGGATGCGCTCAGCGGCTTCCACGGCGGACACGATCAGCGGTGCTTTGAGGAACGCATGGGCCACGCCCAAGGCACCCACCATCAGGACCACACCGCCCAGCGTCGTGTTCTGGTACATCAGCATCAAAACAATCCCCGACGCCACGGTTGCGCCAATGACAAAGCCCAGGTTCTGCCCCAGCCGGTCGCAGAGCCGCGACGCCAGCGGGCTCATGGGAATGATCAGCAGCGAGTAGAGCATCATGATCCGACCGATCTCTGACTGGCTGGACCCGAAGCTGGCCAGATAGATTGGTACCATCAGATAGAACACGCCGGTGAGGATAACCTTCGCCGGTATGGCGCAGAAAATGATGATGCAGACATAGCGGGCGTTGGTCAAAAGCAGCCAGGTCTGGGATTTACCGCTGCTGTTCTTGGTGGATGTGCCGTCCGGTTGAACTTCGTTGGGCCGGAATGTGCGCAGGGTCGCCAACGCCAAGAGGCCTGCAACGGTGGCCAATCCCGCCGAGATCAGAAACACCGGTTGGTATCCAACCCAGTCTGCGAGGATGCCCCCGATGGCGGTGCCACACATGGTGGCGGTCATGAGCACCCCGACAAAAACCGCCATGGCTTGGGCCCGGTTTTTCCCGAACGCTGCCTCGATGATATAGCTTTGACTGCTGATTGTGATCACCGCATAGCCGATGGCCGTGACCCCGCGGCCGATCACGATATGGTCCGATGAGGTTGCGTAGTAGCAGATGAAATATCCCAGGACTGCGGGGATGAGCCCCCACAGGAACATCTTTCGCGTGCCGACACGGTCGATCAGAACACCCGCAAACGGAGTGATCACCGCGATGGTGAACATGAACACAGAGATCGGCAGGCCGATCATCACAGAGCGGTCAAACAGGTCGTCGGGTGTCCAAAGCTCTGCCACAAACAGTGGCAGGAACGACTTTTGCAATTCTTCAGCGAAGCAGAAAATGAAAAGCGGCACACGGGCGTCCAGGATACTGACCCAACGGGATTCCTGGTTCTGTTCCAGCCGGGCCTTGTCCCGCACCGCTTCCACTTGATCCCGCACGGTCTGATTGGCCTGCAACAGCAATTTCCGCGTTCGTTCTCGGACGCTGGCGTGCAGTTCGTTGATGCGATCGTAGATGCGCTCGATCTGAGGATTATTGGTGGCGGTGCCCGTGAAAAGGCTGAAGTCCCCTTCGCGCCGCCGTCGGATTTGTTCTTCCACGATGGCCAGGGGTCTGTGCACGCTGCTGGTCACTTGAACGACCACCACCTCGTAGGCCACCAAAGCCGACACCAGCAAGATCACGAACGTGTCGAAAAACACGTCTCTGAGTTTGGATCGGATGAACCCGTTGTCCGGTTGGGCCACCAAGTAGCCCACGGTTTGGTCCCCCCGCCGAATGGCGGCTTCGACCAAGTCCAGTTCTTGGCCGAAAAACACGCCGAACGCGTTGGCCACCGCGCCAAAGGGGTCGTTCGGTCCGTACCGCAGGTCGGCATCCTGCGCTCGTGGGGCAGGGTCGAAAGACACTGACATTTCCGCCAGTTCTGGCGACCGTTCCACGATGTCCGCCACAAAGCTGTCGAGCCCCACGATGCTTTCGGCGGGTATGCCCAAGGACACGGCAAACTCAATGTCGGCGGCGGTGGCTTCGGCGACGGCTTCGACTTTTTCAAACAGGAGCGGGCGCAAACCGTTGGCAAAGGTCACCAGCGTGATGGTCAGCGACGCCAATGCCGCAAAGAACACAGCGGCCAAAGTGACCGCTGTCATGCGCAAGGACACGTTTTCCTGTATGAAGACGTCGCGATTGATCATTGCACGATTTCAGCAATCCTCAAAAGTTGGATCGGCGGGAACAGGTTCAATTCCCGCGCCACTCGGATGTTGATGAAAATCGAATGCCGGTCGAGCGTTGCCACACCCAGGTCTATGGGTTCAGCGCCCTCGAACAGGAAACGGAATGCCTGCCGCCCAGCCAGTTTTCCCACATTGGCGTAGCTGCTGCCCACGGCCATCAGCCCGTCTGAGTCCCGGACCATCTGTTCATAGGCGCTGAACACAGGCAGACCCAGTTCTTTGGCAGCTCCAGTGAATTCGTGCATGTTTTGCAGATTGAACGAACTGGACCCTACATAGACCGCGTCAACGTCTTGGTCGTGGAGTTTCCGCATAAGCATCGGTATCTCTGCGGGCTCTGCACGATTTTCCTCGTCCAACGTGTATTTGAGCGAGACCAACTCGAAACCGAGCTCTTTGCTCAACTCTTTGATCTGGCGGGTGTTGATCTGTGAATTGACCTCGGCGGGGTTGTTGATGACCCCCAGTTTGCGTGGAAAATAATACTGGAACAGTGTGTTCAGTTGGGTGCGTTCGGGCACGCGATTGCGCACGCCGAACACGCTGGGACGCTCCAACGTTTCGTAAGAGGCGATGATGTCGGCGTTCACAGGGTCGGCCACAATCATAAACAGCGCGGGAATATCTCCCAGGGCGGTGGCATTTCCGTGTTTTTCCCGCGTGCCCAGGATAGCGCGCGTCACCGTGGTGCCCCAGGTTACAACCAGGTCCGGTTTTTCTTCTTTCAGGCCCTCAAGGATGCCCGGCAAAAGCTCGCGGTCCCGGGCGATGTTGGTGACAGTGACGTCGACCGGCATATTCCGGTCTCTGAAAAACCGCTTGAACCCTTGGCAGGCCTCTTCGCAGCCTCGGAACACCACCATGTGGATCTTCGCCGGGGCGGCGGGTCCAAAGTTCATCTGACCTTGGGCCCAAGCCGGCACCAATGGCAGAAGAACGCAAAGGGAAATCAAAAAGGCAAGAAAACTGAAACGCATCTAGGAGTGTTCTCCGTCAGACTGGCCACACGGGTTAACGTTCAAACTGGCGACACAAGGCCAAGCCGTACAATACTGGCCCAAGGCCACCTTCAGGCGCAATGCTTGAGGCAGAAATGGAACAAGGGTCGCAGCTCTATGACCGGGCGCTATGCGGTCCCCCGGCGATCTGGCCAAAAAATCGGTCATGGCAGCGGCGTGGTCTTTTCGCGCGTGTTTTGTTCAAGTGTGTCGAGCTTCAGCCCAAGGGCCTCGTAGGCTGCGTTGCCTTCTTCGATCCTCTTGCCCAAGTCGTGCAACTCGAAATCACCTTTGGCCGTGCGGGCCGCATCGGCTGGGGTCCCGATGAATTTGTCTTCTAGGAAGTCCAAGGCACGGGTCACTTTGAAGAAACCCAAGAAAACCAAAGGTATCGCCAACAGCGACACGAAGAGAAAGACGATCAGGAATGACGTCGCAAGACTGGACTGAGCGCGGATTATGCTGGGTTGATAGATGCTGCGGTCGGTGCTGATAAGGATAATCCCCATCCGTGTGGAGCTACTGTCGAGCACCACGCGGCTGGTGAACAGCCGGTCGCCAAGTTCAAACGTTACGATCTCCGCATCGCGGGACATCACGCGCCGGACCACCAGGGCGCGATCCGCATCGCTCAGCGGCACGGTTTCTGTGTCAGAGATGATCATTCCGGCACTGTCCAGTATGCGGATATCATCGATCAGCGGGGCCTGTTCCAACTGACGCTCGATCAAGACCCCGAGATTTTCAATCTCATCAATGCGCAAGCCGATCTGTTCCGCACGGACGATGGCGCTTTCGATGATGTCAGCGGTCACTTGCATCCGGTCCGATGTCGCGCCGACGATCAGTTCTTGATACTTCAACGAGTTCAGAAAGAACTGAAGCAGCAGCAAAGTGCCGATAATGAGCCAGACGGCCAGGATGACATTGACGTGAAACTGCCGCACGGTGCCCCCTAGCCCATGACCCCTAACTCCCACGCGGTTGTTCATAACGGCTTTTCCAATAGACAATCCAGGGAATAGAGCAGCATTCGTTGCCGCGAACGTCATTTCTTGACCAATGTGTGGCAGACGAAACGCGGAATGTTTTCTAAACTTGACATGAACGGTATACTAGTACGCCTAATCACCCAAAGGCCACCGTCCCGCGAAATCGGCCTGGCCTAAGCGATATGTGGCGCAGGGTGGGGCATCGGCGTCTTGGCAGCACCAGACGGCAGCGGCGCTTTTCACAACCTTTCCCAAATAGATAGCATTCGAAACAAAAGGAGCTTTGACGCGTTTTCTCGGGCGTTCCATTGGGGTAAGGCAGGGCATCTGAGGAGCAGTAGGCGAGTAGTCCCATGGCGGCACCCAAACCAGTTGTTTTATGTATTTTAGATGGATGGGGCCTGCGGTCCGAAACCGAGGCCAACGCGCCAGCTTTGGCCAACACGCCGACGTTCGACCGGATCATGGCGACTTGCCCCAATGCTCAGCTTATCACCCATGGTCCCGATGTGGGCTTGCCCACTGGTCAGATGGGCAATTCCGAAGTGGGCCACACCAACATCGGCGCAGGGCGCACCGTGGCCATGGACCTTGGCCAGATCGATCTGGCCATCGAAGACGGCAGTTTTGCCAACAATCCTGAACTTTTGGCCTTTATTTCCAAGCTCAAATCGACCGGTGGCACGGCCCATATCATGGGGTTGATTTCCGATGGTGGAGTCCACGGGCACATCACCCACGCCTATGCGGTGGTGGAGGTGATCGCTGCCGCTGGTATTCCGGTTCTGATCCACGCGATCACCGATGGTCGCGATGTGGCCCCCAGTTCGGCAGACGAATTCATCCCCGCGCTCCATTCCCAATTGCCGCCAGGCGCGCGCATTGCCACCGTGACCGGCCGGTATTTTGCCATGGACCGCGATAATCGTTGGGAACGGGTGGAACAGGCATACCGAGCTTGGGTCTCTGCTGATGCCAGGCGCGCCGGCAATCCTAGCGCCGCTGTGTCTGATGCCTACGCCGCCGGCGAAACAGACGAATTCATCAAGCCCACGGTGGTTGGCGAATACGAAGGCATGTCCGACGGCGACGGCCTGTTCTGCCTCAACTTCCGTGC
>JBCDFD010000014.1:0-27134 GCA_039178645.1 Pseudomonadota bacterium | reverse complement strand
TCGTGACATTTGCTGCGCAAATGCACTGCCGGGCAATGGACGGCACTCAGAACTGGGTTGCAAAAGCCCCGTCGCCTTCGAACGGAAAGTAGCCTAAGCGAGCACATGGGGAGGCGCGACATCGAGGTAGGTCCAATGCGAATATTGTAAAGCTGTGAACATCATTAGAAGTGCACTTTTATTTCCATCAATTGGAAGCAATACCTTTGGTTTCAAATTAGCACATGATTACGTAACGACTGCTCCGATCCGGTGCATATAAATCGCGCGTTTTAATGATGAAAAAGAACCGACCCCACGGGGGCCGGTTTTCAGGTGGCTGTCGGGTGGCCTTCGCGCTACGCGGCAGTTGGCAGGACATCCAAATGAACGCAGACAAAGGGCCGAGGCGGTCGCTCTCTTGGTGTAGCTGTGTCTCACCCGCGGGTTATGAGGGCGGGGTGCGGCCCGCCCTTCGGGCTATGGCGCTTCGAGAAATCAGCGGATCGTCAATGCGTTGCCGTGCAGGGCATGTCTCACGACATCGACGATTGCTGGTCTCGCAAGCCTTTCACGTGACGCTTTAGCCCAAGTCCATCCCGAGATTGGTCAGGGCCTGCACGACGGCGCTGTCGCTATCGAGAATGGTGGACCATTCCGGTGCGCTCAGGCTGTTGGCGGTGAGGTCTTCTGCTTGGACCCCTTCCAGCACCACGAAGTCGCCCCCGTTGCCCAAGACCTCGAATACGAGGTCGCCGTCCTGTTCGGTAACGCCTATTTGTGCGTCCGACATGGACCCGAAATCAAACGTGTCTTCGTCCACGTTGAAGCCGGTGATGGTGGTTGTGGTGCCGTAGCTCCAACCCAGCGTGTAGCTTTCCGCTGTGCCGTCGGTGAACGCCACCGTGTCACCATTGCCAGGTGTGCCACCTGGGTTGCTGTCGCCATCCCCAGTGCCATCATCGTCGTCATCTCCATCGCCGGTGTCTCCTTCGTAGATGGACCCGGTCATGTCGCCGGTGCGGGTTTGGAACCCGTCTGTTGTGGCCCCTGCGGGCGCTTCTGGCGTGAGCAGCATGGTGCGATTCACCAAGGTCACGTCGTTCTGGTCAAAGCCAAAGGCGGTCTCCAGGTTGTCTTCCATCACTTGGTCGAAGTGGAACTCCACCATGCCGGGGATCAGTTCGGCCTTGGTCACACCGGTGAGCGTCAGGCTTTGGCCGGTGGGCAGGGACGAAATCACCAGACCGTCGTCGCTGTCCTCCACGCTCAGCCGCTCGCGGGTGCCGAAGTAGAGGAAGCTCAGCTTCATCGAGGTGGGGTCGAACCCATCGACCACTTCATGGACGCCGTATTCGTGGCTGCGGACGTAGACTGTATCGGCCTCTCGCGGGCCCACACCCTGTTCCCAGGACACCACGCCGCCCATGTCTTGGCGGAAGTGTTCGTTGCCCACGACACCGAAGTTTTCGATGGTGACGTCTTGATAGGTGACCCCTTGCACGATCTGCGCCGCGTCGGACCAAGGGCTGTCTATGACGATCTCACCCGCCTCGGACTTTGTCACGATCATTCCGTGAACGGAGGTGCCACCGAAGTCGAGCTCGTCGGTGGCTGGGGAAAAAACCACGATATCGTCCGCGTTGCTGTCTGCTACGTATTTCACTCCGCCGTTGTCTGTGGTGCCGCTGGTGGTGGGTGGGGCTGAACCGTCATTGTCGTAGGTGAGCGTGTAGCCTTCGCCCTCACCGGGGGTCACAACCACGGATCCGAGCGCAGAGGCGATTTCGTTTTGCACACCTTCATTGGCTGCCGAGATGTTGGCGAAGGTCAGATCGTCCAGGCCGAAACCGGTGAAGATGATCTGTTTGGTGACACCACCGTCGGTGATCTCGATCCGAACTGTCTGACCCAGCGCGTCGCCGGACTCCTCGAATATATTGAAATTCTCGGCCTGCACATCGGCTTCGATTTCGATCATGTCGCCCATGCCGGGCATGAAGCCTTCTATGGTCTGCGCCGGCGTGTCTAGGTTGATGTAGACATGCTGGTGCATGTGGTGATCGTGATCGTCACCATCATCCAACGCGTCCATCACTTCCATCATCACGCCCATGTTGGCGATATCGAAGAAGTCCATGGACAACTCGTCCAGGGTCACACCGCCCAGGATGAAGGTCTTGCTGATCTGCTCCACCTCCGACGAGATGCTCAGCGCCACCGACGGGCCGTAGCCGGGTTCATCCACTTCGGCGATCTCGAAGTTCTCCGCATAGATGTCCGATTCGATCACAACCGAGTCGATGTCCAAGAGCACCTCGCGCGGCGCACCGGTGATGGCACCTTCGTTGAGGAAAAGTACCGTGGCGATCGGAGGTTCGACGGCGTCGTCCCCTTCATCCAGCATGGCCAGGATTTCCGCCGCGGCGGTGTTGTCCAGGATGGTGAAATTGGCCACCGTCAGATCGGCCAGCGTGATGCCCGCCAGCGTGGTGGTCTGCACGTTCGATGGCACCGCAAACACCAGACCTTCGGCGGTCTCGGTGATGTCCAACGCATCCGCGCTGATCCAATCCACAAATATCGTGTCGTTCACTGGATCGAAGTCGGTGATGACCGTGTCCGAGCCGTAGGACCATGTGATCACCACATCGGCGGTGTCTTTGGTCACGCCCGCTTCGCCATTGCCGGTTGGTCCAGTGCCTGTGTCGCCTGTGCCCGTGTCACCGTTGTCGCCACTGTCACCGTCGCCATTGTCGCCCGGTGTGCCCAACCCTTCGTCGCCGGTTTTCCGGTCTTCGAAGAAGGCGATGGCCTCATCCACTGTGGGGCTGTCGTAGCCGCCGTATTCTTCGATGTAGCGCAGGATGGACGTGCCGTTTTCGTCGGTCGAGGCCCCGCCGCCCAACAGCAGGTTCACTGTGCCAAAGGCACCGCGCAGGTGGGACGCAGCCATCAAGCCCGTGACTGTGATTTCCACGGACACAGTGGACCCGTCCACATCGGTGTAGGTGAAAGTCTGGCCGATGAACTCGTCCAAGGACCGACCTTGGTAGCCCAACTGTTGTTCGATGATTTGTAGGTTGAAGCCGAACGCCTCTTGGATCGCGACCTCTTGCGCCTCGGCGGTCATGAACTCTTCAAGACTGTCAACGCCGTTCTTGCCCGTCCACGTGCCGTCCCAGCGGTTGATGCTGTCGCCGCCCAGGTAGTAAAAATCGTCGTCGTAATAGCCCAGATCGATGAGCAGCGCTTCGCCGAACTGGTAGCCCACAAACCCCAGCGAGTTGGTGGAGCGGTAAGACATGCTGTCCCATTCTTCCGCGGTCAGGTCGCCCCAGCTGGAATACCCTGGAAAGAAGTCCGTGACCGGGCCACCGGCCCACTGGTCAAGCTGTGCATCTATGATCACGCCGTTGTCGTAACGCTCCCTATCCCAACCGGATTCGAAGGCGCGCAACGCATCGCGGAAGTCTTCGTAAGTCCCCTTCGACATAACATTTCCCTTTCTGCATTCTTTGGGGTGTGGCCCATGGTGGCGGGCTGTGACCTTGAAATGACATGCGGGGATGCGCGGCGCTTGGGCTGGCCTGCCAAACACTTGGCCAGACCTGCCACAGGGTTAACCGGGTCTGAAAATTCGGTTGGCCTGGGGTGTTATGCTCTATTCGGCACCGGAGGCAGTGGCTTTGGGTGACATGCTTGACGATACCCACGCCGGTTGGTCTGTCGATTTCGAACCCTGAAATGCCGGTTGGGCAGATGACATCCCGTCGACCCTCCCCATCAATGCACGCAAGGTCCCTGCGCCAAACAGATGGGGACCGCTCTGGGAGGGGACATGACGCTACCATCAGACATCGAGATCGCGCGCGCGGCGCACAAACGTCCAATCTTTGAAATAGGCGAGAGGCTCGGCATCCCATCGGATGCCCTGCTGCCCTACGGCCATGACAAAGCCAAAGTCGCGCAGGATTTCATCGCCGGGCTGTCTGACCGCCCGGACGGCAAGCTGATCCTCGTGACCGCCATCAACCCAACGCCTGCCGGGGAAGGCAAGACCACCACCACGGTGGGGCTGGGCGATGGGCTCAACCGGATCGGTAAGCACGCCTGCATCTGTATCCGCGAGGCCTCACTTGGACCGAACTTCGGCATGAAAGGCGGTGCCGCGGGTGGGGGCCTCTCGCAAGTTGTGCCCATGGAGGATATGAACCTCCATTTCACTGGGGACTTCCACGCGATCACGTCGGCACATGCCCTGTTGAGCGCCATGATAGACAACCACATCTATTGGGGCAACGCGTTGGACATCGACATCCGCCGGGTGGTCTGGAACCGCGTGGTTGACATGAACGACCGCGCCTTGCGCCGGATCACCGCCTCGCTGGGCGGTGTGGCCAACGGATTTCCACGGGAAACCGGGTTCGACATCACAGTGGCGTCCGAGGTCATGGCGATCCTATGCCTCGCGTCCGATTTGCAGGACTTGGAGACCCGGTTGGGCAACATCGTGGTCGCCTATCGCCGCGACCGCTCGCCGGTGTTTTGTCGGGACATTGGCGCCGAGGGCGCCATGACTGTCTTGCTCAAAGACGCCATGCAGCCCAACCTGGTGCAAACGCTGGAAAACAATCCGGCCTTTGTCCACGGTGGGCCGTTCGCCAATATCGCCCATGGCTGCAATTCCCTCACCGCCACCAAGACCGCACTGAAACTGGCGGACTATGTGGTCACAGAAGCAGGCTTTGGCGCGGATCTGGGGGCCGAGAAATTCATGAACATCAAATGCCGCAAGGGTGGTCTCGCCCCATCGGTGGTGGTGATTGTGGCCACGGTGCGCGCGCTAAAGTCCAATGGCGGTGTGGCCAAGGATGGTCTGGGGGCCGAAAATGTCGACGCGGTGGAAAAAGGCTGTGCCAACCTTGGGCGGCACATCGAAAACCTCAAAGGGTTCGGTGTGCCTGTGGTGGTGGCAATCAACTACTTTGTGACTGATACCGATGCCGAGATCGACACCGTGCAGGCTTACGTCGCCGACCAAGGGGCAGAGGCGATTATGTCCAAACACTGGGGTGAAGGGTCCGCTGGGTCCGAGGCTCTGGCGCGCCGAGTGGCAGAGATTGCCGATGCGGACGTGGCCAACTTCGCGCCGATCTACCCCGATGAGATGCCGCTGTTTGAGAAAGTCGAAACCATTGCAAAGCGCATCTACCGCGCCGACGAAGTTCTGGCCGACCTGAAAATCCGCAACCAATTGCGCGAATGGGAAGCTTCCGGGTACGGCAATCTGCCCATCTGCATGGCGAAAACCCAGTACAGTTTCAGCACCGATCCCGCTTTGCGTGGCGCACCCACTGGCCACTCGGTGCCCGTCCGCGAAGTGCGTCTGAACGCGGGCGCGGGGTTTATTGTGGTGGTGTGCGGCGACATCATGACGATGCCCGGCCTCCCTCGCCATCCAGCGGCAGAGCAAATCCGGATCTCCGAGGCAGGGCATGTGGAGGGGCTGTTCTAGCCTGGGCTATCGCTCATAGTGATCTGGGCAGAGTGTCAGCCAACAGGTCGCTGAGCGTCTCTGCTACTGCGCCCTGGCGTGGGTCATTTCCGTGCAGCGCCAATTGGACGGTGGGCAGCGCGCCCAGACTGTTCAGCTGTTGGGCTGGGCGAATGCCGTGACCCAGACAAGACGCGCCCAGCAAGCTCATGCCCAGACCGGACGCCACCGCATCGCGCACCGATTGCACGCTGCTGGCTGTCAGGACCTCCCGGTGCTTGAGCCCGTGGTTGGATAATGCCTCAAACGCAGTTTCGCGATAGATACACGGGGCAGGGAGCAGGCAGAGATCAATAGGCTCGCTCAGTTTGGCCTGCGCCCCATCGGCGCTTTCCACCCAAACGAAACTGTCGGTACCCACCACTAGGGCATCGCCGCTTTCGGGGTCGTGCAAGGCTAAGGCCAGGTCGATCTCGCCCGTTCTGAGCGCAGATCGCAGTTGCGAACTCAGTCCCACGCGGAAACTCAATTCCGCCTCGGGCAGCTTACGGGCCATGGCGGCCATCAGGTCCGGCATCTTCTGCGGGGCGATATATTCCAACAGGCCAATGCGCAGACGACCCGATACTTTGGGGCCGCGCATTTCCGCCAGCAGGCGCTCGCTGTCTGCCAGCAGGGACTTTGCTTTGGGCAAAAGCAGGCTGCCGCGGTCGGTCAAACGCACGTCTTGGTTGCTGCGCTCCAACAGGCGCGCGCCAAGGGCATCCTCAAGTTTCTTAATGCGGATACTCACGGCCGATTGGCTCCGCCCCAGCCGTATTCCTGCGGCAGTGAAGTTGCGAAGCTCGGCCACCGTCACAAAGCACCGCAGAAGATCGAGATCCAAATCCTGCATGTGTATTCGACTATCGAATACAAAACATTGGTACAATGCATTTTGAGCATTTCAAACGATCCGCTAGTGACGGCGTCAGATCCGGAGGACCCGACCATGCGCGCCATCACCTACACAGAATTTGGGCCGGCATCCGATGTGCTTGGGCTCGACACCTTGCCCACGCCTGACCCATCCGCAGGCGAAGTGCTGGTCCGGTTGCAGGTGTCTGGGGTCAATCCATCCGACGTCAAAGCGCGCGCCGGGGGACGGCCCGGAGTGACTGAACCACCTTTCCCAGTGATTGTGCCGCATAGCGACGGCGCAGGCGTGATCGAGGCCGTGGGTGACGGCGTTGACCCGGCCCGCGTCGGCGAAAGGGTTTGGATTTGGAACGGACAATGGCGGCGCGCCTTTGGCACCGCAGCGGACCACATCGCTTTGCCGTCCGAACAGGCTGTTGCCTTGCCTGACGCAGCGTCCTTTGAGGAAGGCGCGATCCTTGGCATTCCCGGCCTGACCGCAACGCACGCCGTGCTGGGGGGCGGCCCGGTTGAGGGTCAAGCGCTCCTCATCAGCGGTGGCGCAGGCACCGTTGGCCGCCTTGCCATTCAAGTGGCAAAGGCATCTGGGGCACAAGTGATGGCCACCGCGCGTGGGACGCAAGGTCGACAGGCAGCACAGGAGGCCGGCGCGGATCACGTTTTTGACTATTCCGATCCCGATCTTGCTGAGCAGATTTTGGAAACCACGGGCGGCCAACCGCTGGAGCGGATTATCGAGGTAGAGTTCGGCAAGAACGTCGAGACGAACACCAAACTGATCGCCGAATGCGGAACGATCGTGTCCTTTGGTTCAGCCAAAGACATGACCCCGACGCTGCCCTTTTATCCGCTCATGTTCAAAGCGGTGCATATTGAGTTGGTCCTGATTTACCTGTTGCGCCAACGGGAACGGCACAGCGCCATCGCCAATTTGACCCGCTTGCTGGAACAGGGTGCGCTCCGCTTTCAAATAGGCCGCGTGATGGATTTGGCGGACTGCGCTTTGGCCCATGACATCGTCGCGTCTGGGGATCGCGATGGGCCAGTGTTGCTCAAGTTGACTTAGGCCCGTTGGGTCAGGCCGAGATTTGACGTGGTGGTCGCGCGCTGATGGGCGGTTGCCCGGTCCAACGGCGGTAGGCATTGGAAAAGCTGCTGGGGTCAGAAAATCCCAGAAGGTAGCTGATTTCCGTGAGCGAAATGCTCGGGTCTTCGAGCAGTGCTTCCGCCATATTGGCGCGTGTTTCGTCGACGATGGCGCGATAGGATGTGCCCTCTTCGGATAAACGCCGCGCCAGCGTCCGCTCAGACAGGGCCAGGGCATCGGCGGCGTCTGACACTTTGGGCACACCCAACGGGATTTCGCGCAGCAGATAGCGATAGACCCGTTCGCGCGTGGTCATGGCCTCTGGCCGCCGTTCTTTGAGCAACATTTGCCCATACTCTGTCAGATGCTGGAGCAGCAGTTCATCGCTGGACCGAATGGGCAGATCGAGCACAGAGTGTTTCACAATGATCGCCGTGTGACCCTTGGCGTCCTCCACCGGGCAACGCAAGGCGCGGGCGATCTCGTGACTGCGTTTGCCGATGGGGGCTGCGATGTAGACGCAATGCGGGTGGATGGTGGTGTTGGTCGCGGTGGACCAACTGCGCAGGATGCTCCCCAGGGCAAAATCCCGATAGGCCACTGCCATCTGAACCTGCGGTTCCGGGTGACCCATGCGGAATTCCACATGGTCGGGCGTTGAGATCATCTGCACCCGACTGCGTGGACGGGTGAGGCGAATGAATGTGCACACATTGGTGAGCCCCACGCGCAGGGTTGGCGAGGCGAACAGGATATAAGACAGCACCGATCCACCGTTGGCCCGCGACGACAGGCCAAGGCGCAAGGCGAACAGCGGGTCGGGGCTATAGTGTGCCAATGCCTCCACCACCGCCACCTCGCGCAAGAGCGGCAGCATGACACCGGGCTGATCCAGAATATCGGGTTCTAAGTCGGCCTCGCGCAAGGCGAAGGCCAGCATATCTGGCGATAGATGCGGTGAGCCTTTCAAGCTGCGCAGCCAGTAATTTGGAACCATCTCTTCGCTGTCTGTTGCGATGGAGGCTGCACGCTTCATGGAGGCTTTACCTTTCGTCACTCGCGGGGAGGCTTACATGGGGTAGTCGCGGATCGGAAGTCAGGACCGGCCCATATCGACGATCAAAATGCCCGTGCTACGCCGAAACCGAACTCGATACGATCGTAGCTGTAGAATGCTATGCTGGATCGGCGGTCTTCGTGGCGGACGGACAAGCGGGGTGCAAAGCCGAACACTTGCAGCCTGTCGGGGATCAAGCTTGCTTCCACCGCTGTTTCCTTATCCTTGCGGGTTTCTCCAAAGAAGGGCTGGCGTTGGCGATAGTCTGTTTCGATAAACTGTGCCGCAACACCACCGCGCAGACCGAACGGGCCGCCGAAGTCGTATTCTGCGATCAGCCCTGCCGCCCACCAGTCCCGTTCTTGGGTCACCGCGTCTGTGTTGACCGCACCCAGGCGCAAAACTGGACCGAGGCGGAAGCGGCGTCCGTATAGCGCAGCAACGCCTGCTTCTTGGCTCCAACCCGTGTTGTCCAGTTCAGGCCATATGATCCGTTCGGCGCGGCCGTCCACTTGGATGCTCAGTAACCCGAAAGAGGTCGCGAAGGATGCTTGGCTGTACCAAGCCTGCTCGGTGACCACTTCGCGGTAGCGCTGTGTCGTTCGTCCAAGTCCTGCGCGGACAACGCCCGTTTCCAAACCAAGCGCTGCGCGCAGACCCAAGTCCCAGTCGTCGCGAAACCCATCGCTGAGGGTTTCATAGCGGTAGTCGCCGTTCGCTGAGATTAGCAAAGACCGTGTCGCCGATTGAACCCGCAGCAAGCGCACCGTGAGCCCCGGCTCAAGGATCAGGTTGTACCCGTCTTCCCGGTTGTCGCTGACATCGAACTCCAGGTCACCGATGGTGATCGTGTCGGAGCTTGTGATTCGGTCGACATTATCCGAGGGCCTGATGGAAACACCCAGCCGTACCGAATACGGCACGCGGTCTTCGTAAGTTGCCTCCAACGCGCGCTGGTTCTCGATCTGGCTATCCGTGCGAGCGTAGCTGGCGGACAGCAGGATGTATCGCCTCGCGGTCACGAAGCGCCCCAGCTCCAGATTGCACAACGCGCGTAGGAAGTGGCTGCCGAAACTTGGCGCGGCCCCGGACAGCAGGTCCACGCAACGTTCAAACTGGCCGGTGTTGTAGGCAGCAACCGCGTCGTCGACGCGTGGGGTGGGGGGGCTTTGGGCCACAGCGGTCGGCGTAGCCAGAACAGTCGCCAAGGCTATCACCGCCAAGAGCGACCACGGTGGCAGTCGTATCATCGATTGAGAGCGCCGAAGCCTTCCAATGTGTGTTCGAGCACGCCTTGGTTGAGGTTGGACACCTCGCCCGTTAACTCAACTCCGATCCCGCCCAAATTGGGCCCGTGGAACGTCGCGGTCATCTCACCGTCGATAAATTGGCGATCATTGGTGGCCCGGATTTCCCCAGAAATCCCCATCGTCCCGTTGGTCTCAGTGACGGGAGCGGCCAGGGACACAGCGGGCATGAGCGGGTTTTGAGCGACACCCACCTCCAACACATTGGCGTTGGGCAAGTATGTTGCGGTCCCGTTGGCCTCTGCGGTTTCACCCGTGGAGGCAAATACGTTCACTTGGCCGCTATATTCCAATCGACTGCGCCCATCGGCTTGAGCCGCAGTGCGGGCGGCATCCAACTGCGATTGGGTGGTGACGGGCAGTCCTGCGAAACTGTCGGTGACGAAGTTGTAGTTCAATGTACCGGAGGGCGAGCCCAGAGCCGGTGGGAGAGGCGAGCTCCCACCGCCGCCGCCGCCGCAGGCGGCCAACAAGACTACTATGCTAAAGGTGCCAACCAACTGGCGTATCTGATGTGTCATGGAGTAAAACTTACACCAACATATTGGGTGCGACCACAGGATTTGCCTGGTCTGGACAAATTTCCAATGGTCAGTGGTGGTCATGTTGTTGTGGTGCTCGGGAGTTGCATCGGCTTGGGAACCTTGGGGAGCGTTTGACCCCGTAAGTCTGACTTTTTGACTTGGAAAATTAAGTTTTAGCGGAGGAGCGCTGGCACCGAAGCCGCAAACGTGGTTCGGATAACTGGCGAGGTTTTTTGGTTGGCATTCTGGTCAGCCGATTTGAGGGCATGTCCATGGTGAAGCGGAGGGGCTGGTTGTGCGCCGTTGCAAGTGGTTTGTTGGCCACTTTGTCTGCCCATGCTGAAACTGCCGTGTTTGATGGATCGCTGGTCTATAGCGCCCGCCATTCGCTCTTGACGCCAAGCACGGGCGGTTCGGACAATGACCTGTTTTTCACCACCGTCGGTGCGTCATGGACCTGGCCGGACCGGACCACCACCCGCGTGGGGATCATCGCTGGGGCGGCGTCCGATGAAGACTTGGACCGACAGACCGGGGTGGGCGGCTTTGAACTGCTGCACGCCTGGTCCGACCCTAAACACAGAACCGGGGCGGGTCTGCGTATGGTGTGGGCCGATGACTTGACAAGTACTGTGGAACTGGGCGTGACCCATGAACGGTTCGGTGTCCTGGCCGACTGGACCGACGTGCGCTTGGTTGCCGGTGCACAGTTCGTTCAAGATGATGATCTTGTCACGCGGCGGTCGGCGCAGTCCGCGTTTGGATTGGGCGAAGCGTCGTTTTATCCCGGCCAGAATTCGGCTGTGCGCGTCGCTGTGCTGGGCGATGCCGATGGTGAACTGGCCATTTTGGCTTTCGAGCAACGGCTATGGCGGCTGCCGATCAGTTTCTTTGTGGAATATGCCGAGACCCAGACCGACTATCGCGGGTTCCAAGGATACAACGACCTGACCGGCGGGTTCCGCTTTGTACCGCGCAAACGCAGCATCAAAGAGGACAGTCGCGCAGGGCTCGCGCGGACGTTCAACCGCTACGTGTCCGTGCAGTAGAAATTCACCCAAGAAAAGTGCAGCCTGCATCAAAAACGACCCAAGCAGGTCGGTGGTTGGCTTTGGCATGGCCGCTTCATGTTCTAGATGCGCGGAACGGGAGAGAGAGCCACATGGAACAGATCACCACACCGATGACCGCCCGGCTGATGGATCGGCCGGATTGGAACTATCTGCTGCGCGAATATTATGAGATGTACCGGTTCCTTTCGGCCGGTGGGTCGGATCGGATCCGCAGCCATATGCGGATCGTGCGGGAGGCCATTGGTCGTGTGTTGAAGACCAACCCGATGGTTTTGCAGCGCGTGCCGGAAACGCTGCCGGTGACAACCCATTTGCCCCGCGCGTTGGATGAAGGGCGGGAAAGGGCCCTGTCGCCAGTGGTCCGGTGTCTGGATCGATTGAAAGACGAACTGTCTTGGCAGCATGGCTATGACCGCATGCCTCGGTCATTGATGAAGTCCTACGCCTATGCGGAACTGGCGGGACCGAGAGGGCCCATTGAGAGCCACGAAGTGATCCTCGGGCTCGTTTTGTTTGCCCCTGGATGCACCTATCCGGCCCATTCCCATTCGGGGATCACCGAGTCTTACGTGTGTTTGTCTGGGGCGGTTTCCGAAAATCACCAGGGTGTTTACGGGCCTGGGTCGTTGATTTTCAATCCACCAGAACACCTGCACCGCATCACTGTGTCGTCCACGGAACCGGCGCTGTTGGCCTATGCGTGGTCGGGCCGCCGGGAGGATCTTTCGCACCAGAAAATGGTTCTGACGCCCCGCCGCAGGTGACGTGATCCAAAAGAACGGGCCCTGGTCGGGCCCGCGTCTCATGCTGGCGTTTGGCGGGTAGACTCAGTGATGCGCGGGGCCGTTGTGCTTGGCCCGATGGGCATGTCTTTGAGTATTTGTAGAACAATGAAGATGGCGGCGTCCGGGCCGCTTGCCTGTGTGCTGGGCAAGGCATAGTGCAGGGCAATGGCTTTGGGACAGTTGACCTCCGACATTCGTGCCCTTTTGGTTTTGGGTCTGCCTTTGGTGGGCAGCCAATTGGCGCAGGCGTCCATTCAGATTGTGGATACGCTCATGTTGGGGCGGTACGATGTGGAGGTTTTGGCCGGTGTGGTTCTGGCCAATGCGCTGTTTTTCTCTACCTTCATCGTGGGGTCGGGCTTTGCCTGGGCAGTGACGCCGCTGGTTGCAGCTGCGGTAACGAAGGGCGACTTGGTTCGGGTCCGACGCGTCACACGGATGGGGGGCTGGGCGTCGCTGGGATTTGCGGCTTTGGTGATCCCCGTCATGTTATCGGGAGAAGCTCTGTTTTTGGCATTGGGTCAGGCGCCTGAGCAGGCGGCCATTGCGCGTGAGTATTTGTCGGTGGCGGCCTGGGGCATGGCCCCGGCCTTGGGGGTCATGGTGTTGCGCAGCCATTTGACGGCCGTGGAGCACACGCGGATCGTGTTATGGGTCACCTTAGCGGCCACCTTGCTGAATGCGTTCCTTAACTGGGTGTTCATTTTCGGCAACCTAGGCGCGCCTGAGATGGGTGCGCGCGGGGCAGCCTTGGCGTCACTTGCGTTGCATATCGCATCCCTCGGGGCCCTGGTTCTCTATATCCAGCGGTGGTTTCCCGATCAGGCGCTTTTCGTGCGCCTGTGGCGACCCGATTGGGAGGAACTGGGGCAAGTGCTGAAACTGGGCTGGCCCATCGGTGTGGCTTTGCTGGCGGAAACTGGGCTGTTTTCTGCGGCCGCCATCATGGTGGGTTGGGTTGGCGCGGTGGAGCTTGCGGCCCACGGCATAGCTCTGCAACTGGCCACCATGACCTTCATGATCCACATGGGGCTGTCACATGCGGCAACGGTGCGGGCGGGAACGGCCTATGCCCGCGGCGACTGGGCCGGACTGCGGCGAGGGGGGCAAGCGGCGCTGATTGTGTCCCTATCGGTGGCTTTGGTGTCCGCCTGTGGCTTGGTGGCTTTGGCGGAACCGTTGGTGAGCCTGTTCTTGGATCCCAATGATCCATCCCGAGCCATGATTATCGCGATCGGCGCGGGCCTTGTTGTGGCGGCAGCAATTTTTCAAATGGCCGATGGGGCGCAGGTGACCATGATCAGCCTGTTGCGCGGGTTGCAGGACACTCGCCGTCCCATGATCCTGGCGGCGTTCAGTTATTGGATCATTGGCGCGCCTTTGGCCTATGTCATTGGCATCCTATGGGGCGGCGGTGCCTTTGGGGTCTGGATGGGTCTGGTGGCCGGGCTCACCTGTGCTTCCGGGCTGCTTTTCCACCGGTTTTGGCGCGTCATGGTGCCCAGGCTGGACGCCGCTTCAGGCGAGCTGAATGCTTCAGGTCAGTGAGGCGCAGAACCCTTGGATGCGGGTGCAAGCGTCTTCCAATTGCTCATCGGACGTTGCGTAGCTGACGCGAAAAGCAGGGCTGAGCCCGAAGGCGGCGCCGAACACCACCGCTACTCCGGTTTCTTCCAAAAGCGCCGTGGCGAAGGCCTCGTCGTCGGAAATGACCGCGCCCCCTTTGCTGGTCTTGCCAATGCAGTCTCCGATCTGCGGGTAGACGTAGAATGCGCCCTCGGGCGTGGGACATTCGATGCCCTGCGCCGCGTTTAGCATCCCCACCACCAGGTCCCTGCGCCGTTTGAACAGCGCGTTGTTCGTGGCGATGTAGTCTTGGGTGCCGTTCAGAGCCTCAACCGCCGCCCATTGGCTTATGGAACAGGGGTTTGATGTGGATTGGGATTGGACCTTACGCATGGCTGCAATCAGAGGCTCAGGGCCTGCCGCGTACCCGATCCGCCAACCGGTCATGGCGTAGGCTTTGGACACGCCGTTGCAGGTGAGCGTTCGGTCATAGAGGGCAGGTTCAACCTCTGCCGGTGTGCAGAATTTGAAATCACCGTAGGTGAGATGTTCGTACATATCGTCGGTCATCACCCAAACGTGCGGGTGACGCATGAGAACGTCGGTCACTGCTTTCAACTCATTCCAGGTATAACCCGCTCCGGTGGGATTGGATGGTGAATTGAAAATGAACCACTTGGTCTTGGGGGTGATTGCGGCTTCCAAAGCATCTGCCGACAGCTTGTAACCGCTTTCGGAACCCGCGGGCACGACCACCGGTTCGCCGCCTGCGAGCAGAACCATGTCGGGGTAGCTCACCCAATAGGGGGCAGGGATGATCACTTCGTCGCCCGGGTTCAACGTGGCCATCAGCGCATTGTAAAGGATTTGCTTGCCGCCAGTGCCCACGCTCACTTGCGTGGGCGCATAGGTCAAACCGTTGTCGCGTAAGAACTTGGCGCAAATGGCGTCTTTCAACTCTGGGATGCCGTCGGGCGCGGTGTATTTGGTTTTGCCCGCCGCAATGGCAGCCACAGCTGCGTCTTTGATATTCTGCGGCGTGTCGAAGTCCGGCTCCCCTGCGCCCAGCCCGATCACGTCCCGCCCGGCGGCTTTCAACTCACGGGCTTTGGATGTCACGGCGATGGTGGGTGACGGTTTGACGCGGGCGAGGGTGTCAGACAGGAAAGGCATAAATCGCGCTCCGGTTGCGTGGTTGCATGGGGCCTTTCACCTCTCTAGGGTGCCGCTTGGGTCCACGCAAGGCAGCGACCCGCAGAAGCCCAAGGAGCATCCATGGACGACGTGCCCCCAAACGACGATTGGTTCAGCGCCGAAGCCAGCACATTTGGCGACCGCATGGCAGGGGCGCGGGAAAAGATGGGCATGTCGCGGTCCGAATTGGCCAAGCGGCTCGGGGTCAAAACCTCAACCATTGCGTCTTGGGAAGAGGATCTGAGCGAACCGCGGGCCAACAAATTGCAAATGCTGTCAGGCATCCTGAACGTATCGCTGACCTGGCTTTTGACAGCCGAAGGCGACGGGTTGAGCGGACCTGTGGACGACGGTACTCAGGACGCAAATGTCCAAGCAGTGTTGACAGAAATGCGTCAAATGAAAGCTGAGTTGCAACGCTTCACCACGCGAATGACCGTGCTGGAAAAGCAATTGCGACGCGCCACCAAGGATCGGATTTGAGCACGATGGAAAGCCCCGAAGCACGGATCAAACGGCTGAAAATGCGCTCCATGCGGCGGGGCATCAAAGAGATGGACATTATTCTAAGCCGGTTTGCCGATACGACGCTAGAACAACTCAGCGATGCTGACATTCAGTTGTATGATGCTCTCTTGGCCGAGAATGACCATGATCTTTACCAGTGGGTGTCTGGGCAGCAGCCCACGCCAGCGCGCTACCTGCAGTTGATCACGCACATTGCCGACGTGAACCGCATCGCCGTTCAAACCGGCCAACACTACTCAAATTAGACCAATCTGGCGCACTTTGGGCGCGACCGTCTTAAATCTTTTTTTCCCTATTCTTTAGATTGTCCCGTCACGTTTATTGTGACGGAGGATAATATGAGTGTGCACCCCGGTTTGGGTGAAACGCAGGACAAGGGCTTCATCGGAGCGTACCTTGACTCGTTGGCCCTGGTGGAACGTCTCCACCGACTGCTTCTGGACGTCATCAAAGATGAGTTCGAGCGGGTTGGAATTCTGGAAATCAACGCGGTTCAGGCGCTTTTGCTGTTCAACATTGGCGACAATGAAGTGACCGCAGGGGAGCTAAAATCCCGTGGCTATTACCAAGGCTCCAACGTGTCGTACAATCTCAAGAAGCTGGTGGAAATGGGCTTCATGCACCACAAGCGTTGCGAGATTGACCGCCGGTCCGTTCGGGTTCGTCTGACGGACAAAGGCGAAAACATCCGCAATATTGTGGAAGACCTGTTTGCCCGCCATGCCGAAGGCTTGGAAAGCCGTGGTATTTTGGGACCAGACGGGATCGATGAAATCAACACGTCGCTGCGCCGTGTCGAAAGGTATTGGACCGATCAGATCCGCTACATCTACTGACGATATCGACGTCCGCAAGCGTTCGCGCTTTAAGACAAAGAGGGGCCGAACAACTCGGCTGACCCAGTGGCAGAACGCCCACGTGATATAGCCTCCGGCAGAACGCCCAAGGCTACATATCTGGCTAAAACGCCAATCCCCCATACTGTAGAATTGGCCTTTGTGGCTTCGGTTGCGCACCGTTGCTGAGGCGCACCACGCTCACTGGATTGTCCGCGAGCGGGTTGCCGATGCTGTGAATGAACCGCTGTGCTTTGACCAATGGCAAATGGTTAACCATCAACCGAGTCACCAGTGACCCGTGTTGCCCATGCTTGCCCAAGGCTCTTGGGCGGGGAGGGCCTCACCCATTTGCAGCAACTCAACAGACACATTGTCGGGGGATCGCACAAACGCCATGCGCCCATCTCGCGGAGGACGATTAATGACCACGCCGTTGTCCGCAAGATGCTGGCACATATCGTAGATATTCTGCACCGCATAGGCCAAGTGCCCGAAGTGGCGGCTGTCCGATGGCAGGCTGTCATCGCCGTCCCAATTGTAAGTCAGTTCCACCGGACACTCCGATTGCCCGGGCGGCGACATGAACACCAAGGTGAAGCGCCCACCTTCGCTATCCATTCTGCGGGTCTCTTCCAAACCCAGAAGTCTGTAGAACGCGATGGACGCATCCAAGTCTTTCACGCGAACCATGGTATGTAGATATTTGATTTGCATCGTTGCTCTCTCCCATTTTCCCTGTGGTAGAACTAACGCCGTCAGGTAATCTGACCAGGACAGCAAAATCTGGTTGCGAAATCACTTCAAACCACATCATATAGTATATAGCAGCGAGTCACACCCAAGGGATGGACAGTATGAAAGATATGCCTGCCACCAATGCCATTGATGAGGCCATTGCCGCCAGTCGGAGCGAGACCCGTCCAACCCTCCGTGCCACGGTTCCCGCGATGGAAGATCGTCTCTACAAGCTCCATCCCGTGCTCGACCACGGATTTGTCCGTGTCATCGATTACATGGGCGACGATGCTGCGATCGTTCAGGCGGCACGGGTGAGCTACGGTGCAGGCACCAAAAAATCCCGCGATGACTCCGGTTTGATCCGGTACCTCATGCGGCACTGGCATTCGACCCCATTTGAAATGTGCGAGATCAAGCTCCACGTGAAATTGCCGGTGTTCGTCGCACGCCAGTGGATCCGCCATCGCACGGCAAATGTGAATGAATACTCCGCCCGGTATTCAATCCTGGACCGCGAATTTTACATCCCAGCCCCTGAGCACCTGGCCGCGCAGTCCACGGTAAACAACCAAGGCCGCGGCAACGTTCTGGAAGGCGAAGAGGCCGCGCGTGTGCTCGAAATGCTGAAAACCGACGCGGGTCGAGCCTATGACCATTATGAGGAAATGCTCAGCCAAGATGGCCAGCAAGGTCTGGCACGGGAGTTGGCGCGGATGAACCTCCCAGCCAATGTTTACACCCAGTGGTATTGGAAAGTGGACCTGCACAACCTGTTCCACTTCCTCAGACTTCGCGCCGATAGTCACGCGCAGTATGAAATCCGTGTCTATGCAGATATCATCTGTGAAATGGTGGCCGACTGGGTCCCAGCTTCATATGCCGCGTTCGAGGACTACCGCATGGGCGGCGTGCAGTTTTCGGCCAAGGGAGTGGACTGCCTAAGACGGATGCTGAAAGGTGAGACCGTCAAGCAGCCTGACTCCGGCATGTCAGCGGGCGAATGGCGGGAGTTCCGCGCCGCGCTGGAAGGCTAGGTATGGGCGAGCCAGTCTCGCCCACGTCCCATCGTACTTCTGTGGTCAGATACTCTTGAGTTCTGACGCCGACGCGCGCCCGTCGCGACCTTCGCGCAATTCGTAGCCGACTTTCTGATTGTCCGCCAATCCGGTCATCCCGGCGCGTTCAACGGCAGAAATGTGCACGAACACGTCTTTCCCACCATCATCGGGTGCAATAAACCCATAACCCTTGGTTGTGTTGAACCATTTTACGGTGCCAGTGGGCATTCCGTCTCTCCTTGTCGTCTTGACTTAAGCGATCCGCCACCGCTGCTGCGTATTCGAATTGCCATGCTATTCAGGGCTATTCCCTGAAACAAAGATGGGGCCTATGTGCAAAAGACAAGGTCGTCCATGCCTTTCTTTGGGGTCGACACACAGAAAAGTTAAGGTAACAAAAGACGGTACGGATGACTAAACTGTATGGACTGAAAAACTGTGACACCTGCCGCAAGGCGCGCAAAGCCTTGGAAGCCGCTGGACATGTGGTCAATTTTGTCGATGTGCGTGACAATCCACCGCCAGACGAGGTGCTGTCGCACTGGTTGGATCAGTTTGGTCCGGCGCTCCTGAACACGCGGTCCACCACATGGCGGGGGCTGACTGACGACGAACGGCAGGCAGAGCCCCTGGATTTGCTGCAACAGCACCCGACACTGATGAAACGCCCCGTTATTGAGCATGACGGAGCGGTTCATTTGGGATGGGGCAAGCCGGTTCAAGCGACGCTTGGTGTGTCCTAAGCCTTAGGCCTCGCTTGGTTTTTCTAGGATGAAGCGATCCACCGAAAGGGGACCAGCGCCGCGGACAACCAAGAGCAGCAGCAAGAACACCCAGAACGCCCGTTGGTCCACGATCAGCGCATCTGAAATGCGGTCAAACCACGTTCCGATGGTGGTGGCGTCGGCGTGGTGGCCGACGATGTCGGTCAGGCTTTGGACGATGATAAAGCCAATCATGCCGATGGCCGCCAAACGCGTGAACAGCCCAATGACGATCAGCGCAGGTAGAATGAATTCGGCATAGGTGCCCGCCAGCACCACAAACCAGTGATAAATCCCGAGCACAGAGAAATCATAGCCTGCGTTTTCGATCAGTCGTGGGAAGATCTGGATGTAGGCGCCATCGTCCGGTCGCACGATCCCCAGGATGCCGTCACCGATTTTAGTCATCGCCGATGCCCAAAAATACATCAGCAGCACACCGGCGAAGACCAGTCTTGCCAATGTCGGCAACAGCCAAGCGCCGGTGAGCCGTTCCAGTCCATGGAAGAGGCCGTTGTGGATGCGAACGAGAGCAGTCATGGCAGAGGTCTTTCAGATCTTGAGGGAGGAGAGTGCGGCCGCCCCAAAGAGGAGGCCGAGAGTGTGGGACAGGTCGAATGCGCCCGGCACGTTTTGGGCGCGCAGGGCAGCTTGCGTAAGCGTTTGGTTTTCCATCAACCCGATCACGAAAACGGCTTGGGCAGCGTCCAGCCGCGTGACAATGGGATCGAACTCAGGGCGGGTCACGAGAACGTTTTCGGGGGCCGGTGAAGGCACCGGTCCACCTGTGGTGTTGCGCAGCCAGATGCCATGGATTGGATGGTGCGACCGGATCACCTGTGCGGCAGGTGCAAATTCGAAGCGCACTGAGTTCAGAGCTTCCGGCTTCAACGCCGCCATGGATTGCGGGTCGAATGCAGGCGCGTCTTCTGCGTGATATGCCCGACGCAGGGCCACTTCAAGGCGCGCCATATCAGGCAGGTAAGGCAAAGAGTGCGCCGGCTTGAACCCACGCAGGAAACTCGGCATGTCTTCGCCATACTGCTGCAAAACGGGCGACGTGGGCGGATGGGTGCGCAGGTACACCCCTGCCATGGCCTTGAAAAACTCATCACCCACCAGCTTGCGGATCACCGGAAATCCGGTCTCAAGCGCTTGAGTCAAGCTCACCGCCACGTTGTTGCGGTACACATCGAACCGCTTGCCCGCCGGGCGACCTTCGGGGTCGGTGAGGCCATCGGGCACCGGTTGAGAGGCGTCCAAGAGAGCATCGTGGAAGTGGGTTTGATCGGTCATGGTCATGCGGCTTTCACAGATTGCGCCTGCAACAGGCTCGCGGCGCGATCTGCCTCCGCACGCAGTGTTGGCCAGTCGGGCACGTCCGTGTCCCACTCGATCAGGGTCGGTTTTGGCCCAGCTTTGCGCAGAGTGTGTTCATAGAGAGCCCAGACCGGGTCCACCACTTCGCGACCATGGCTGTCGATCAACAGGGGCGCGCCGTGCTCGTCGGCGTCTTCGTCGTGGCCTCCAAGGTGAATTTCACCCACGGCGTGCAGCGGGAACGCATCGATATAGGCCACTGCGTCCAGTTTTTGATTGGTGGCGGACACGAACACATTGTTCACATCCAAGAGTAGGCCACAGCCCGTTCTTCGCGAAAGCTCATTCAAGAAGTCCACCTCGGCCATGTCGCTTTCGGCGAAGGCCAGATATGTGGACGGGTTTTCCAAGAGCATTTGGCGCCCCAAGATGTTTTGCACCTGATCAATGTGGCGCGCTACGCGGGCCAATGTCGTTTCCGTATAGGGCAGGGGCAGCAGGTCGTTCAGGAACGTTGTATCGTGGGTCGACCAGGCAAGGTGCTCTGAAAAGCTCGCCGGTTTTAGCCAGTCCACCAGTTTTTTTAATCTGGTCAGGTGGTCGGTGTCCAACTCACTCTCACCGCCAATTGATAGGCCCACACCGTGGACAGAAATCGGAAAACGCTCAGCCAAACTGCGCAACTGAGCTAAGGGGCGACCACCATCGCCCATGTAGTTTTCGGCATGGACTTCTAGCCAAGCGACCGATCCGGGTGTTTCGGAAACACCTTTGAAATGCTGCGCTTTGTAGCCAACACCTGGGGCAGATGGGAGCGTGGCATGTGCCATGGCGATCTCTCCAATGGGTCGAGTGGCAGAGGGAATGCGCGCGGCCCAGTGGGGGCACCGAACCACGCGCGCTGTCAGCTTACGCTGGCAGATCGCGGCTCAGTTCGGACAGCGAGCCTTCGCGGGCTGTGCCGTCGGCCATGGCAGGCAGTTCGATATCGGTGCAGGTGCCAGCAGGGACCAGTGTCCATGCATTGCCTTGGTAATCCACGGTGGATGTGCCAGCGCAGGTTGTGCCGGGGCCCGCGGCGCAATCGTTTTCACCGGCCAGCGAAATGCCAAAGCACTTTTCGCGCGCTTGGGCGTCAGCGGTGTGAGGAATGGCGGACGTGGTCGCAATAGCTGCGGTGACGGCGCCCAGAACGGCAACGGTTTTTGTGGAGTTCGACATGGGGTGTGTCCTTAACTTTGCGGTTGGTTGTTTCGGGTCACGTTTGCTGTGACACCCAAAACCTAATACCTGCCGACCCCGACATTCCAGTCACACGACCGTCAATCACGTGGCCGTCAATCTGGTCACTGAGACGGTGAGAGGATTGTAACATTCCCCAGTCTGGGGCGTATGAATTCAATGTCTTGGCGTGGCGTTCTGATCATTTTGATCGTCGCAAGTGTATCGCTTTGTTTCAACATTACGCAGCCGCGACGGTATGTTTCAATGGGTCTGTGAGCTTTGAAACAGTTCTGGCCGCGTCACTGGCGGAGCCGCGGCGGGCTTCGATTTGCAGCCCCCAGTGCACCCTTTGGGTATAATGAGCTTGGGCAAAAACGTGCACTCGCACGCCGTTTGGATGGTTTGGCCAAAGCCTTGTTCGCCTGTTGATAGCCCGGAGTTCTCGGCGCAGCACAGCCTGTTCGGTTGTTCACGCACTTCCCTAGGGACGTGTTCCTAAATCCGTACAAGGCAAAAAAAGACAACTCGCGTTTACCTAAAATTCAAACAGTTTTGGGAATCGCAGGTGACAACATTGTAAGATGAATGCGGTAGCAACCTTACTCGTTCGTAAGGTTTCCATTTGGTTTGAGGGTGACCCATGTCCGTATTCCTATCCACCGATGACGGTCGGATATTGCTGGCCGACGTTGATCAACGTCGAACCTGGGACATGGTGGACCTGGGACTCTCTCTTACGGGCATCGCTCTGGCGCCCGACGGAACGCTGTACGCCGCCAGTGACACCCTGGTGTATCAAGTCTCATTGAGCAACTCGTCCGCCGACCCGATCGCGCTGGTATCCTCGGGTGGGATCATTGGGCTTGACGTGGATGCTTTGGGCCGCCAGCTCGTGGCGACCGCGGACGGTGTGGTGCAAAGGTTGGAAAATGACGGGAGCCTCAGCCAGGTCGGCACGTTTCCGTTGGGCATCACCGGCGGCATCGCGCGCATCGGTGACATGCTCTACGCTGCAAATGACACGGGCATTCTCTCTGCACTCAACATGAGCACAGGCGTTGCCACCGAGATCTTTTTCCTTGGTCTTGGGCCGCTTGATGCCATCAGCGTGGAAAATGGTGTCATGCGCCTCACCGTGTCACCCGGGTTCAGCCAGCCGCAGTTCTACCTTTTTGATCCCACCACACTGTCACTGTCGTTTGAAAATGGCCTCCTTGGTCAGCATGATGACATCACAGGCGCCACGTTTGGCACCCCAGAGGCGGTGTTTTTCCAAGGCGACAGTGCCGGGGAACAACTGATCGGCACAGCTCTCGGGGATTTGGTGGCCGCTGCCGACGGGGATGACTTCGTGTTCGCCCGCGCTGGCGATGACACGATCAGCGGCGGCGGCGATGACGATTTCCTGTTTGGCGAAGATGGCGACGATGTGATCAGCGGCGACGACGGCGATGACATTGTCCAAGGAGACGATGGCAACGACATCCTCGCGGGTGGCATCGGTGATGATCTCTTAAACGGGTCCGATGGCGACGATACCCTCAAGGGGGGCGACGGCGACGACAGTCTCAACGGTGGCATTGGCGTCGACTGGGGTGACTATAGCGATGGTGCCGCCACGGTCGACCTAGAGATCATCGTGGCACAGGACACAGGACAAGGTCTCGATGCCTTGGTGAGTGTCGAAAACCTGTTTGGCTCAAATGAAGCCGATGCTTTGATGGGCAACTCCGCCGATAACGTTCTGCGCGGTAGCCAGGGCAGGGACACGCTCCATGGCCGCGACGGCGATGACACGTTGCGCGGCGGCGGGGGCCAGGACGAGTTGCGCGGTGACGGCGGGGATGATGTGCTCCGAGGCGGTCAAGGTTTTGACACCGCTGTCTATTGGGGCGGCGATGCTGTCACAGTGTCCTTGGCCATAGGCACCGCCCAAGATACTGGCGGGGCAGGCTTTGACGAACTCAGGTCAATCGAAGGCCTCATGGGCTCTGATTTTGGCGACAACCTCAGCGGCAATGGCGGGAAGAACCGGATCGAAGCGCGCCGCGGCGACGATACAGTCACCGGTGCTGCCGGGGATGACACGTTGTTCGGTCAGTCGGGCAATGATGACATGAAAGGCGGAACCGGCGCTGACAGCCTTCGCGGCGGTTTGGGCGATGACAAGCTCGACGGCGGACGCGGCGCGGGCGTTGACACGCTGCGCGGTGGCGATGGTGCTGACACTTTCATTTACATGGTTCAGTCAAGCTCTGGGCCGGACAGCGAAGCGGTCATCGAGGATTTCGATGTCAGCGAGGGCGACATCGTAAACATCGTTGGGGCAACACCCAATGATTTTGGGACCTGGGGTATATCCAACACCAACGATGGGGTCCGCGTGAATTTCGGAAACGGCTCGGCGCTCACTTTCGAAGGTCTCACCGCTGCAGATGTGGATGCGTCCTGGTTTACCTGACCTTCAGGCTTTCTGGTTCGGCACCATGGCTTTGGCCAGTACTTCGGCCAATACGGAAACGGCCAGTGTGCCCGCATCCCGCGCCGATGGGATCAGACCAACCGGACCATGCAGCCGCGCCATTTGATCCGCAGTGACCCCCATGGCCTCCAACACATAATTCCGAGCGTCGCGCGCCCGCTGGCTGCCTTGAGCACCAATGTAGAACGCCTCGGTCTCCAATGCGCCCGCCAAAAGCTGTGGCTCCCAGTCGTGATCATGGAAGAATAGAACCACAGCGGTCCACGGGTCAGCGATTGCACTGTCGGGATAGAACCGCCGGTCCATCCGCTCCGTGGGACATCCCGATGCCGCCGCTATATCTAGCGTTTCAGGATCGGGAGAGTAGAGCCGGTTGGGATAGCCCGCGGATTGAATCAGCGCGGCAAAGGTCCCCGCTTCGGGCCCTTTCCCGAAAACCAAAAACTGCACCGGCGGGTTATAGCGAACAAAGAATGTCTCCGCCGCCCAGCCGGTTTCGCCCGTATCATGCAAACTCAGCGCACCGGTGTCCCGTTCAATTGCCATCGTGCAAGGGACCCGGTCCGTTTGCCTCTGTTGCACATCGCGCAGGACATTTGTGTCGGGGTTTGGCACCAATAGGATGTCCAACCCACCGCCGCAGGGCAGTTGAATGTCCATGAACGGCGAGCCGCGCCCATAGCGGATCGACTTGGGTTTACCTGCGTCCAGCGCCTCCATCGCATGCAAAGCGATATCACCTTCAACGCATCCCGACGACAAAGTCCCCGCCCGTTCACCATCGGCGAAAATCCCCATGGCCGCCCCTTCGGGACGATAGGATGGACCTTCCACGCCGGTGATGATCGCCAAAACACCGGCGGTTTCCGTTTTGTGGACCAAGGCGGCGATCGGATCTTTTGCCACAGTGGTGGCTGGGTTCAAAAAGTTCACGACCTCTCCCTCGCTCCTGCCGTTGGTTTTGGGAGCGCCCCCTCGCATTCCCAGGCTGCATAAAGTAACGCACCAGAGCCGTCACACCAAGGGCATCGAGGAAATTAGAACAAACCAAGAATACTCAATAAATTCGTAAGGGTTTTCGCCGCATTTTCGGGTCCATAGACAGGACACAATTCATGTATTTTGAAGATCAGACCGCGGTTTCCAGCGGTCATGCCTATGCTCAGGACCTCTTGGCCGATCCGCTCGAAGAGTTCCTCACCTGGCGCTCGTTGCAGGTGTGTCGACCCGACGACACGGTTTCTGCGGGCTGTGCCAAACTCGGTGCAGAACGGCACGCCATCCTTCTGATTGTGGCGCACGAGGTGGTTGTGGGTGTGGTGAGCCAAGGGGACATTGTGCGGAGCTTGGCCCGTGGCTGTGATCCGAGCGAGATTCGTTTGGCTCAAGTGATGTCGCGAAATCCCCACTGTGTTTCGGTGTCCGCAAGCGTCGGTGACGCGCTGTCCATCATGGTGGATGAGTCGGTAAACTCGCTCCCAGTGATCAGCGATGGGCGCGTGCAAGGGGTTCTGTCGTATCGCGATATTCCCGCTCAATACCACTGGGCCTATGATATGCTTGACCATGGGACGCTGCCTTTGCCAGCCCACGCCATTGCAAACTGAGGTTGGATCGGCTTTGAAACAGCTTTTTTTCACTAAGCGACCGCAATACCCCAATGAGTGCGCCACAGACACGATGAACGGAACGTAGCAAACCTCTCACTTGCGCGGTGAAACGGCTCCCTTTACCGCAAGGGCAGGGGGAACAAGGCTCATGTCCACACCATCTTTTTTGGAAACACCGTCCGGTCGACGCTTGGCCTACCATGCCACGGAAGGCGTGGGCACGGGCATCGTTTTTCTCGGTGGATTCATGTCAGACATGGCCGGCACAAAGGCGGTGCATTTGGAACAATGGGCCACGGCCCAGGGTCGCCCATTCTTGCGGTTTGATTATTCCGGTCACGGCCAGTCTGAGGGCGCGTTTGAGGACGGCACCATTGGAAAATGGGCGGAGGATGCGACGGCGGCGATCGGCACTTTGACCGCTGGTCCCCAGATTTTGGTGGGCTCGTCCATGGGCGGTTGGATCAGCCTTTTGCTGTGCCGACGTCAATCGGTTGACATCGCGGGTCTGGTCACCATCGCCGCCGCGCCGGACTTCACCGAAGACGGGTTTTGGGCCGGTTTCAGCAAAGCCGCGCAGGAAGACCTCATGGCCCACGGCTCCATCCAAGTGCCCAGCGATTATGACGATCCCTATACGGTCACGCGTGCACTGATCGAAGACGGACGCCGCAATCTGGTTCTGCGAGAGCCACTTGTTCTCTTTAGTCCCACCCGTTTCCTACAGGGCACTGCCGACACTGACGTGTTGGTGGAAACCGCCATGGCTCTGTTCAACCACGCGGACGGCGAGGACATCCGCCTCACTTTGGTGAAGGGTGCGGATCATCGGTTCTCTGAACCCGCCAATCTTGCGCATATCGAGGCCGCTATTTTAGAGGTGTCCGCCCAATGAAGCGGCTGGCCGCTTGGCTTGGTGTTTTAGTATCAGGGATCGCAGCGATGTTTTTTTTGCCCGGCGCGTTCGAGCCTGTGGACCTCAGCTACCGCGATCCTGGAGTGCCCGAGATTTCTGAAATTAACGACTGGTTGGCGGCCCAGGAAGCAGAGGTGCCTCAATTACGTGACAACGCCCACAAACGCGTGGTTTGGGCGGGCGAACCTGGGGCGAAAACGCCACTCAGTGTGATTTATGTCCACGGTTTTTCGGCCTCGTCCGAGGAGTTGCGCCCGGTGCCTGACGCTTTGGCAGAAGCACTCGGGGCTAACCTTCACTTCACTCGGCTATCCGGTCATGGGCGCGACAGCGCCGCGATGGCGCAATTCACAGTGCGGGACTTGGCGGATGATCTGGCGCAGGCGTTGGCTGTGGGCCGCACCATCGGCGAGCGTGTGATTGTGGTTGGGACCTCCATGGGCGGTGCGCTGTCATCGCTGGCGGCGCTGGACCCCGAGTATGGCACAGACATAGCGGGTCTCGCCCTGTTTGCGCCTGCTTTCCGCATACCCGCGCCGGGTCGGCAATTCATGGCAATGCCTTACGTTCGCCATTGGGGGCCTTATGTGATGGGCAAAACCCGTTCGTTTATACCGGCCAATGACGCTCAGGCCGCGGCGTGGACCTATTCCTACCCTCTGGTGTCT
>JBCDFD010000013.1:0-27803 GCA_039178645.1 Pseudomonadota bacterium | reverse complement strand
CTTGTATTTGTTCCGCCGTGGCAACGCCCGGCCGCGCGGAGCCGTCTTTGTAGAACGCGGCGGCTTGGTGCGGATTTTCCCCATAGCGAAGGGTCTGGGCAATGGCCCCGGCAAAAGTCCGTCGGCGCGAGGCTGTGTCGTCGAGCGCACCCGCCAACCACCCGGAGACCGCCGCATCATATGCGGCGGTGCGCCCATAGGCAGTGAGCGCCAGTTTTTGACGGAACGCCAGGGAAGTGGCACCATCATTGGCATCCAGATCGGCCAGAAGAGGCGCATAATCTTCGGTGTCCACAACCACGGCCACATCGGCATGGTTTTTCGCCGCCGAGCGGATCATGGCGGGCCCGCCAATGTCGATGTTCTCGATACAAGTGGCATAATCAGCCCCCGCCGCAACAGTGGCCTCAAACGGGTAGAGGTTCACAACCACCAGGTCGATCCCCTCGATCCCATGCTCGGCCATGGCCGCCGCATGGTCTGGATTGTCCCGCACCGCCAAGAGACCCCCATGGACCATGGGGTGGAGCGTTTTCACGCGTCCGTCCATCATCTCGGGGAACCCTGTGACCTCAGCCACATCGGCCACCTCGTGTCCGGCGTCGCGCAGCGCCTGCGCCGTGCCACCAGTAGACAGCATCCGTACGCCATGTTTGGCCAGCCCAGCGGCCAGATCGGTCAAGCCCGCCTTGTCGGACACGGAAATCAGAGCGGTGCGGAGTTTCGAAGACGGTTCGGTCATTGGCATCCTTCAGCGGCATCCTTCAGCGGCAGCCAGGTCACGTGATCGACATGTCATCCCGATAGAAATCGCGGGTTTGGCCGCGGTCGCTTTGCAGGCGGGAAAAGCTCCACCGGATGGTGGTCCCATAATCCTGGGCCGCCGCCTCCAATACGATCTGTCGGGTGGGGGTCGGTTTGGGGCGGGTTTTCTCCAGATAGACGCTGGGGTCAAGGCTGATCCGTGCGTTGCTGGCATGTTGAAATTGCCACAGTTCGCCGGATTTAAGCATCAAGGACACCGAGAGCCCGTCTTCGTTGATGCTGGAGGTGACATCTGGATGCAGATGGAACCTGATGGTGAACCCGATACCTTTTGACCCCCGTTGCCGCAGAATGCGATCAAACTGGGCTCGCTCTGCCTCCGTGATGGAGGTCAGGCGGTCTTCGCCGGTCAAAACGGCCCCATCATCGCCCAGATCGAGCCTGCGTACGTGGATAAGACCGTGGGTCCGCCCAAAAGCATTATGGGCCGCCGACAATGCCGCGGGGCCGCGATCCGGATCGGGTTCCACGCGCACATCATCGGCACCGGCCATAAGGACGATGCGATTGCGCCGCGCCAGTTTCAATTGACCTGCGGAAGCTCCGTCCGGGGTGAGCGCGGAATGCGCCGGCGTGGCGCGGGCTGCCTTCAGCCAGTCAGCCCCAAAAGTCGTTCCAGACCCACAATTCACCACCAGGGGCCGACGCCCCACCGTCATTTCAAATGCCAAGGGCGAGGCATGGGCAGTGGCCGCGAACGGCCCCGTCGGTGGTGACGCGCCGTCCAAAATCACAGTGGCGCGGCCACGGGCCAGGCGAGCATAGCCCATGGACAAAAGCTCTTTGGAAATGCCGCGGGCCCGCGCAGCCGCCAGCGCACTGTCCAGCCGCCCCTCGACGCCTCGGTTGCCGCCATGGAATCTCGCCAAGGCTCCATCGGCTTGCCTCAGCGCCCTCAAAAGCGGCGCGATCCGCATGATGGCCGCGCGATGCCCCGGTTGCGCCACCAATCCAGCATCCACCATGGCCATGTCGCACCAGACCAGAAGTTCGAACAGGTCCAGCAGGTCCTCTGGGTTGCGTGAGGCGATACTGCCATCCTCGGCGATCCCTTCCGCACAGAGCTTTTCCAGTGCAACGATTCCGGGCCTCACCCGCCGCTCCATGGCATTGAGCGCAAGGCCTCCCTCTATCACCCCACAAAGCGCTGCGAATGTGGGTAAACCGGGCGGTGCATTGCGCCAGTGGCGAGCAAGGTACGCCACATGGACAGCCAAGCTGCGCCGAAATCGCACCGATTGCACCGGGGTCATGCCGTCCAGGAGCATCGTGCCATGGTGGACCCAACGCACCAAGCGCCGCCCCGCCACATGGGGTCGCCAGCCCGCACCACGTCCCGTGGCATAGCGGTCGAGCCATTGGACAAGCCACGTGCAGGCCAATTCACGGGCCCGTTTGGTCCCAACCGCCGCCAGATCGTCGAGCCACATAAAGCCGTGCCGGTCCGCTTCCGCGGGTAAGGCCATGGGTCCATGGTCCCAAGGGCCGTCGGTGATGCGCAATTGTTTGCCGCCCACGCGCAGTTTGCCATCACAAATCTGCCGCCCAATGCCCGCCGAACCAATGCTGCGCGGTTCAGGGGTGCGTGCGAACTCAGCCGGTTGGATGCCTGCGCTGGCCCGCCAAACCCGGAAACGGGTGGCAAAATCATCTTGGGACCGGCGTTTACCGCGGGGGGGCGCCACTGGCGTTCTCCTGCTGTCGCTTAAGCTGCGGCAGCACCATAGGACTTGGTCACCAGAGTGTCATGGCCAACCAAACCCGTGCTGCATCTCAGAGCCTTTGCGGCCACACTTGGAGCCAATTTTTCAGGAGATAGAAGAACCCCGGACTTGGAATGTGGGGGCTATTGTCAAGTCCGGGGAACGCCGCCAAGGAGCAGCGGCACTTGTGAGAATGCGACGGCAATCTGGCACCCAGACGGAGCCACGGTGACGGGCCTGGGGTCATTTTGTGACATCATTGCGGCAGCGATTTGGGATTGCCAAAAACGGACAAAGCCGCCCATCTGGGGCGGCTCTGTATCCAAAGGCTCCTCGTTGGTTTTGGTCCCTGAGACGCCGCTGTGGGGGCAGTTGATTGGCGCCTCTGGGACAGTCATCACCTCCTGGTGACACGTGAAACCTATGCATCCCGTGCGGCAAGAGTTGGGAACAGTCAGGGCATGTCCAGTGTCATTTCGTGGTGCAAATGGTGGCGGTGGCTCATAGGGCTTGCAGGACAACCAAAACGGACAAAGCCGCCCGTCTGGGGCGGCTCTGTATCCAAAAGCTCCTCGTTGGTTTTCGTCCCTGAGACGCCGCTGTGGGGGCAGTTGATTGGCGCCTCTGGGACAGGCGTCACCTCCTGGTGACACGTGAAACCTACGCATCCCGTGCGGCAAGAGTTGGGAACAGTGAGGGCATGTCCGGGGTCATTTCGTGGCACAATTGGGGCGGTGGCTCAACGGGCTTTCGGGCCATCCAAAACGGACAAAGCCGCCCGTCTGGGGCGGCTCTGTATCCAAAAGATCCTCTTTGGGTTTGGTCCCTGAGACGCCGCTGTGGGGGCAGTTGATTGGCGCCTCTGGGACAGGCGTCACCTCCCGGTGACACGTATAACCTACGCACTTCGTGCGGCGAGAGTTGGGAACAGTGAGGGCATGTCCGGGGTCATTTCGTGGCGCAATTGGGGCGCAGCCATACCCAGGATCGCCTCGAGCAAAACTGGAACAGATGACCCCCCGCTACACACCGCAAGCTAAAGGAACGGTTGCCTCTGGTTACATCCAGGCAAACGCTGACCCTTTGAAGAAAAGCCCGTCATCTCAGACACGAAGACATCTGAGCGACATCAAAACTAGGACACTTCAGAGTGAGGTTTGTGTTCCCGGGGACGCCCGCTGTGGGGGCAATGAATGGGCGTCCCGGGAACAGGATCGCTGTCTTGCGATGGTGTAACTATCCCCCATGTCAGTGGCGACAGTTGGGACGCATCGCGATGGTTTGTGGGTCATTTTGTGACCAGATTGCGGCGGCTCACCCACGGATCAGTTTGGCGATGTAGAACCCGTCCATTCCACCTCGGTTCGCCCACAAGTCCGGGCGCAATCGCAAACCGGGCGGAGCCGTGGCCTCTGGCGGCAGGCCAAATTCCACTGGGTTCAAAGCAACAGCTTTCACATTTTCAAATCGCGCCAGGTGGTTGTCGATCTGAGTTTCTCCCTCGGCGGGCAAGAGCGAACATGTGGCATAGACCAAACGGCCACCGGGCCTCAGCCACCCCATGGCTTTCGCCAAAAGCTGCGCTTGCAGGCTCACCAAGTCGTTCAAGTTGCGCAGGTCATTGACCCAAGGCAAATCAGGATGCCGCCGGATGGTGCCCGTGGCGCTGCACGGGGCATCCAGCAAGATGGCATCGAACGGACGCTCAGGCGTAAAATGCAGCGCATCCGCCGCGATCACCTCCGCCGCCAGTCCACACCTGGTCAAATTCTCGCGCAACCGCGCCAAGCGTGGCTCGGAAATGTCCAGCGCCGTCACTGACGCGCCCGCAGCTGCCAGTTGCAGCGTCTTGCCGCCAGGGGCCGCGCAAAGGTCGAGCACGCGTTCGCCCGGTTTCACGTCCAGAATCCGCGCCGGAATGCTGGCTGCCGTGTCCTGAACCCACCACTCGCCAGCGTCATATCCCGGCAGACCCGAGACCCGGCCGTGGCTGTGCAAACGCACCGACCCCGTGGGTAAGGCATCGCCGCCCAAAGCATCCGCCAAGTCTGCGAGATTTCCCGCTTTTGGCGTCAAATCAATGGGCGGCACATCGGCAAACACCCGTTCCATGGCCTCCACAGCCGCACGCCCATGGGCCGCCACAAAGGGCTTGCGCAGTGTCATGGGCAACCGACCTGGACGCAGCGTTGGCCAGACATCGGCCGCCTCCGCGCTCACTTTCCTCAGCACCGCATTGGTCAGCCCAGCCATGGGGGCGGTTTTGCGATGCGACCTGGTCAATGCGACAGCCCCGTTAACCACCCCATGGGCCGCCGCCCCGTCCAGGCACAATTCCCCCGCCGCCATTTGCAAGATCATCCGCACCCTCAGAGGCGGTGCCTTGCTCAAATGGCGATCCAACAGCGCTTTCAGCCGCTGCCCATGGCGCATTGTCTGATCGGCCAACCTCATGGCCCGCGCCCGTTCCGCAGGAGGCAATCCTTCTACGATGCTGTCCGAAACCTCCGACACCATCCGCCGGTCCCGCCGCACCGCCAGAAGCAAATCCAACGCAGCCCGACGCGTGGCATGGCCCTCCGGCTGCGCGGTGCGCGGTTGTTTGGACTTGTGAGACGCCATTGGCGGCCTATACCATGCCGCAACGCAGCCTCAAGGAGCCCGTGCCCATGTCGGACGGCGAACAGACCCGCGATCTCTCAAACCTCCCCCCTGCCGCACAACGGGCGCTGGCCGAAGCGGAGGAACGTCGCCGCAAAGCCAAAGACCTGGAATTGCCTCCAGAATTGGGTGGCCGCGATGGACCCGAGCCCGTGCGGTTCGGCGATTGGGAAAAAAAGGGCCTCGCCATCGATTTCTGAGCCATTCAGTGACCGACACTCAAACCCACGCCAGCACGCCCTACGCACCGCCGGACACGCCGCTCACCATCCTGCACGAAGACGCCCACATTGTGTTGGCCGACAAGCCGTCTGGCCTTTTGTCTGTGCCCGGTCGCGGAGAACACTTGGCAGATTGCTTGATCTCCCGCCTGCAGGTGGTTTTCCCCAGCATTCTACTTGTGCACCGCTTGGACCGAGACACCTCAGGTCTGATGGTCTTCGCACTCACCAAACATGCCCAGAAAGACCTGGGCCAGCAGTTTGAAAAGCGCGTGGTGAAGAAATCCTATTTGGCCCGCGTCCACGGCGAATTGGCAGAGCCGTCCGGTCACATCAACTTGCCTTTGATCGTCGACTGGCCCAACCGGCCATTGCAAAAGGTTTGCCAAGACACCGGACGACCGGCCCAAACCGATTGGAAACGGCTAAAAGCGGGCAATGGGGAAAGCCGTGTGCGACTGACCCCGATCACCGGGCGCAGCCATCAACTACGTGTCCACATGCAGCAGATCGGCCATCCAATCCTAGGCGATCCTTTTTATGCCACCGAACCGGCGCGCGACCACCCAAGACTCATGCTCCACGCCGAACGGCTCCGGTTCAACCACCCCGAAAGCGGTCGCGGCCAGAGCTTCTCATCCCCCGCACCGTTCTGAGCAAATCTGCAAGGTTCGCCAGAAAACCACTTGAGCGCTCTGCTTCACCGATAAAAACCAGCCTTGCAGACTTCATTGTTCCAAAAATACTCAAACTCCGCCGCTGGTCAAAACCCCACCGCATGGCCATCCTTGCGCGGGTCTGATCCCCCCACGTAACCGCCGCCGGGGTTTTTCGCGATCAATTGCGCGCCACCGAAGCCAAAGGCGCGCTCCGGTTGTTCCGCTGTTATGTGGTGTCCTAGATCAGCCAAAGCCGCGGCCAGATCACTGGGCACCGAGGTTTCCAGCGCCAGGCCCATGCCACCGGTCACACGCCACCGCGGGGCATCCGCGGCAGATTGCACGTTTTGTCCCCATAGCCCCGTCCTCAGGACCATTTGCACATGCCCCTGGGGCTGCATTGGACCACCCATCACGCCAAATGCCATGTGAGGCTGACCCGACTTTGTGACAAAACCGGGAATGATTGTGTGCTTGGGGCGTTTGCGGGGACCGACTTGGTTGGGGTGGCCGGGAGTTAAACTGAACCCGGCTCCGCGATTTTGCAGGTGGATGCCAGTACCCAGCACAACCACGCCTGACCCGAAGCCCGCATAGTTTGATTGGATAAACGACACCATCCGGCCATCTTCATCGGCTGCGGCCAGACATACGGTGCTGCCATGGTTGGGCACACCTGGACCGTGGTCTGTGGCACGCATGGGATCGATGAGCTTGGCCCGGTCTGCAATGTAGCCCGCGTCCAGCAAGTACTCCGCTCGCACTTTGTCCATCGCCAAAGGATCGGCCAAGTGGGCGTGGATATCAGCGAACGCCAGTTTCATGGCCTCTGCCATCAGGTGCCACGCCCTCGGATCGTCCGGTCCAAAATCTCTCACAGAGGTATGGTCGAGCAATGCCAGCGCCATGAGCGCGGCCAGACCCTGCCCATTGGGTGGAATCTCATGGAGCGTTTGGTCATCAAAAGTCTGGGACAACGTCCCGCACCAGTCACACACATTCTCGGCCAGGTCCGTCTCGGAGAGCACCGCGCCATGGCCTCGCGCAAACGCCGCGATTTTCTCGGCCAAGGGGCCACGATAAAACGCCTCACCGCGTGTTTCAGCGATCAATCGTAGGCTCGTTGCTAGATCACGGTTCCGGAACCACTCACCCGCCCGCACCGGACGGCCTTGCGGCATGAAGGTTTCGGCAAAGCCCGGCTTGTCGTGCAGGCTCTCGCATCCCCAGGCCCAGACCCCAGCGACGCTGGGTGTCACCGCGAACCCGTCTTCGGCATAGCGCACCGCCGGTTCGAACAACCGCTCAAACGGCAGTGCCCCAAACCGCTCGGACAGCGCCACCCAACCGGACACCGCACCGGGCACGGTCACGCTTTCCCACCCTTGGAACGGCATCCGGTCGAGCCCAGCAAAGCGATCCGGCGTCCAAGCGGCGGGCGACCGCCCCGAGGCATTGAGACCATGCAGCTCCGTCCCGTCCCATAGGATCGCAAAGGCGTCGGAGCCCAACCCGTTGCCCGTGGGTTCCACCACCGTCAAAGAAATGGCGGTCGCCAGCGCCGCATCAACGGCGTTGCCCCCAGCGCTCAACATCGACAGGCCGGCCTGCGCGGCCAGCGGATGGGACGCCGCCACCATATTCTTGGCAAACACAGGGGACCGGCGCGACGGATAGAGCGGAACGTGGGACAGGGGCGGGGACGAGGTCATGGGGGCATCCAATGGTTTCACCTGCTGAAATACTAGGCTGGCCAAGGCCGTCACCCAGCAGGTTTATGTCAACATCTCGCGTTTTGGTGATTTCCGGGACCCGCCGCTAACCCCTTGCTTTATCTTTGGCCTGGACCAGTTCAAACTAAACGCTTCAGTTCACTGCCCAGCCAAAGGACGCTGCCCATGCCCGCCATGCACCGCTTGCTCGCAGGCCTGTGTCTCACAGCCATCACATTGACCGCAGCCGTTCCCGCCATGGCACAGCAGGGACCGTCCGGCGTGGCGACCGATTTTGTGGAACGCCGCGTGGTGTCCGAGACTATTCCGATTTTCGGTCAAGTGGTCGGGTCCAGCGACAGCGATGTGGCCGCGCGGGTGGCCGGTGTCGTGCAATCCGTGGCCGTGCGCGTGGGCGACCGCGTGTCCGCGGGGGACGTCTTGGCCGATCTCGACCGGGAGCTTTTGGACATTGAGCACAAACGTGCCGAGGCGGCGGTGATCGAAGCTCGAGCGGGGATCGAGGTGGCCGAGGCTGGCCTATTGCTCGCCGAACAGGCGCTGGCCCGTGCTGCCGGTTTGCAAAACACCACCGCATTCAGCCAGCGCGCGTTTGAGGACGGGCAAGGCAGCTTGGCCCGTTCGCGCGGAGAACTGGCCCAAGCGCAGGCGCGATTGCTCAACGCAGAAGCGGCCTTGGCGCGGGCCGACTATGATCTGGACCGCGCCACGGTGCGGGCCCCGTTCGATGCGGTGGTGCTGGAGGTGTTCATTGACCCCGGCGAGTTCATCCCCACCGGCGCTCAAGTGGTGCGGCTGGTCGATGTGGGCGACCTGGAGGTCGAAGCCAATGTGCCCGGCCAGTACATCGTCAACCTCAGTGAAGAGCAACTGCTCGAAGGTGCGTTGCAGGACGGCACGGCGCTGGAAATGACCGTGCGCGCCATTCTACCCACCGAAGCAACCGCCACCCGCACTCGCCCGGTGCGGTTCACAGGTGCGCTAAACGCCAGCGCGTCACCAGTGGCGCTTGGCCAGTCCTTGACCGTTTTTGTTCCCATCACGACCGCCCGTGAGGCGCTGTTGGTGCCCAAGGACGCCGTGGCCCAGTCCCGAGGCACGTGGCAGGTTTTCGTCCACCGCGATGGCAAAGCCGTGCCCCAAGCGGTGGAGATCGGCACCAGCTTCGGTGCCACCTTCGAGGTTCTTTCCGGTCTTGCGCCCGGCGATGAGGTCGTGGTGCGTGGCAACGAACGTTTGCGCCCCATGCAGGACATCGCACCGCAACCGGTCCGAGAGCGTCCCGGCCAAGCCGCGGCTGCACCGGAAGATGAAAGCCGGAATGCCGATGGGGCCCAAACCCGCCAAGCCGCCGCTGTCCAAAACTGATCGGAGATCAGACCATGAACCCGATCCGCATCGCCATTGAACGCCCGATCGCCGTCGTCGCCGTTGTGATCATGGCGGTCCTGTTTGGGGCACTGGCGCTCACCCGCATCCCGATCCAACTGGCACCGGACGTTCGCAAGCCCGTGATTGTGATCACAACCGACTGGTTCGGCGCGTCGCCGGTCGAGGTGGAACGGGAAATCGTCAACCCGCAGGAAGAAGTCCTGCGCGGCCTGCCGGGCCTCGAGATCATGACCAGCGAGTCCAGCAACAACGAGGGCGTTGTGACGTTGGAATTTGCTGTGGGCACGGACATGTCCGCCACCACCATTTTGGTGTCGAACCGACTGGGGCGGGTAACCGGATATCCGGACGAGGCCGACGAACCCCTGATCGACAGTTCCGGCAGCGAAGACAGCCCCATCGCATGGGTGCTTCTCACGGCCATGCCCGGCAACACCACGCCGTTGCCCTATTTCGGCGACTTTGTCGAAGACATCGTCAAAGAACGGATCGAGCGGGTGCCGGGCGTGTCCACGGTCAATGTGTTCGGCGGTGTGGCCCGAGAACTGCAAATCACGGTCTCGCCGGAAGCATTGAGCCGGTTTGGCCTGACCATCCCCGAGTTGGTGAACCGCCTGCGCGCAGAAAACGTGTCGCTCTCTGCCGGTGACGTTGAAGAGGGCAAGCGCCGCTATCTGGTGCGCGCCGATGGCAACCTCGACACCGTGGAACGCATCCGCAGCGTCGTGCTGCGCTCCGAAGGGTCCGGTGTCCTGGGCGCGCGGGGCCGGTTGACTGTGGGCGATGTGGCCGACGTGAGCTTTGGCTACAAGGAACCGCTGTCGCGCCTGCGTTTCCGGGGCGAGCCTGGCCTGGCATTCAACATTGTCCGCAGCGATGGGGCCAATGTGATCGAGACCATGGAGGGGGTCCGCGAGGTCCTGACCGAATTGGCCGAGGGACCGGTGGCCGAGCAGGGATTGGCGCTCGAACAGGTCTATGATGAGACCATCTATATCGAGGGCGCCATCGAATTGGTGGTGCAGAACATCTGGATCGGCGGGCTTTTGGCGGCGGGCGTCCTGCTGATTTTCCTACGGTCTCCGTCGGCAACCTTGGTGGTGTCCCTGTCGATCCCAGTGAGCATCGTGGCGACCTTTGTGGCCATGGCCGCCACGGGTCGAACGCTCAACGTCATATCGCTCGCCGGGATCGCATTTGCGGTGGGCATGATCGTGGACGCGGCCATTGTCGTGCTCGAAAACATCTACCGGCTGCGGGAAAAGGGCATGTCCCGGCGTGAAGCCGCCTACCATGGCGCGCGGCAGGTGTGGGGGGCCATCTTGGTGTCGGCGCTCACCACGGTGATGGTGTTCATCCCAATCCTGATCATGCAGCTAGAGGCCGGGCAGCTTTTCCGCGACATCGCCGTGGCGATTTCGGTGTCGGTGCTGCTGTCCCTGGTGGTGGCCGTGACAGTGATCCCGGCGCTCAGTTCTCGACTTCTGGGCAGCGCGGGTGAAAAGCAAACCACCCTGCGCGTCCCAGGTCTCGACCATCTGGCGGGTGCGTTTTCATGGCTGGTCATGGCCTATGTGCGGCTCACGGTGAGGTTCCGCGCGGCGGGCATCCTGTTCGTGAGCGTCATTGCGGGCGGTGCGGCCCTGGCGGCGATCATGTTCCTGCCGAAGCTGGAATACCTGCCCGAGGGCAACCGCAACTTGGTGTTTGGGTTCATCATACCACCGCCCGGCTACAATTTGGACACCACAGAAACCATCGCGCGGCGGATCGAAAACGTGGCTCGCCCCATGTGGGAGGCCAACCCGAACACTGAAACCGAAGACGGTCGGGTGGCTTTGGACGGGTTTTTCTTTGTGGCGCTGCCGGGCACCTCATTCGTGGGCGCATCGGCAGTGGACGGAGCCCGCGTGGCCGAGGCCATCCCAGTTCTGACCCAACCAATTTTCTCCGAACCGGGCACCTTTGGGTTGATGACCCAACCGTCACTTTTCGGCCGTGGCGTCGGCAGTGGCCGCACCATTGAGCTAAACATCTCGGGACAAGACTTAGAGACCATCCTGGGCGTCGCAGGCCAAGCGGCAGGCATGACATTGGGAATGTTGCCGCCCAGCGAAGGTCACCAGTTCCGCCCGATACCCGGTTTGGAGCTAGGCGCGCCTGAGGTGCGCTTGATCCCGGACCGTATCGCCATGGCCGACGCCAGCGTCACCACGCGCGATCTGGCATCCACCGTAGATGCGTTCAATGACGGGTTGCGCGTTGCAGAAATCACCGTTGGGTCGGAACGGCTGGACCTGACACTGAAGGGCGTCAATCCTCCGGGTCTGCGCACCCAGGACGTGGGGAATTTCCCACTGGTGACACCCTCAGGTCAAATCCTGCCCGTCTCCGCCCTGGCGGCGGTCGAAGTGACCGCCGGACCCACGGAAATCCGCCACCGCGACCGGCTGCGGACGGTGACGCTAGAAGTGCGCCCATCCCAAGACTTGCCCTTGGAAGCAGCCATGGAATTGCTGCAAACCAACGTGATCGACGCGATGGAGGCCCAAGGCCTGCCCGATGGTGTGCGCCTGAGCCTTTCAGGCACAGCCGATGCGCTCAACGCCACATGGAGCGCCATTCAGATCAATCTGCTGATCGCGTTGGTGATCGTGTTCCTGGTCATGGCGATCCTGTTTGAAAGCTTTGTCTTGCCGCTGGTGATCCTGATCTCGGTGCCCATCGCAGCGGCGGGCGGGGTCGGCGGGCTGGCGGTGCTCAACCTGTTCCAGACCCAGCCGTTGGACATGCTCACCCTGCTGGGCTTCGTGATCCTTGTGGGGATCGTGGTGACCAATGCGTTCCTGATCGTGCACCAGACGCTTTACCACATGAACACTGACGGGCTGGGGCCGGTGGACGCCATCGAGGAAGCCACGCGCAACCGCATTCGACCGATCTTCATGTCCACGCTGACGTCGGTCATGGGCATGTTGCCGTTGGTGATTTTCCCTGGCGAAGGGTCCGAGCTTTACCGTGGCCTCGGGGCCGTGGTGGTGGGTGGGCTGAGCATGTCGGCCTTCCTGACGCTGCTCACGGTGCCACCGCTGCTGCGCCTGTGTCTGGTGGCCAGGCGCAACCGCGAGGCCCCGGTGGGCACAGAGGCCATGCCAGCGGAGTGAGCTTGGTCTCGACTGGCGCTAAGCGATGTCGAAATCCGACGCGTCCAATCGCGCACTGAGCAGGATGATGCGGTTGCCGTATTCCACCGATGTGATCCCGCTGGCGGTGGTCACGGTGAGATCGGCGAAGCTCGCCACATCGGTGGCCCCGCGAATTTTGATCATGTCCTCGCCGCGCACGAAATCGACGATCAGGTCGGTCTCTGGTCCCAACTCGCCGTCGAGCGTCGTGGGTAGTCCGTCACCGTGGAACACGAACACGTCGTCGTCACTGTCCCCTTGGAGGATGTCATTGCCCGTGCCGCCTTGCAGTGTGTCTTTGCCGCGGCCGCCAAACAGCAGGTCATCACCGCTGCCGCCACGCAGAAGGTCGGTGCCGAAAGAACCGTTCAGTTTGTCGTTGCCAGACCCACCGCGCAGGATGTCGTCCTGGAACCCGCCGGATATTTGGTCATTGCCATCGCCACCTTCGATGTAGTCGCTGCCTTTGCCACCGTAGGCCCGGTCGGCACCTGCACCCAAGAGAATGATGTCATCGCCATCGCCGCCCCAGGCCCGTTCCTTGGCAAAACTGCCTTGCAGCGTGTCGTTGCCGCCTTCGCCGTGCAGATGGGCCTCACCCTGGTCGTTGCGGATGTAATCGTTGCCCTCGCCCCCGAAGCCAGTTTCGAAACCGGGTGAGAATGACGAGAATTCAGAGTTGGGGTCATCGTCGAGGAAAATGAAATCGTTTCCGCCGAACCCCCAAATGCCGTCCGACCCAGTGCCACCGATCAGTGTGTCCTCGCTTTCAGACCCACCGATGAGGTCCGGTCCATCGCCGCCATCAAATCGCCCAGCGAATTCCAGAAGCTGTTCATCGGGGAATATCGACCCCTGTCCGAAAACACTCACGTTGAAGGTATTTGGGTTCGGCGAAATGCCCTGTTCCACCAGCGCACCAAAACCACCATCGTCCAAATTGAAGAAATCCAATGACCGCAGGAAATTACCGAGATCGATCTTCAGCAGGTAGTTTTCGGGCGAGGTGGAAACCAAAACACCTTCGGCGGTGATTGTGAACACGGACGCGGTGCCGCCACCGGCGTTTAGGATCAACGCAAACTCGCCCTCGGGCCGATCCAAGAGGTACGGCGTGCCGAAACCCGCGATCGTGTGGCTGGCGCTGCTCTTCAGAGTGCTGAAATCGGAATTGTAGATATCCAGTTGCAAGCTTTGGTTCGCCACCGAAATCGCCAGGATATCGCCGTTGTCCAACGCGCGGAGGAACGTCGCCGACGTCGCGATGGATGGGGTGGTCTTTAGAACAATGTCCGCGGGATTGCCTGGGCCCGCGGTGATCAGAATATTTTCAGTGTCGAGGTTGGATGAGGACTGTTTGGCGATGGGAATGTAGAACGTGTCGCCAACTTTCATCGGTGCGCCGACCACAATATTGTCGGCGGATACGCCTGCGATCTGGCCTTGAGATTGGGGCGATCCAAAAACCGGCAATCTACCGCCCAAGATCACGAGGCTACCACCGGCGTCGTACACAGTGGAAAACAGGATGTTGCCCTGTTCATCGGAAGCAATCGCTGCGCTGGCATTATTGCCGGACCACATGCCCGACTTAACGGCAGTGCCATCTGCGGAATAGCGCGTCACCAACAAACTGGATAATGAGTTTGGGTAAATCAGACCAAAACCACCATCCGGCGTCGCCGCCGCTTTGACATCATCGAAACCGCTAATTCCGGTGGTGTAGCTGCCCACAAAGCGCGGGAAGTCGAAGGCGTCTTCCAAGTTCGGCCCAACGAACATGAAGTACACGTCGGTGTCGTTCCCGTTTTCCACCGTGTAGGTCATCAATTGACGGCCATCCACCAGCTTAGTGAAGCGCACATTTTCGATGTCGCTGTAGATGTTGGCATACTGAGGAAGGCTGCCGCTGCCGCTCATGGGGCGTCTCCTGGTTTCAACTTTCAGGGTCTAGGCGCGCCGCGGGGGTCGCAACGCGTCTAGTCATGGTCTTCTCAGCGCGGACTGTGCCGCTCAGGTCAGACCTCAAGCAATATCAAAGTCAGACCCGGAAACGTTGGCATTCACAATGATGAGCCGGTCGCCGTATTCGATGATACTGCCGCCACCGCCGGTGCCAGTGACCGAAATATCGGAAAAGGCACTCACACCCGTGGCGTCGCGAATTTTGATCTTATCTTCGCCCCGGACGAAGTCGACGATCACATCGGTTTCCGGATCACCGAAACCGCCGAACAGCGAAGCGGCACCGTCGCCGCGGAAGACAAAGACGTCATTGCCGTCCCCGCCCTGCATGACATCGTCGCCGTCGCCACCGCTCAGCGTGTCATCACCATTGCCGCCAAACAGAAAGTCGTTGTCCTGATTGCCCCGGATCAGGTCCTTGCCAAAGGACCCATACAACTTGTCACTGCCGGTGCCGCCCAACAGGACGTCATTCTGGAAACCACCGCGCAGAACGTCGTTGCCTTCCTCACCCAACATGATGTCACGGCCTTTCCCGCCGTAGCCTTTGTCGTTGCCGCTGCCCAAGCGCATGACGTCGTCGCCATCGTCCCCCCAGGCTTTGTCAACGTTGGTGCCGCCAATGAGCGTGTCGTTGCCCAGTTCGCCATAGAGCTTACTGTCACCGCTGTCGTTTTGGATGAAGTCGTCCCCAACGCCACCCCAAGCGGACTCGAACGCGCTGTCGTAGGAGATGTAATTGGCGGTCGGACCTTCATCGAGGAAGATGAAGTCATTGCCGTCAAAACCCCAAATGCCATCGGGGCCTGTGCCGCCGATTATGGTATCATCGCCGGACGATCCACCAAGGATGTCAGGCCCGTCTCCACCGTCAAACTCCCCCTCAAACCGCAGACGCTGTTCATCGGGGAACGGTGAACCCTGGTCGTAGATCGCGATGTCTTCGTCGTTGCCGACGCCAGACGCGGGGGCCTGCACCAAGCCATATCCCCCGTCTTCCAGAGGGAATACGCTGAAATGGCCGGTGCTAAAGTTGTACGGGAGCGAGATTGGATACACGATGCCACTGGTGTTTCCTTCCTCGTCAAAGAAAACGACGCGACCCGTACTGGAATTTTCAACGTTGTAGATCAACGCGTAGGTACCATCCACTAACTCAATCAGCCGCGCTTCAGTACCGACCTGGATGTTGTTGAGTTCAGTGGCCGCCTCTTGAACCATGCTTGAGTCAAAGATCAAAACAGTGGAGCTGGTGCCATCTAGGGCCAAAACCAAGAACTTGCCGTTGGCCAGTTCCTGCACCATCAGTTCCTCGTGTCCACGGGTCCCTTCCGACGTCATGGCAAGGTCGTCTGTGCTGTTTGAATTCACACGGATGAGCTTGGACTCGGTGGTGCCGTTTGCTGTGTCCAGTATTGTGACCGGCGTGTAGTAGAAGACCCCGATTTTCACCGGCGCATTCACAATGACCTCTTCATTGGGATCAGAGGTCACGAACTGCCAATTGAAATCCGGCGCCCCGAACAACGGAATGGACCCGGAATAGACATACTGGCTGTTGCCGATGGTATAGACCGCGCTGTAGGCGACCGCCCCATCGTCGAGCGTGGTGATCGCCCCTTCGGATGTGTTACCACCCAACTCGTCGGATTTCAGTGTTGTCCCGTCGGATGCGATTTTTGAGATTTTCTTGAATGTGCCGCTGAGCTGCCACATGATCGCAAACCCGCCCTCTGGGGTCGCGGTGGCCACGATGGGCGTGTCGTCGTGGATGTCGCCAATGGACGTCGGTGGGAAATACAGGTCCTCGAAGTTCGGACCCACGATTATGTAATAGCCCTCAATGGTCCCGGAGTTGTCGATTGAGTAAGTCATCAACAAGCGGCCATCGGCCAATTTGGTGAAACTGACACCCTGTTTGACGTCTGGCACGGCGTAATAGCTGGGAAGGTCGGTGATCGCGGTCATGGATGGTCCCTCAGCGTTTCGGGGGGCTTACGCCCACTGGTTAATCTCAATGAGCGGTTACCATATTTGTGGCGACGTGGGAGTCTTGATTTCCTTGCCTAAATCGCTTTGGGGCGGCTCAGATGGAAAATGGTTAACGGGGACGCTACCCTTATACCCAAGGAGTTAGCGACCATGTCCGACAGTTTCGCCGCGTTGATCCAACAGGCCAACGACTTTTTCAGTGAATTGGCCGCGAACAATACCAAAGAGTGGTTCGAGCCGCGCAAGGCACAGTACAAAGCGGAAATCCGCGCACCCGCTGAATTACTGGCCGATCTATTCGCCGAGGACCTGTCTCGCCTGACCGGCGCCAGCTACACCGCCAAGGTGTTTCGCATCTATCGCGACGTGCGGTTTTCAAAAGATAAATCGCCTTACAACCCACACTTGCACATGTCGTGGAAATCCACCGGCCACCCCGAATGGTTCTTTGGCTCGTCCCCAAGCTATTGTGTGTTGTGCACCGGCTTGCCGGACCTGAAGGGCGAAAAGCTCACCGCCTACCGCGTCGCGGTGGACCAGGATGGTGATGATCTGAGCGACATCATCGATGCGGTGGCGTCCTCCCATGGGGCGCGGTTTTCAAACTGGGGCGCTGACCCGCTGAAACGCGTGCCAAAACCCTACGATACGGACCATCCGCACGCCGACTTGCTCAAACGCAAAAGCTTGATCCTGGAGATGACGCCCGACCTCGATGGCGGCGTACTGTCTGGATTGGGTCAGGGCGTGGACGCCCTGCTGCCGTTCTGGCGCGCGCTGAATGACATGGCGCTAACCTAAGACTGTCACCTCCGGCGCTACCGCCTTGAGGGTTTGGCACATCAACGCCGCCAAGGCGCGATATTCCTCTTCGCGCGCCGTGCCGCGACGCCAGATCATGCCGATGGTGATCGAGGGTGCCGTGCCACGGAACGACTTGGCGACCACGATGTCGTGCCGGGCCACTTCGGACTTCACGTAGAGCGCGGGCATCAGCGACACGCCCATCCCTGTGGCCACCATCTGGCGGATGGTGTCCAAGCTGGTGCCTTCGAAATCGCGGGACAGGTCCGCCCCATAGGTTTCGCAGATCATCTGCACTTGCTCATAGAGCTTGTGACCCGGTTCCAGGGACAAAACCGTCTGGCCACGCAGTTGCGCCGGGTCGATCAAGTCCGCATCGGCCAAAGGATGGTCGGTGGACATAACCACCTGAATGGGCTCGCGGAACAGCGACATCGCCTCAAAGTCCCCGCGCGCCACGGGCAACGGGAAAAACAGCAGATCCAAGCCACCCTGTTCCAGGTCGCGCACCAAAGTGGAAGGTCCGCCCTCGCGCAGATAAAGCCCCAGCCTAGGGTGATTGGCGTGCAGATCGGCCACCACCAGCGGCATGAGGTATGAGCCAAGGGACTGGACCACGCCCACCCGGATCACAGAGGACAGCGGTGACTGATCCTGCCGCGCCAGCGCGTGCATTTCCTCCACATCGCGCAGCACTTGCCGCCCCTTGTCCGCAATCCGCTGCCCCACTGGCGTGAGGATCACCCGCGACCGGCTGCGTTCCACCAACGTTGTGCCCAGCCGCGCCTCAAGCTCTTTGAGTTGCCCGGACAGGGTGGGTTGCGTGACGTGGCATTCCTCCGCCGCACGGCGAAAGTGAAGGTGGTCGGCCACCGCCACCAGGTATCTGATCTGCTGCAAAGTCGGCATTTGATCCCGGGTGATAGATGAAACCTATCACGAATGCATCATTTTTCGATTGGGCCAATCAGACTTCGATCCCATCTTGACGTAGGGTGGAAGTGAAAGAGTGAGGGCCGATGCATCGGTTCAAGAATATTTTGGTCGTCTGCGACGAAGGCAGTGCCCATGGGGCGGCCTTGCAACGGGCCGAGTGGCTTGCGGAAACCAACAGCGCCCACGTGACGCTCATGGATGTTTCCACGGTGGAGCCCGGCGCCATCACGCGCGTGGTGGCCCAAATCAAAGGCATCGAAGCGGCAGGGTTCGAGGAACGGGTGATGAAATCGTTCCAGGACCGGCTCGAAAAGTTGGCCGAACCCATGCGTTCCAAAGGCATCGACGTGACCACAGTGGTCCAACAAGGGTCCATGTTCCTGCATGTGATCCAACAGGTCCTGCGGGCGGGCCATGATTTGGTGGTCAAAGGCGCTGAGCAGACGCCGGGGAAACCGGTGCTGCGCGGCCCCGACATGCACCTTTTGCGCAAATGTCCCTGCCCGGTTTGGATCTTAAACGCCGCCGCGCCGGTGAAGACATCTCGCATTCTCGCCGCCCTGGACCCGGACCCGGCGGACCCGGTTCGCGGTGGCCTTGCCCAAACGGTCATGCAGCTGGCCACGTCTCTGGCGCAACGCGACGGCGCGCGCCTGGATGCGATGAACGTGTGGCGGTTGCAGGAAGAAAGCTTCCTACGCGGCGGATTGGCCCCGGTGCCCACCGAAGACGTGGAAAAGCTGGTGGCCTTGGAAAGCGACTCGTCCCTGGCGCGGCTTGCCAAACTCACCGATCCCTACGTCGAAGAGGTCAAAGGCCTGCGCGTATTACACGTCCAAGGCACGCCCGAAGACGTGATCCCCGACCACGTGGCCGCCGAAGGCATTGACACAGTGATCATGGGCAGCGTTGGTCGCACTGGTATTTCGGGTCTGTTCATTGGTAACACCGCCGAAACCATATTGAATCGCGTGACTTGCTCTGTGCTGGCGGTGAAGCCCGAAGGTTTCGTTTCGCCGGTCACGCTCGACGACGGAGACACATCCCATGGCTAGTTCCAACGCCTCCGGCCAGACCGGGAATGGCGCCATTGGCGTCGTGCCTGTCCTCTTTGCCCTGGCGCTGTTTGTGGGCTTCTTCAGCCTGATCCCGGACATCGACGGTGGCGAAGCTGTCCGTTGGGCCGTGCCCTGGGTGCCGTCTTTGGGCATCGAGTTGGCATTTCTGGTGGATGGGCTGAGCCTCACCTTCGCGCTTTTGATCAGCGGGATCGGGACACTGGTCCTGCTCTATTCAAACTCCTACTTGGCCGGGCACCCGCAATATGCCCGGTTCGCACTGTTTCTGACGTCGTTCATGGTCGCCATGCTCGGGCTGGTTCTATCGGACGACCTGATTTTGGTGTTCGTGTTCTGGGAACTGACCACCTTCACGTCCTACCTGTTGATCGGGTTTTCGCACACCTCGGAGATCAGTCGCCGCAATGCGTTGCAGGCGCTGTTCGTCACCGGTGCGGGCGGCTTGGCGTTCTTGGCGGGTCTGATCCTGCTGAGCATTACCGCAGGCACCACCAGTATCTCAGGCATCATCAATGGCGAGTTGGACCTGACCCAACACACACTGTATCTGCCGATCTTGATCCTTCTGCTCTGCGGGGCGTTCACCAAATCGGCGCAGGTCCCTTTCCATTTCTGGCTGCCCAATGCCATGGCTGCGCCCACACCGGTGAGCGCGTTTTTGCATTCGGCAACCATGGTGAAGGCAGGCGTCTATTTCGTGGCGCGGATGCACCCGGCGCTTTCAGGGACCGAGGTGTGGTTCATGGTGCTCACGATCTTCGGGGCCACGACCGCCGTGTTTGCCTCGATCTTGTCTTTGCGCCAAAGCGATCTGAAACAAGCGCTGGCCTACACCACGCTGATGGCGCTCGGCACGCTCATGCTGCTTCTGGCCCAAGACTACGGCTATGCCATGACGGCCTTCGCCACCTTCTTGATCGTGCATTCGCTCTATAAGGCCGCGCTATTCTTGATCGTTGGATGTATCGACCACGGCACCGGCACGCGGGAATTTGACAAGCTTGGCGGACTTTTGCGGTTGATGCCTTTCACGGCGATGGCAGCGGCCTTAGCCGGGGCATCCATGGCCGGGCTTGCGCCCTTCATCGGATTCATCGGCAAGGAACTGAAATACGCGGGCGCGCTGGAATATGGGGATGCCGCCTTCTGGGTGACCGCCGCCGCGCTCACCGCCAATTCGCTGATGTTCGCCGTGGCGGCCATGGTGGCGTTCAAACCATTCTGGACCCGCAAACCGGACTACGATCACACGCCGCACGAGGCCCCTTGGCCCATGCTGGCCGGTCCAGTGATCCTGTCCGTGCTGGGCTTGGTGGTGGGCCTTTATCCTGGACTGATCCAGGATCGGCTGATCGCGCCCACGGTGGCCTCGCTCACCGGCACGGTGGAAGGCACCAAGACGCTGAAGCTCTGGGCCGGTGTGAACCTGCCCCTGATCCTCAGCCTCGCAACCTTTGCCATAGGCTTCCTGCTCTACGCCGCACGGCGCCCGATCTTGCGTTTGCTGGACCGTCTGTTCCGGCCCCTCCCAGTGATGGATGTGGAGTGGGACAAGTTCATGAACGGCCTCAAGGCGCTGGCCGCGTGGCAAACCCGGATCATCCAAACTGGGCGCATGACGGACTACCTCGCAATGACATTCTCCACCACGGCCATCGCGTTGATTGCAGTTTTCGTGTTCCGTGGATTGCCCGAGATTGTCCTGAACCTGCAAACCGCCACGTGGCTGCACTATTCGGTGATGATCCTGACCCTGTCCGGGGCCTTCCTGGCGGCGGGCACAAATTCTCGCATCGCAGGCATAGCTGCGCTTGGCGTTGTGGGGATCGGGGCCGCGCTCCTGTTCATCATCTTCAGCGCACCAGACGTGGCCATCACCCAGTTGCTCGTGGAAACCTTGGTGGTTGTCCTCGTGGCGGTGGTGATGCTGCGGCTGCCGTCGATGCCCAAGGCCAAGTTCCGTCCACTGCACGCGCTGATCGCGGCATCGGTGGGCGTCACCGTCACTCTGGTTTTGCTCGCCGTGCTGTCCAGCCCGCTCGATAAGCGCCTCACGGAGTACTTCGAGGCCTCCAGCTGGCCCGACGCCTTCGGTCGCAACATCGTCAATGTGATCCTGGTGGACTTCCGCGCCATCGACACCTTCGGCGAAATCGCAGTGGTCGTAATCGCCGCCCTGTCGGCCTACGCGCTTCTGCGCACCACCCGCCCCACCAATGAGGTGGACGTGAAAGGAGGCGACTCATGAGGTCGGTAATCCTGCGCGTGGGCACCCGCTATATGGCCGGTCTGCTCCTACTGTTCTCTGTCTACATGCTGTTCCGCGGGCACAATGAACCGGGCGGTGGGTTCATCGGCGGGCTGATCGGGGCCACGGGATTTGTGCTGTACGCCGTGGCCTGTGGCACCCGCGATGCCCGCGCGGCGCTACGGATCATGCCGCAGACCATCGCCATGGTTGGGTTCGGCATCGCACTTTTCGCGGGGCTCATGGCGGCGATTTTCGGTGATCCGTTCTTCACCGGGCAATGGCTGTTCATCAATCCGACCGAGGACAGCAAGGGCATACCACTGTCCAGCGTGCTGGTGTTCGACATCGGTGTTTACATGGTCGTGTTCGGCTCGGTCCTCACCATGGTTTTCGCGATGGAGGAGGAAATCTGATGGAAGCCCTCCTCGCCATAACCATCGGCACATTGGTCGCCGTCGCGGTGTATCTGATGCTCTCGGGCACGCTCTTGCGGTACACCTTCGGGCTGATCCTGATCTCCAACGCGGCCAACCTGACGATCTTCGTGGCCGGTCGCCTGACCGAAGGCTCACCGCCCCTGATCCCCGAAGGATCGGATTTCCCCGCCGCCGATGCCGCAAACGCTCTGCCACAGGCCCTGGTTCTGACCGCCATCGTGATCGGCTTCGGGCTCTTTGCCTTCGCCATCGTTCTGGTGTTCCGGGCCTGGACCTCGCTGGGCACGTTGGAACCTGACGAAATGCGGATTGCAGAACCGGTGGAGGACAAACCATGAGCTGGGTTCTCGTCGTCCCGCTGGCGATCCCGTTCGCCACCGCTGTCTTCGCGTTCCTCTACCGCAACGGTCCAACGGGCAAGTGGTTGTCCGTGACGGGCAATGCGCTGCAACTGGCCGCCGCTGTGATCTTGATGATCGTGGTTCTGCGCGAAGGCGTGGTGGCCGGGCAGATGGGCAGTTGGCCTGCCCCCTTTGGTATCACCCTGGTGGCCGACCTGCTGTCTGCCGTGATGGTTTTGATCACCGCCATCATCGGATTGGCCGTGTCCGTCTACGCGCTGGCCGATGTGGATCCGGAGATGGAGCGTCTGGGCTATCACGCGCTCTTCAACGTGCTCATTGCGGGAGTGACCGGAGCCTTCATCACAGGCGACCTGTTCAACCTCTACGTATGGTTCGAGGTAATGCTCATCGCATCCTTCGGGCTATTGGTCCTGGGCGGGCGACCGGAACAGATCGACGGTGGCGTGAAATATGTGGCGCTGAATTTGGTGTCCACCATCATGTTCCTCAGCGGCGTTGGCCTGCTCTATGGCATGACGGGCACGCTCAACATGGCGGACCTGGCCACGGCGGTGGATGATGCCGATCCACGCCTCCTGACAGCAGTCGCCATCCTGTTCATGGTGGCCTTCGGCGTGAAGGCGGCGGTATTCCCGCTGTTCTTCTGGCTGCCTGCCGCCTATCACACGCCAGCCTTTTCGGTCTCCGCCGTCTTTGCGGGTCTTCTGACCAAGGTGGGTGTCTATGCGCTCATCCGCATGTTCACGCTGGTCTTCGACCACGACATCGCATTCACCCATGAGATCCTGCTGTGGGTGGCGGCGTTGACGATGGTCACGGGCGTTTTGGGCGCGGCGGCTCAAAACGATTTCCGACGCATCCTGTCGTTCCACATCATCAGTCAGATCGGCTACATGATCCTTGGGCTCGCGCTCATGACGCCTTTGGCCATCGTCGGGGCGGTGTTCTACCTCGTCCACCACATCGTGGTGAAAGCGAACCTATTCCTCATCGCGGGAGCCGCCCATAGGATCGCGGGGAGCACCCACCTGTCCAAGATCGGTGGGCTTTACAAATCAGCACCCCTTCTGGCGGCGCTGTTCGTGATCCCCGCCTTTTCCCTGGCGGGCTTCCCACCGCTGTCGGGCTTCTGGGCCAAGTTCTTGCTGGTGAAAGCCGCCATTGAGATCGACGCTTGGGTGATCGCAGGCGTGGCATTGCTGGTGGGCCTGCTCACCATCTATTCCATGACCAAGATCTGGGGCGCGGCGTTCTGGACACCTCACCCGGACGGCCACGATCCCTCGCTCGCGACGCTGCCGTCAGAGGTCCGCCTGTCCCTGTTGCTGCCCGTAGCGTTTTTGGCGTCGCTCACGCTGCTCATTGGGATGCACCCCGAGCCGTTTGTGCAATTCGCCGAAGCGGCGGCGGACCAACTGCTCAACCCCGAAGCCTACATTGAGGCGGTCTTGGGCGCCCCCGAAGGAGGAACCAACTGATGGGTATCTTCGGCACAAACATGATCTTCGCCCTGGTCTGGGTGGCGATCACGGGCAACTCGTCTTTGAATGGCTTGCTCATCGGTTTCGCCGTGGGCTTTGGCGCGCTGTGGCTCGTCCAACCGCTCACCGGGGCGAGCAGCTACTTCTTCCGCGTGTTTGCTTGGGTTCGACTGGTGGTCCTGTTCATTTACGAACTGTTCCTGTCGAGCTTCGTTGTGGTCTGGGACATCCTCACCCCGCAGCACATGTCACGCCCGGCAATCATCGAGGTGCCGTTGAATGTGAAATCAGACGCGGGGCTCCTATTGGTCACCAACCTGATCTCACTTACTCCGGGCACCCTGTCGCTGGATATCAGTGACGACCGCAAAACACTCTTCGTCCACGCCATGTTCGGCGACAACCCCGATGAACTGCGCGAAAGCATCAAGAACGGCATGGAAAAATGGGTGATCGATGCCGTGGAAGGAGAACCATGATGTCCCCCATCCTTGATACCTCCGTTGAGATTGCGCTGATCCTGATCGTCGTGGCTGTGCTCTTGGGGTTCGTGCGCCTGATCCGAGGTCCGAGCTTGCCCGACCGGGTGGTGGCGCTTGATATGATGACGGTGCTGATCGTGGCTTTTTGCGGCGTGGCGGCCATCCGGTTCGATGACCCGGCCTTCCTGGATGTGGCCTTGGTTCTGGCGCTGGTGGGTTTCCTGGCCACCGTGGCCCTGGCCCGTTTCGCGGAACGGCGGGAAACCAGGTATCAAAGGAAAGATGACCATGAGTGAGATCATCCAATCCGTTCTCTTGATCGCGGGCGGTCTCTTTGGGGCTTTGGCGTCCCTGGGCCTGGTGCGGATGCCCGATGTGCTGATCCGCATGCACGCCTCCACCAAGGCGGGCACACTGTCGTGCGGACTGATCATCGTGGCCGCCGCTGTTCATTTCGGGACCGCAGAAATCGCCATCCGGGCCATCGCGATCATCATTTTCTTGCTGCTCACCGCGCCCATCGCCGCGCACATGATCGGACGCGCGGCGTTCAAAACTGGCGTGCCTCTCTGGCAAAGCGACCGCCCAGAAAGCCGTCCAACGCCAGACAGCGAACGGGCCTCCGAAGCGCCGTGATCATTCGATAAGCTGTCATCCCGAGCTACCTTAAAGTAAATCGAAGAGGACAGGACCATGGCGGCCAAAATCGCAATCATCGGCGCGGGCATGAGCGGAGCCGTCTTGGCGCGCCGATTATCAGACGCCGGGCATAGTCCAGAGGTTTTCGACAAAGGCCGCGGCCTGGGCGGGCGCATGGCCACCCGACGCGTTGGTGATCTGGCCTTTGACCATGGGGCGGTTGGGTTCCGAAGCACTGCGGCCAACTCCGCCTTTGCGACCCAATGCGCGGTCTGGTCTGATAACTCCGTGAGCGCTGATTGGGCCGGTGGCATGCAGGTGGGTCTGCCTGGCGCGGGTGGGCCAGTGAAAGCGCTCCTCGACGGTATCCCGATTGCACGACAGACACGGATTAAGAGCCTTTCGCAGACGAGCAGTCATTGGACGCTTACCTCGGAGACCGATGAAAACTTTGACGGGTTTGACACCGTCGTCATCACGATCCCTGTCCCGCAACTTCGCCCGCTTTTGCAGACCGCCAACGCGGACCGCGCCGAGCTGGGACAAGTGAGCTATGATCCCTGTTGGACATTAATGCTGGGCATGGACCCTGACGCCGAACTCGGCGCACCTATGCTGCGGCTGGACACTGGGCCGCTGGCGATGATCATCGACAATGGGTCCAAGCCGGGTCGGCCAAAAGGCGCTTGGGTGGCCCACGCGACGGCGCAATGGTCCAAAGACAACCTGGAACTGGACACCGAGGAGGCTGCACAACGGCTCCAGGCGGCGGTGGCTAAAGTCCATCCAGCCGCGGCTGATGCAAGTTATGTGACCACCCACCGCTGGCGCTATGCCCACGTGGCGCAGCCTTTGGGGCAGCCATGTATTTGGGACCCAGACCTCCGGCTGGGCGTGGCCGGGGACTGGTGTCTTGGTCCCAATGTTTCGGACGCCTATGAAAGCGCCAACGCCTTGGCGGACAGGGTCCTGGCATCTCTGGACATGCTAGGCACAGAGGCGAAAATCGCCACGGGCTAACCGCCCGCGCGCCCAGTCCAGTTCCCGATAACAAACCCGTGAAACACGCGGGAGATGAATGTCCAGATGGTCGCACCCACAGGACCTTCGTCACAGCGCGCATATGTCTCGATCAAGAGGACAGTAATAACTAAACGGACACGGAGGCGGCTCTATGGAAACGTTGTTGTTGTCGCGCATTCAGTTCGGCGCGAACATATCGTTCCACATTCTATTCCCAACCATCACCATCGCTCTGGGATGGGTGCTTTTGTACTTTAAACTGCGCTTCGCGGCGTCCGGGGATGGGCGCTGGATGGAGGCGTATTTCTTCTGGGTCAAAGTCTTCGCCCTGTCATTCGCCTTGGGCGTGGTGTCCGGGATCACAATGTCCTTCCAGTTTGGCACCAACTGGCCGGGCTTCATGGAAACCGTGGGCAATATCGCCGGACCGCTGTTGGCCTATGAGGTACTTACCGCGTTCTTCTTAGAGGCTGTGTTCCTGGGCATCATGCTCTTTGGGTTCCGCCGCGTGCCCGATTGGTTGCACACCACCGCAACCTTCTTGGTGGCCTTCGGCACCACCATGTCAGCGTTCTGGATCATTGTGCTGAACAGTTGGATGCACACACCGGCAGGCTTCGAGATGCGCGATGGCGTGGCGTTTGCCACCAACTGGTGGGACGTGATTTTCAACCCATCTATGCCGTACCGCCTGACACACATGCTTCTGGCGTCTGGCCTGACCGTGGCGTTCTTGATCGCGGGCCTGTCCGCATACCGTTGGCTGCGCGGCGACCACAGCGCGGGCGTGCGCACCGGTATCAAAACCGGCGTTGGCCTTGGAGCTCTGTTGATCCCCGTGCAGATCTTTATGGGCGACATGCACGGGCTAAACACGCTGGAATACCAACCCGCCAAGGTCGCGGCGATGGAGGGCAATTGGGAAACCCAATCGAACGTGCCGCTGTTGCTCTTCGCTCTGCCCGATGAAGAGGCACGCGAAAATCGGTTTGAGATCGCCATTCCCAACCTCGCCAGCATCATCCTGACCCACAAGGCAGACGGCGTAGTGCCCGGGCTGAATGACTTCGTCACAGTCGAGGGCGAGGTGCAGCACCCACCGGTCGCGCCAGTGTTCTGGAGCTTCCGTGTCATGGTGGGCACCGGCATCGCGATGCTGGTGGTGGCCTGGACAGCCGGTGGCATGATGGCTTGGCGCCGCCGGGGAGTAGAGGCATTGCCTAAACCAGTGGTCTGGGGCCTCGTGGCCATGACGTTTTCGGGTTGGTTGGCCACGCTTGCGGGCTGGTACACGACCGAGATCGGGCGGCAGCCCTGGTTGGTGAACGGCGTGATGACCACTGAAATGGCCGTGGCCGATGTGCCCGCACCGATGGTTCTGGGAACACTGATCGCCTACCTCACGATCTACGCACTCTTGCTGGTGGCCTACATCACCGTGCTCTTCTACGTGGCGCGTAAGGGCGGCAAGCAAATCCCAACCCGTCCCGCACCTGATCCCGTGCCCGTCGCGGTACCCGCCGAATAGGTTTCTTCCAGGGTCCGCCCCGCACGGGCGGGCCCAAGGCAAGTTTGTAAGGACGTCACCATGACCGACCTACTGTCTGATCCCGGCCTTTGGTTGCCCCTCGTATTCGCAGGGCTAATGGGTCTTTCGATCCTGATCTACGTTATCCTCGACGGGTACGATCTGGGCGTGGGGATCCTGTTCCCCTTCGCCAATGCCGAGGAACGGGACACCATGGTGGCCTCCATCGGTCCATTTTGGGACGCCAATGAGACTTGGCTGGTGTTGGCGGTGGGGCTCTTACTGGTTGCGTTCCCGAGCGCCCACGGCACTATCCTCACCGCGCTTTATCTGCCCGTGGCGATCATGCTCATCGGTTTGATCCTGCGCGGTGTCTCGTTCGAGTTCCGGGCCAAGGCACCCGCCCGGTCCAAACACCGGTGGGACGCGGCGTTTTTCACTG
>JBCDFD010000012.1:0-28666 GCA_039178645.1 Pseudomonadota bacterium | reverse complement strand
GGGTGCGCAAGAACAGGTAAAGCGGCAGCCCACAGCTCACCCCGATACAATAGGTTGCGGGAACGGCAATCAGAGCCAACCAGTTCTTACGCGCCCAAACCTCTGCGATGATCCAAATGGTCAAAGCAATCGCGGCGATGGTCAGGTCCCACGTCAGCCCCGTGGTGCTGTCATTGACGTACCAAGCGTCGATCAGTCCGCCCAACCCACCGGGATTTTCCACCATGTATTTGATGAACCAATACATCGGATGGATCGCCCCCCAAATTGCCAAAACAAGGTAGGTGATACGCAACGGGGACATGAGTCGGCTCCTTCAAGGTTGTCGCCGACAGGTAGCCCCGAGCCGATGGAAAGCGACCTGTTTGGTCCGCGGATGTGGCATCACAGCCAAGGCAGACCCGCTTTCGTTTACAATTTGATACAGTTGAGCGGCTAGACCGCTGGAACCCACACCATGTATTCTTGGGCTCAGTGTACGGCGTGCCACATGACGCTTTCCAAAGCGTCTTTGGACCCGCGGTGATTGAAGTGGAGCGGGCCATGGGACGATCTTTCGGCAAAGCACTGATTGCTGGCTTAGCAGCCCTCGCCTTCGGAACGCTGGCCAACCCCGGCCTCTCGGCAACACTCATCATCGATGACGACGGCCAGTTAACCGGGGCCACGGGACTGGACGTCAATGGCACACTCTACGACGTGGAATTTGTAAACGGCAGTTGCCGCGCAGTTTTCGCCGATTGCAACCCGGACGAGTTTGACTTTCAAACCCAAACCGCCGCGACTGCCGCGTCGAGCGCGCTTTTCCAACAGGTTTTTCGAAACAGGCCAGCGAACGAAAGGCGTTTCAATCGCAACCCAGAGTTAACGTTAGGCTGCGGGAACATATCGCTGTGCATGATCAGGACGCCATACGGTCTCAACGGGAACCTGGTGGCCACGTCCATGTTTTCAAACAGTGAACTGGGCTCTTTGGACGAGGTGGACACTTTCAACTTTGGCCAAGGCAACGACAACAACCGCACGACTTATGCGGTCTGGACTCTCGCTCCTATCCCCTTGCCAGCCACAAGCTGGATGCTCTTGGCGGGCCTTCTGGGGCTTCTTTGGGTGGTCCGTCTCCGTGATTTTGCCCAGACCCGCGAACGGGCCAAAAGCGTGTTGAATCTCCCATTCCAAGGCTTGGCAGCCGCTTTGATCGCCCTCTTGTTGACTTTCAACAGTGGCCCAGCCTTCGCCGCCACGCTGACCATAGATACCGATGGGCAGTTGACCGGTGCCACGGACATCGACGTGGACGGCATGCTTTACGATGTGGCATTCGTAAACGGCTCTTGTGTTGAGGTGTTCAACGGCTGCGACCCCGTTCTGTTCACCTTCCAAAGCCTCGATGAAGCGCGCGCTGCCACCCGGGCTTTGCGGGACCAAGTGTTCAGGGATCGCCCTGCCGAAGAGGCGGTTTTCAACACCGAGCCAGAGCTGACTGAGGGGTGCTCCAACACCGAAGGCTGTTTCATCCGCACACCCTACGGACGCGTTGGTCAAACCGTGCAAGTGCGGATTTTCGGCAACTTGGATCGAACCGTTCTGGATGGCTTCGAAACCAACACCCACCAGATCACCAACAACAATGGGCTGCGGACCTATGCCGTTTGGACGCCAACACCGGTTCCTTTGCCTGGGGCGGCTTGGATGATCCTGTTGGGCTTGGGTGCGCTGGCCCATCACCGCTACCACCCGTGACTGGTCAAAACGGTCACCCAAACGACCAGTGCACGCTCAACCGGAGGTCATGCCCATGAAAGAGTTTCTTGCAACCTCAGGCATTTTGCTGCTCGTCGCCCTTCCCGCTTCGGCGCTCACCTTGGACTTCGCAGAGTCCGACCACGGGTTTTTTCAACAGGGCGACGGCCAGTGGGACTACGACGGCACCGCGTGGGTCGCTGAGCCGGTCGATGATGACTACTACCTGTCCGACCTGATCAGCCCAACGTTTACAGTTGGGACCGCTGGTGCAGCGGAGTTTCTGCTGTCTCACGCCTACGCGTCGGCGTCCGGACAAGACGGCGGCGTGGTGTTTTACGCGCTAAACGGATCATCGCTCCGAAGCGTCGTGCCCCAAGGCGGATATCCCGTCCAGGGGTTCGACAACCGGGGGTGTGAAGCGTTGGCCGCGCCATGCTTTGGCGGTAACAGCGGCGGCACAGTGCAAAGCACGTTCAGCATTTCCGGCTTGGACGCAGGCGATACGCTGGCCTTCATGTTCCAGCACGGCAGCGAGTCCGGGCCATCGTCAAAGGGTGTGGATTGGACGCTCTACTCGCTGGCACTGACCAACCTGACGCTCCCGGCGATCCCAATTCCGCCTGCTCTGCCGATGTTCGCAGGGGCGCTTGGTCTGCTTTGGTGGCGCGGTGCACCAGAGGCACAAACCCCTCGGAAAGCTTAAACCGCACAACGGCGGCGGGCGGCAACCGCCACGCCACAAATCCCCGCAAAGAGCAGAGGGAATGACGCAGGAAGTGGCACCGGCGCGGGCGTGGACAGCGCGCTCACATCATCGACCAGAGTGTCATTGGTGCTGAAGCCAGTCGTGCCGAACATCGTCAGTGTATAGGTCCCTGCCCCGTAGGTTTGGCCAAGGTTCAATGACTCGGATCCCCAAGTGGTCGCATTGTGCGACGCGGTGTAGTTCTGTTCCTCGAGGATGGTGCTGAACTGATCAAGCAGACGCACAGTGTACTGAGATGACGCCGGACCGGTGGAGGCTGAATTGTCAAACCAAGTGATGCTGTGCAGGATGTCTCCGGCGCCCACTGTGAAGCTTTGACTGGCCATCGACGTTGAGTTGTTGCCGATGTCGCCGTACTGGCGTCCGGTATTGCCCTGGTCGGGCCAAAAGCCACTGGGGTCGCCATCAAAAAGAAACGCAAGATCCGTCCAGCCGGTCACGGGCGCAAACAACACGCCGATGGTGTTGTCCGGCAGGTCGTCGGCCTCGAAGCTGCCATTGGTGAGCAATTCGGTAGTCGCCGCCCGAGCCGTGGTCGCGGAAAACAGAGCCGCAGCGAAAATGATAGAATACTTCATGGGAGGTCCGTCCGTCGTTGAAATGCGCGCCACGCGTTAACTTTATCAAAGAAAGTATTTTCGGTAAATGCAAGCAAATCGGAGGGCGATGGTTAACGGTTCAAGCCACCGGTGCGCCCGCTTTCAAGCTCTGCGGTCCCTCAATTTTTGCCAGAGGGAGTTATACTTTCTCCAACTTCGGACGGGAGCGGCCGCATCGCAGCGGCCACTATGATCTCAAGGTATCTTTCTCGTCCACCGCCGTATGAGCGACGCTCGTCAGGCCGTGCGTGTCCGGGCGATGGAGTTTCAAACATCTCTCGAAGCACCCGGAGCGAAGTGGTAAATACAGACGGCTCGCTTTGATCTTTGGCAACCAGGTGATCCCCATGCTGCGCATTTTGAAAGTCCTGTTCTCTGTGATCCGCACCTTCCGAAGCCTGATCGTGGTACTCTTGCTGGCAGGCTCCCTGTTGCTCAACGTGGCGACGGTCACGTCCACGGCTGTCTTCACGGCGGTCTCGGGAACGGTCGCTGCGGTCAGTGGCGTGTCCACCTTTCTTGCCCGCTCCACTGCTCAACGGACCGCGCAGAAGCAAGCCGTGCGCCGCACCACGCAGAATGTGACCCGCCGGGTGGCCCGAGGTGCTGCACGCAACACAGCGTCAGCAGCGGGCGAAGCCATTCCAATTGCCGGGATCGCCGTCATCACGGCGGCGCTGGCCTGGGAAATCCGGGATGCCTGCGCCACGGCGCGGGACATGGCAGTGCTTGAAGGTATGGTGGACGATCCAAACGCAGACCCAGAGGCGCTGGCCAATGCGTTTTCCTGCGCCGATCTGATCCCAGAGGCCGAAAGCCTGCCCACGAGCCAAGACCTACTGGACGCCGTGCGGTCAGCCCCGTCCGATGTTTGGACCCAGGTTCGCCAGTTTTACGATAGCTTGCCCGAGTCGCCGGACACTGCGGTGGAATAGTGTGTTTTGAGAGAGCATTGAGGCGCGGCTAGTCGCACCAACTCCGCTGCCGCCCCCAGTTTCTGGGCGCCATGAGCGCAGACCTATTGGTCGTCGGCGGTTCTGGCGAGGCGATTTAGTCGTTATCCTCCGCCGTCGGACGGATGGGATCACCATCGGCACCGCAGCTCACCAGCGCCACGGCCAAAAGGCATGTGATGCAGACAGCCCGTAGCAGTCTCATAGTCCGACCCGAACGCCGCCTTTGCCGACGCGCACGCCAACGGAGGTCCCTTTCAGGTTGACCGATACACCACCAGTGCCGACCCGCGCGCTCACCGCGTCCGTGTCCACCACCTTAGCCGATGCCGACGCGCCACCGGTTCCGACACGAGCATCCACGACATCGGTGTTAATCACTTTAGCAGATGCAGAAACGCCATTTTCGCTGATGTTGGCATTCACGGGACCGGCCCCCACATGGGCTGACGCATTTGGTCTGGTGTCCGCACATGCGGCCAGAGCGCCGAAACCTGCTAGTGCCAGCCATCGCATAACCATCATCCTAAAGCCTCTTCCCAACGGGCCGCTTGCGCGCGCACTTGCGAAGGCGCTGTCCCCCCGTAGCTGGTGCGGCTGGCCACCGATTTATGGACGCCAAGTACACTGAAAACAGCGTCGGTGATGCCTAAGTGGGCGCTTTGCATGTCTTCCAAGGTGAGGTCAGGCAGGTCGATGCCCTTGGTCTCGGCCATCGCCACCAGCGCGCCTGTCACGTGGTGCGCTTCGCGGAACGGCAGGCCCAATTCACGCACAAGCCAATCGGCCAGGTCCGTGGCGGTGGAAAATCCCGACGCTGCGGCAGCCTCCAGGCTCTCGGTGTTGGCGGTCATGTCGCGCACCATGCCCTCCATGGTGGCAAGGCACAGCATCAGGGTGTCGGCGGCGTCGAACACCTGTTCCTTGTCCTCTTGCATGTCCTTGGAATAGGCCAGCGGCAGGCCTTTCATCACCGTGAGCAGACCGACCAGGGCCCCAGTGATCCGCCCCACCTTGGCGCGCAGCAATTCGGCGGCGTCGGGGTTGCGTTTTTGCGGCATGATAGATGAGCCGGTGGAGAACCCGTCGCTCAGCCGCACGAACCGGAATTGGGCCGAGGACCAGATCACCAGTTCTTCGGCGAAACGGCTCAGGTGCATTGCACAGATGGTCGAGGCCGACAGGAACTCCAGCGCGAAATCGCGGGCGCTCACAGCGTCGAGCGAGTTGGCCATGGGGCGATCAAACCCCAAAGCCTCCGCGGTCATGTCCCGGTCAATGGGGAAAGACGTGCCCGCCAAGGCCGCCGCGCCCAAAGGGCATTCGTTCATCCGCTTGCGCGCATCGGCGAAGCGGGCCCGGTCGCGGGCGAACATTTCCACGTAGGCCATCATATGGTGGCCCCAGGTCACTGGCTGAGCGGTCTGAAGGTGGGTGAACCCCGGCATCACCCAGTCCGCTCCAGCCTTGGCTTGACCCAGCAGAGCGCGCAACAGCGCCTCTAACCCTTGATCCACCGCGTCGCATTGATCCCGCACCCAGAGCCTAAAATCCGTGGCCACCTGGTCGTTGCGCGACCGCCCGGTGTGGAGCCGCCCCGCCGCAGGTCCGATCAGTTCGGTCAACCGCACCTCCACATTCATGTGGATGTCTTCGAGCGCGGTGGAAAACTGGAACGATCCCGTTTCAATCTCTGACAAGACGGTGAGCAGACCTTCCCGCATGGCCTCGGCGTCGCTAGCTTCGACAATGCCCGTGGCCGCCAACATGGCCGCATGGGCGCGCGAGCCTGCAATGTCTTGGGCCGCCAACCGTTGGTCAAACCCGATGGACGCATTGATCGCCTCCATGATCGCGTCGGGCCCAGCGGAAAAGCGGCCGCCCCACATGGCGTTGGAGGTTGTGTCAGTCATCGGGGACCCTTTCGGAGTGGGACAATGAAACGAGTTTTGGTGGCCGCCCTCTACACCGCGCTTCTGGCCGGCGCAAATGCCGCTGTGGCTGACCCCGCCATCGCCGATCTGCGCGAAGGGTCCATGAAGAAACTGGTGGTCCACAGCGATCCCAAACCCAGTTCGGTGGCCCAGTTCGAAACCTTCGACGGCGATCCCATGGCCCTGGCTGACTACCAGGGGAAAGTTGTGGTGCTGAATTTCTGGGCCACCTGGTGCGCCCCCTGCCGCAAGGAAATGCCCGCCCTGAACGCGTTGCAAACCGAATTCGGTGGTGAGGACTTTGACGTGGTCACTGTGGCCACTGGTCGGCAATCCACCACGGGGATCACTAAGTTCTTTGACGAAGAAAACATCAACGCACTGCCCAAACACCGCGATCCCAAACAGGGGCTGGCGCGTTCCATGGCTGTGCTGGGTCTGCCCGTAACCGTGGTGCTGGACCGCGACGGAAACGAAATCGCACGCCTGGTGGGCGACGCCGAGTGGCACAGCGACAGCGCACGGGCCATTGTGTCTGCGTTGATTGCTGGGCAAAGCTGACACCGCCGGAGGGGGCGCTGCCCCCGCGTGCCCTGCACGCCCCCCGGAGTATTTTGGGAACAATGAAGACGATTTGTGAAGGGGAGCCATGGGACGCTGGATTTTTCGATTGATCACGCACGGGGTGGCTTTGGCCGTGGGGTTTGCCTTGGGAGTTTATTTGTTGCCCATCCTCACCGCACCGAAAGCACCTGACGCCGCCACGCTCAGCCAATCGGCTGCGGATGCGATGTATACGGTGGAGTTGACCCGCGATCTGCCTGGCAGTGATTTTCTTCACTGGGGCGAGGGCATCGTGAGCATCACGCCCACTCAGATCGTCCACGAGGGTCGGCTGTCGCCTGGACCGGATTACAAGCTCTATTTGGTGCCGGAGTTTGTGGACCATGAGGATGGATTTGAGCCAATTAAGCGCCAGGCCGTGCAACTGGGTGACATCAAGACCTTTGACGGGTTTCTTGTGGATGTGCCTGACGGTGTGGACGTCAATAATTATAACACTGTGCTGGTCTGGTGTGAGGCGTTTTCCGAGTTCATCACGGCGGCGCAGTACCGATAAGCAGCGATGCCCTTGACTTGGGGCTCGCATATCGCACTTTCTCGATATGGATATCGACACCGCTTTCACCGCGCTGAACCATCCCGCGCGGCGGCAAATCTTGGCGTGGCTGAAAGACCGCCGAAATTTCCCGCCCGCCTTACCTGAACATAAAGGGTTGGAGGGTGTTTGTGTCGGTTACATCCAAGAAAAGGCGGACCTGCCACAATCCACCATCTCAACCCACATGGCGCTTCTGCGAAAGGCGGGCTTTGTCATTGCAGAACGGCATGGCCAATGGACTTTCTACCGACGGGACGAAGAGGCTCTACGCCACTTTCTGACCCTGCTGGGGACTGAACTCACCGAAGCTTGAAACCCTAACATCAAAAACCACCTACGTGTTTGCCCTGATATATCGAGAAATCCCGATGAATAGTAACGCTGACCTGAATGCGCCACTGACCCTGCCCTGCGGGCTCACACTCAAGAACCGGATCGTAAAATCGGCCATGTCCGACAGCCTCGGCAACGGCGCGGGGGACCCGACCGCGGCGCAGATCAACCTCTATCACAGGTGGGCCTTGGGTGGCGCGGCACTGGCCTTAATCGGTGAGGCACAAGTGACCCCTGACCATCCCGAGAAGCCGGGCAATTTGGTCCTACATTCCAGCGCTGACGTCGAGCAACTGAAGGCCTTGGCCGATGCCGGGTCGCAAAAAGGTGCGCACATCTGGCCGCAACTGGGCCACGGGGGTGCGTTGTCCCATGCCCCGATCAGTTCGCCCAAGGGACCGTCACCGCTCGACCTGCCGGGACTAACCTGCGGCGGAATGACGTTGGCTGAGATCGACGCGCTGCCCGATGCCTATGCCTACGCCGCCCAACTGGCGCAGCGCGTGGGTTTCAGCGGGGTCCAAATCCATGCTGGCCATGGGTTCTTGCTCAGCCAATTCCTTTCCCCGCTCTTCAACCACCGCACCGACCAATACGGCGGCAGCGTGGCAAACCGGTTTCGCGTGATCGCCGCCATCATCGCAGCGGTGCGCGTTGCGACCGGTCCAAGCTTCGCCATTGGGATCAAAATCAACGCCACCGACATGCTGGAGGGTGGGCTGATGGAAGCGGAAGCTTTGGCAGTGGTGCAGCTGCTAAACTCAACGTCGGTGGACCTGATCGACATTTCCGGCGGCACCTACTTTCCCGGCGCCCCAGCCAGTTCCGAAAGCAGCGCAAAAGGCGGACCGTATTTCAGGGACTTCGCGCGCGAGGCGAAGTGCATCACCGACATCCCAATGACGCTCACCGGCGGGATAAAAACCCGCGCACAAGCGGTGGCAGTGCTGACCTCAGGCGCAGCCGATGCTGTGGGACTGGCGCGCGCCCTGGTGATGGACCCCGAGCTTCCAAACGCTTGGATAGGCGGCGAAGACCGGGCTGTGACCTTCCCTAAATTCGAGAACCCGCCCAAGGGAAGTGTCACCGCCTGGTACACCATGCGCTTGACCGCCCTGGGCGAAGGGACCGAGGCCAATTTCGACCATAGCGCAGACACGGCACTTTGCGCCTATAACCAGCGGGACCGAGAAAGATGCCAAACTTGGGTGCAACGGTTCGATTGACTCGGTCGAGTATGGACAACTCGTTTGTGAGGCGTCCTCCGCGGCAACGGTGTGCGCCCCATGGGACAAGCCAAGTCAGAGCCATACGCTCGCCATACGTCTGCCATACGCGTGCCATACACCCCTTGTGCAGCGACCGGTTGGGTTAACGTCGACGCCCGGTCTCACCCCATTGCGGCGATTTGCCCATGCCGCGGACAGCTGACTAGATGATCGTTCACCAATCCGCAGGCCTGCATCCAGGCGTAGACAATGGTGGGGCCACAAAACTTGAACCCACGCGTCTTGAGGTCTTTGGAGAAAGCGCGCGAGATCGGCGTCTGTGCCGGTACATCTGACATGGACGCGAAACGGTTCTGGATCGGCTTCCCGTCCACGAACCCCCAGCAATAGTCTGAAAAGCTTATGCTTTCTTGCAGACGGACGTAGGCTTGAGCATTCGTGATCGTCGCCTCAATCTTGCCGCGGTGGCGCACGACCCCAGGATTTTGCACCAACCGGGTCACCGCGTCATCGCCCCACGAGGCGATGACCTCCGGGGCAAAACCTTCAAAGGCCTCTCGAAAATTATCACGCTTTTTCAATATGGTAATCCACGACAAGCCGGCTTGGAACCCATCGAGAATGAGCTTCTCCCACAGCGCTCTACTGTCCCGCTCGGGCACGCCCCATTCGGTGTCGTGGTAATGTTGATACAGCGGGTCATCCCCGCACCAAGGACAGCGCTCCATGGGGCCTCCGTTAGAGTTTTAGGCAAATTAGAACATTGGGAGAACTTAAGTCAAAATTAGGAGATTCGGCCAAGGTTTAGTGCGACCCGAAGGAGACCCCGATGGCCGCGAAAACCGCCCAACCCCAGGCCGACGCCGCCCGTGATCCGCTGCACATGGCGGCGCAAATGCGCGATCAAGATACGTTAAAAATGGTGCGCAACGCCCTGGAAAGGCGCAATGCCATGTTGGCGTTTCAACCTGTGGTGCAGTCTCGTAACCACGAAAAACCCGCTTTTTATGAGGGACTTATCCGGGTGCTCGACGAAACGGGCCGGATCATTCCTGCGCGCGATTTTATCGACGTGGTCGAGACTCAGGAATTGGGTCGGCAGTTGGATTGCATGGCGCTGGAACTTGGGCTCCATGAATTGGCGGCCGAGCCAGACCTGCGGCTCGCAATCAACATGTCCGCCCGTTCCGTGGGATATCGGCCCTGGCTCGACACGCTGGAGAAAGGCATATCCGCCCACCCAACAGTGTCCGAACGGCTCATTTTGGAAATCACCGAAAGCTCCGCCATGGTGATGCCCGACCTCGTGTCGGTGTTCATGGCAGACCTACAAGCCAAGGGCATATCCTTTGCTTTGGATGATTTCGGGGCCGGAGTGACCGCATTCCGCCACTTGCGTGATTTCTACTTCGACCTGGTCAAAATCGACGGTCAGTTTTCCAAGAACGTTCACAAAAACCCTGATAATCAGGTACTTGTCCAAGCTCTGGTGTCTTTGGCCAACCATTTTGACATGTTCACAGTCTGCGAGTCCGTCGAAACTCCAGACGAGGCAGCCTTCCTCGCCGCGTGCGGAGTGGACTGTTTGCAGGGCTATCACTTCGCAGCCCCTACGGTGCGGCCACCCTGGCGCCCCATGGTTCAAGAAGCCGCCGCCGGGTGACACATTCGAAACACCTGATAATTAAGGCTTGACAAACCGGCATAGCGCTCATGCGCGCCGCGACGTGAGACACCCTGTCAGTTGCCCCCATGACACGCACCCCATAACCAACACTCACTGGACTAGGGCACGCCTGGGCCAAAAGATTCACCTAGGGGAGAGACCTGGAAATGACCGATATCGTTATCGCATCGGCCGCGCGCACCGCGGTTGGCAGCTTCCTCGGATCGTTCGCAAACACCACAGCACACGACATGGGGGCCGCTGTCATAGAGGCCGTTGTGGAACGCGCTGGCGTGGACAAGTCCGAAGTATCAGAAACCATCTTGGGCCAAGTATTGACCGCTGGTCAGGGACAAAACCCTGCGCGCCAAGCACACATCAACGCAGGCCTGCCACAGGAAAGCGCCGCTTGGGGTCTGAACCAAGTTTGTGGCTCCGGTTTGCGCGCCGTGGCACTGGGCGCACAGCACATCATGCTGGACGATGCGTCCATGGTTGTTGCGGGCGGTCAGGAAAGCATGTCGCTGAGCCCCCACGCCGCAGCCATGCGCGCCGGTCAGAAAATGGGCGACATGAAATATGTCGACACCATGATCAAAGACGGCCTGTGGGACGCGTTCAACCAATACCATATGGGCCAAACCGCAGAAAACGTTGCGGAAAAGTGGCAGATCAGCCGCGACATGCAGGACGAATTTGCCGTGGCATCGCAGAACAAAGCCGAGGCTGCGCAGAAAGCTGGCAAGTTTGCAGACGAAATCACGCCGTTCACCATCAAGCACCGCAAGGGCGACAAGATCGTGGACAGCGATGAATACATCCGCCACGGCGCGACCATGGAAGCCATGCAGAAACTGCGCCCGGCCTTCATCAAGGACGGCACCGTGACCGCCGCCAATGCGTCCGGTCTGAACGACGGCGCAGCTGCGGTTCTGCTCATGAAGGCTGATGAGGCTGAAAAGCGCGGCATTGAACCTCTGGCGCGGATCGCGTCCTACGCCACTGCCGGTCTTGACCCAGCCATTATGGGTGTTGGCCCCATCTACGCGTCCCGTAAAGCTTTGGAAAAAGCGGGTTGGAAAGTTGACGATCTGGACCTGATCGAAGCCAACGAGGCTTTTGCCGCACAGGCGTGTGCCGTGAACAAAGACATGGGTTGGGACCCAGCCAAAGTGAACGTCAATGGCGGTGCCATCGCCATCGGTCACCCAATCGGTGCGTCCGGCTGCCGGGTCTTGAACACGCTTCTGTTCGAAATGAAGCGCAGCGACGCCAAGAAAGGCATTGCCACACTGTGTATCGGCGGCGGCATGGGTGTCGCGCTCTGCGTCGAACGTCCGTAATCAAAAACACACGCGCCGCTCCGCCAACCGGGGCGGCGCTTTCACATCAGACAAACCTAATCAACCACGGCCGGGGCCAACCTGAGCCAAGACTAAACTCCTAAGGAGGAAACGGAATGGGACGCGTAGCACTGGTCACCGGGGGTTCCCGCGGCATTGGGGCAGCCATCTCGACGGCGCTGAAAGACATGGGCTGTGAGGTCGCAGCGACCTTTGCTGGCAACGAAGAAAAGGCCGCCGCCTTCACCGCCGAAACCGGCATCAAGACCTACAAGTGGGACGTGGGCAGCTACGACGATTCGGCGGCAGGCATCGCCAAAGTCGAAGAAGAGTTGGGACCCATCGAAATCGTGGTGGCCAACGCAGGCATCACCTGGGACGGGTTTTTCCACAAGATGAAGCCTGAACAGTGGCAGAAGGTGATCGACACCAACCTCACCGGCGTGTTCAACACGGTGCGCCCCGTCTGGCCCGGAATGCGCGAGCGTGGCTTTGGCCGCGTGATCGTGATCTCGTCGGTCAACGGTCAGAAAGGTCAAGCTGGTCAGGTGAATTATGCCGCCACCAAAGCCGGTGACATCGGCATCGTCCGTTCGCTGGCGCAAGAGGGCGCGGGCAAAGGCATCACCGCCAACGCCGTTTGCCCTGGCTACATCGGAACCGAAATGGTCCGCGCGATCCCTGAGGACGTGCTCAACACCAAGATCATCCCGCAGATCACTGCCGGTCGCTTGGGTGAGCCCGAAGAGATTGCCCGCTGCGTGGCGTTCCTCGCCTCCGACGACGCGAGCTTCATCAACGGGTCCACGATTTCCGCCAACGGCGCTCAGTTCTTCGGCTAGGCCGACTTGAGACAATCGATCCGAGCCAAACGGCGTCGCATCACCTGCGGCGCCTTTTTTGTTTTTCAGGCAACAGGCTTGCAAGTTTACGCCGATTAATTGCCGCAGCGCAGAAAAACGCCACAATTCCCTGGCAAGCTGTGAGTATTATCACACCCATTCGGAGGACGCCTCGGCATGGTGGGTGTACGGGGACTATCCGACCAGACTTGCTTGCCGGGACAGAGTCCCGACTGGAGGATTTATGTTAGACAGTGGCGTTGTTCCCCTGCCCCATTACGACACGCAGATGAAGCACTCGATTTCGGGGCTGTCGTCTGGCGCTTTCATGACCGTGCAAATGCACATCGCGCATTCGGCGTTGTTTGTGGGCGCGGGCGTTATCGCAGGTGGCCCGTATAGGGCCGCCGAAACGTTCCGCGGCGCAGCCCCAACCAAGCCGCTGTCCTGCATTCTCAATTCACTCTACATTGCCATGACACCGCTGACCGCAAGCACGGCCCCGGATGTGGACAAGCTTGTGGCGCTGGCGAAAGAAACGCCGGACATCGACAAACTGGACAATCTGGCGGGGCAGCGGCTCTATATCTTCACGGGCACCAAGGACCGGGTGGTGAATCAGCACGCGGTGCGCACCACTGTGGAGTTCTACAAAGAGCTTGGTGTGGATCCCAACCACATCGAGTTTGTGCAGGACGTCCCCGCTGGTCATTCGATCATTACGATGAACCCCGAGGACTCGGATCTGGACAAGAACCAGCCCCCCTACATCAACAGGGGCACGTTCATTCAGTCACACGACATTCTCGACCAAATCTACGACCACAAGCTCGCCCCCGCTGCGGACCATGCCGAAGGAGACCTCATCCGGTTCGACCAGTCCGAGTTCTACGGCCATGCGCCGAGCCAAGCGTCCATGGCCCCGTTCGCCTATGCATACATCCCGTCTCAGGTGCGTGACAAAGCCGAAAAAGCCATTGGCGTGCATATTGTTATGCATGGGTGCAAACAGGGCTACGATTACACCAACTTCGTCAATGGGAAAGCAGACATCCTAAACCAGCCCCCATACGGTGATAGGTATATTACCACCACCGGTTATATGGAGAAGGGCGAGGCCAACAATATCATCCTTCTGTTCCCGCAGGTGGGAGGCGACGACAACAATGCCGTGCAAAACCCCGACGGCTGTTGGGATTGGTGGGGATACAGTTCTCAGGACGAACACGACCCAGACTATTACAGCCAGAAGGCCGTGCAAATCCACGCAATCTATAAAATGCTGAAACAGCTTGGCGGTGTGCCAGGAGGTAAGAAATGAAGAACCAACATATCGCCCTGGCCGCGGCTCAGGTCCAAAGCACGCAGGTGCAACGGTGCAGCACCATGGTGCAAGACACAGTTAAACTGGCCATGACTCAGCCCGATCCCGGCACCTTCGCCGAAGCGGCGGAGCTTGCGCGGGCCACGACGGAGCAGGCTATTGGATTGCAAAAGCAATGGGCTCAGGACTGGGCCAATTGGATGGCCTATGCGAGCACCATCTCGGGCGCGGACACGATCCCAAAGATCGCGGACCGCAGTTCGAACATTGTGCTGCAAGCGCAGGCCCAAATGGCCAATCAGGTGACGCAAATGTCTGAACTGGTGGACAACGCCATGGTAAGCTACAATTTTTGGGTGGCCCAAAAGATCGGTAAAGACTGACAGGAGATGGGCGGGTCAAGCCCGCCCAACGAAGATTGACTGGGGGTGTGATCGTTCACCCCCGACCGCAGGACGGTCAGTCCCGTAGCAAATCGTTGATGGAAGTCTTAGAGCGGGTCTGTTCGTCCACGCGCTTCACGATCACAGCGCAGTAGAGATGCACGCCGTTCTTTGACGGCAGCGATCCCGCAACAACCACGGATCCCGCGGGCACTTCACCATACATCACCTCACCACTGTCGCGGTCCACGATTTTGGTGGACTGACCGATAAAGACGCCCATGCCCAGCACCGAGCCCTCGCGGACAATAACGCCCTCGACCACTTCGGACCGGGCCCCGATGAAGCAGTTGTCTTCGATGATGGTGGGGCCGGCTTGCATCGGTTCCAGAACGCCACCGATGCCCACGCCGCCGGACAAGTGCACGTTCTTGCCGATCTGTGCGCAGGACCCAACGGTGGCCCAGGTGTCCACCATAGTGCCGCTGCCCACGAAAGCGCCTAAGTTCACAAACGATGGCATCAGCACGACGCCGGGCGCGATGAATGCCGACTTGCGGACCACACAATTGGGCACCGCGCGGAACCCCGCCGCACCCCATTCGTTGTCGCCCCAGCCTTTGAATTTGCTATCGACCTTGTCCCACCAGGTGGACCCCTGCGGCCCGCCCTCTTGGGGTGCCATATCCTTGAGCCGGAACCCAAGAAGAACCGCCTTCTTGGCCCATTGGTTCACATGCCAGGACCCGTCGCTCTGGCGTTCCGCCACGCGCAAGGTGCCGCCGTCGAGCGCGTTCAACGTGTCTTCGATGGCTTCGCGAGTTTCGCCGGTGGTGGCGGGGGTGATTGTATCCCGTGCCTCCCAGGCGGCTTCGATGGCGGATTCTAGTTGAGCGTGTGACATGGGGCCCCCCTCATTCGTCGGCACTGGTGTCGTCGTCCCGCGCGCTATAGGCCTAGGGGCTGGAGGGTTCAATCCTATGGCCAAAGACCAATCCACCAAACATCCTGCGCACCCCCTGCCCGACGCGCGCGAAGACATCCGCCGCGTTCAAACGCAGGATGATACGCCCCAGACGCTGTCGCCGACCTATCGGTTGGCATTCGCCGACGAGGATTTCCTCACGCGCGAAGAGCTTCGCCCGGTGCGTTTGCAGTTGGAGCTGCTGAAACCCCAGTTGGAAATGGATGCGGCCGGGATCGACTCCACGGTGGTGATGTTCGGCGGCTCGCGCATCCCGTCGCCTGAGACCAGGGACAACGCACGTACCGAGACCTTGGCAGACCTGAGCCATTTTTACGACGAGGCCCGCATTTTCGCTCGGATCGTGACTGAAGCCAGCATGGCCAGCGGTGGCCGCGAGAATGTCATTGTCACGGGTGGCGGGCCTGGCGTCATGGAAGCCGGCAACCTGGGCGCGAGCGAGGCTGGAGGGGCCTCCATTGGTCTAAACATTGTGCTGCCCCACGAGGCGACACCAAATGCTTACGTCACCCCAGAGTTCAGCTTCAATTTTCACTATTTTGCCATTCGCAAAATGCACTTTTTGATGCGTGCCAGGGCAATCACGGTGTTCCCTGGCGGCTTCGGAACCCTCGACGAACTGTTCGAAGCTTTGACCTTGATCCAAACGCAGCGGATGGCGCGGGTCCCAATCCTGCTGTTCGGTGAACGCTTTTGGCGGGATATCATAAATTGGGACGCATTGGAGCGTGCCGGTACCATTGGGGCGCATGATCTCGAATTATTCCAGTTTGTGGAAACCGGCGAAGAGGCGGCTTCAATAATTGTCAATCATGCTGACTGATTTCACTCGCAAAGTGCGACCCGTGCGGTGTAGCGATCTGGATTAGTTTGACTTCATACTTTTCCAAGCCTTTTGTCTCATATGGCTCCCCGGACCACAGGTCTCGCCTTATGCGGGATCCTTCCGTTGATCGGGGACTAGCCCATGGATTTGCGACAAGTGCTATTTGTCAGTCACGCGCGCGTGTCTGAATATTCGCCCGAAGTGCTCGATATCCTGCGCGCGGGTCTAAGGAACAACACGCGGCTTGGGATCACCGGGTGCCTGCATGTGCAGGACTCGTCCTTCTTCCAATGTGTGGAAGGGCGGCACAATGATCTGACAATGCTGATGTCACGGATCGATCACGACCCGCGCAATGCCAAGCTGTCGGTACTTTCTGATCAAAAGGTGACGCGACGGCTGTTTGATGGGTGGCACATGGGGCTGGCCAGCAACCACGGGCTGAGTTTGCACGATGTGATGCCAGACAAACGGGCCCCACTCCATGATGTGGAACCCCAAGCTCTGTTGGATTTCCTGTTGTGCGTGGCGCATCTGAAATCCACTGAGATACCGGATACGTCCGAACCGGCTCCGCCCAAACAGATACTCAGGGTCGGCTCCAACGGATAGGTCAACCGTCTGCGGGTTGAAGTTTAAGCGGAAGCGTGGGCCAAATCGCGGTCACGCACTTCCCCAATGGGTACGATCCCAAGCGCCTTGAGCGTTGTTTGCACCAAATGCTCCGCGGTCAGCCCAGCATCCCGATACATCGCCTCGGGACTTGCATGGTCAATGAAACGATCCGGCAGGGTCAGTGTTCGCACGGCTAAGCCGCGGTCCAACGCCCCTTCGTCCGCCAATGTGTGCAAAACATGGGCCCCAAAGCCCCCCCGCGCACCATGTTCCATGGTAATGAGTGCGTCATGGTTTCTGGCCAGATCAAGCACCAACTCCGTATCTATCGGCTTCGCGAACCGCGCATCGGCGACGGTGCATTCCACACCACGCTTAGCCAGATCTTCTGCTGCCGCCATGGCGTCGGACAGGCATGGACCGAGCGACAGAAACGCCACGTGCCGACCATCCCACAAGACCCGGCCTTTGCCAATTTCAAGCGGTTCCCCAAACTCTGGCAGGGCAACTCCGGTTCCTGCGCCCCGAGGGTAGCGTACCGCCGACGGGCCACTGTCATGGACATGCGCGGTGGCCACCATGTGCATGAGTTCCGCCTCATCGGCAGGTGCCATGACGGTGAAACCCGGCAAGTTGCACAGATAGCCCAGATCAAACGCGCCCGCGTGAGTGGCGCCATCGGCGCCAACCAGACCAGCCCTATCGATCATAAATCGCACGGGCAGACCTTGAAGCGCCACATCGTGGACCACTTGGTCATACCCGCGCTGGAGGAACGTCGAATAGATCGCGCAGAACGGTCGAAGCCCACTGGCCGCCATGCCAGCGGCGAAAGTCACAGCGTGCTGTTCTGCGATGCCCACATCAAACACCCTGGCCGGGAACCGTTTGGCCATCCGCGCCACGCCAGTCCCGTCCGGCATCGCCGCGGTTATGGCAACAACACGTGGGTCTGAGGCGGCTGCCATCTCCAACGCCTGGCCAAAAACAGACGTGTGGGACGGGGCTGCTGCTTTGCCTTTTTTCTGGGTGCCAGAGGCCACATCGAATTTAGAGACGCCATGGTATTTGTCCGCTGCTGTTTCTGCCGGGGCGTACCCTTTGCCCTTTACCGTGCAACAATGGATGAGCACCGGGCCGGTGGCCCGCGCTCGCGCTGCCCTCAACACGGACAGAAGCTGTGGCATGTCGTGGCCATCCACAGGGCCCACATAGGAAAATCCCAGTTCCTCGAATAGCGTGCCGCCACCGGGCATGCCGGTCACCAACTGCCGGGCCCGGCGCGCGCCGTCGCGCAGAGGTCCCGGAAGGGTTTCTTCCCAGCTTTCGGCCAAGTCCTTCAGCGTGCCCAAAGGCGTGTCTGCGTAAAGCGAGGACAGATAGGACGACATGGCGCCAGTGGGCGGCGCGATGGACATTTCATTGTCGTTGAGGATCACGAACATGCGGCGGCCCTCGTGACCGGCGTTGTTCAGAGCTTCATAGGCCATGCCCGCGCTGATGGACCCATCCCCGATCACAGCGACCGCATCACCGGTGGGCTGGCCCATGTCACGCCCCAGCGTGAACCCCAAAGCCGCCGATATCGACGTGGACGAGTGGGCCGCGCCAAAGGGGTCGTATTCGGATTCAGACCGCTTGGTGAACCCGCTCAGCCCACCCTCTTGGCGTAGTGTGCGAATGCGGTTGCGCCGTCCGGTGAGCACTTTGTGCGGGTAACATTGATGGCCCACATCCCAAATGAGCTTGTCAAACGGTGTGTTGAACACCGCGTGCAACGCCACCGTCAGTTCGACCACGCCCAGCGAAGATCCCAAATGCCCGCCGGTTTGGCTCACGGCGTCTACCACTTCGGACCGCAATTCGTTGGCCACCCGTCGGAGTTCGCTGTCGGTCATGGCGCGTAAGTCTGCGGGGCCTGCCACTCGGTCGAGCGTGGGGGTGTGAAGTGGTTTGGTCGTGGTCATGCTGGGTCCTCCCAAGGAGCGATGGAGACCTCGCAACGGACGGGACTGTCCGGCCCGGATCGTTGCCGTTGTTATGGTTTGAGGTGGGTGGACCGAAGATCGTTACGCGGGAAACTCGGGGATCAAACCGGACACCCAAAGTGCAAGCGGGCCGGAGCGTGTGCGCCCCGGCCCTGCCAGATTGGTTAGGTCACTTCGATGATCGTGGGCACGACCAGTTCAGACGACCAAGGCGTTGGATCATCCGCCTCTTTGCTTTCCGGTGGCAGGGTTTCCCCAAGGAGCACCAGGAGCCACAGGAAGATACCGATCCCGAAGAAGATCACCCCGCCTGCGATGGCGCCTTTGCCCATGAGCCAGGCGACCTCCAATTGCTTCTTGGTGAACTCGGAAATCTCGAAGTCGAGTTTGTTATCAGACATTTCCAAATCCTCCGATCAGCGGTCCAGCGGGGCGAAGTAGTGGTCTTGCGCCCATGCGTACCAGTTATCGACCACAGTGCCGGTCAGGATGATCCCGATACCACCAGTCAAGGTGGTCAGTACGGCGAACCACCAGGCCCAGCGGTGGATACCTTCCATTGTTGCGTTGAAGCCCATGGTCCAACGCCAGAACAGAGCCGCCCGTTCGGACGCGGTTCCGCGGTCCACAATCTGTTCGATTTCCCGGTCACCACCGAAACGGCTGACGGCCAGGATGGTGGCCCCATGCATGGCGAACAGCAGAGCCGAGCCATAGAGGAACACAATCGATAGCGCGTGGAACGGATTGTAGAAGAAGTTCCCATAGGTCAGTGAGAACAGGTTTGTCCAATCCAGGTGGCTGAAGATGCCGTAGGGCACAGCCTCGGACCAGTCACCCATCAACAGTGGGCGGAACAGACCGAGGCAGAGGAACAGCCAGATGGCGGAGCCAAACGCCCAGAAGATGTGTTTCCCCATCTTCAGTTGTTCGGCCAAGAACCAGCATCGCGCCCACCAGAGCATGACCGAGACCAGCAGGAAAAAGGATGCGATGAACCACATCAGCCCTTCACCCGCAGGCGGCACGCCAAGCCCATGTTCAGGCCCAGGGGGTTCCAGCGAGAAGTAGAACAGATCGCGGGCAAAAACGCCCGGATTGTACCCCGCTTGGTCCCAGTAGCTTAGACCCACAAGCACGAACCAGATCAGACCTGTGGCCAGTGATGCCACGCCTAGACCGCCCAGATAGACGGGCCCAAGCTGTGCATTGCCGAACCAACCGATGAGCGTGGAAAACCCAGGTTTCCCCATCCGTTCGCTCATATCGGTGTCTTCGACCATCCCGGTTTCAGGGACGCCTTGCACCTGCACCATGGTCACCAAGTTCTGGTTTTCCGCAGTGAAGATTTCTTTGTAGTTAGCCATTGACGCCTCCTTCGAGATCAATCCACCACGGCAGGTCCACGTACCAGAACCACCAGTCAGCCCAGACATCGAACCAAACGGTGCCCGAAATCACGATACAAACGGCGGACCAGAACCCAGCGTTCACCGCCAGCAAGAGCCCCACGCGGTGGATGCCCAAGGTGCCCACCGAGTAGCCGATGTAATCGCGGAAGAACGTGTCTTCGTGGTCCGGCGTCTTCATCTCGGTGCCCTTTTTCGGGTTCACCGCTGACAGGATCAGACCACCGTGCAGCGACAGCGCCAAAGCGTTCGTGAAAAAGAACGTGATCGCGATCATGTGGGCCGGGTTGTAGTGGAAGTTGCCGTAGGCGTAGCCCACGTTGCTGACCCAATCGAGGTGGCTGAAGATACCGTATGGGAACCCATGCCCCCATGCGCCCATCAACACCGGACGGATCACCACCAGCGTGGTATAGGCAAAGATCGCGACGCCAAAGGCGGCCGGAACGTGATAGCCCATGCCAAGCTTGCGGCAGATTTCCACCTCGCGCAGCATCCAACTGATGAAGGCGCCATGGGCACAGATCGTGATGATCTGCCAAAGCCCGCCTTCGGCCAGCGGCGCAAGTCCCAGTCCATATTGCAACCCAGGCGGTTCAATCGAAATCAGCCACGGGTTCCATTCCCCTTGCAGCGTCGCACCCCAGAAAATCAGGATGGTGCCCAAGGCCGCAAAGAAGATCGTGGAGACCCCGAAGAACCCCACATAAAACGGCCCGACCCAAAAATCGAACAGGTCGCCGCCGATGAGCGTGCCCCCCGGCACGCGATATTTTCGTTCGAAGCTGAGCAGTGCCATACTTCATCTCCGGTTTTGGCGGCGGGGCAGCGGGGCCTCGGCCGTCGTTCCAATTTGAACGCGTCACGGTTCAGCGCTTGCAGCAGGCACAGCTTCTCTGTTCAAAACCAGCGGGTTGCTGATTTTGGCTGGATCAGTTCAGTGCCGTTGAAACGGAACGCGCCTTAGATTGGTCGCGGGCGACAGAGGGCCGCCCGTGACCGAAAGGTAGTCTTACTCGACGGCAACGCGCTCGTACTTGTCGGCGGCGATGTCGAACCAGTTGTAAGAGTCCGTGCTCAACAGAACGAGGTGAATCATTGCTGCCAGCAGGAACAGGAAGACGCCCTGGGCCACGAACACGCGGCGGGGGTCGAAAACGAGCCAGATCTTGTAGAACTTTTGCATGGTATCTGCTCCTTAGAACCACGGACGCCAGATCAGCACCGCGAGGTGCGCAACGCCGGCGACTGCAGCGAACAGATACAGGCCGCTCATGTACACGGCGTGCAGCTCTTGAGCCTGCTCATCGGTAAGGCCTGTGAACGACAGACCACTATTTTCAGCCATATATATTCCTCCGGAACGTCAGACTGACGCCGCAGCACCCCTGCGGCCGGGAACCCGCTCTGGCTTTGACCAGCACGGGGGGCATCCACCGGGAAGGACCGGCGAATTCTGTGACCAAGGACCGACCCTTACGGGTGGAAGATCATCGGAGTGATGATCCGTGCCTGGGACCAGGCCTTGGAAAACGGGTCGCGCTCGGGCAGCCGCATTTGGCGAGCCGCCGACAGGGTCCAAGTGACGAACGCCAAAGGCAGCGTCGCCAGGAAGATCAGCGCGAAATAAGCAAAGAACTCGCGGCGCGGCGGCTTGTGCCGCACCAGTGTTTCGGTGGTGTCTGCCAGCGTGTGTGGCACATCGACCGCAGTGTGATCAGTCATGGTCTGTTTCCTCCAACGAAAGTGTGGTCAGCCGCGCGATGGACGCTTCGAGCGTGGCAATTGTGATCGTCGCGTGCCCGGCGGTGATAGCCGCCGCCTCGGTCAATTCGGCGAGCGAAAGCCCCAGCCCAAATCGGACATTGGCCGGGAAGTCATCGAGGTACCGGCAAAGCTCCCCTTTGGCCGCCGGGTCCCAAATCGGGCGCGGATCTTCGGCGATCCGAGCAAGCCGAGGCAGCGCCGCAACACTCATTGGGCGGCCTCCAACTCGGCAAGCACAGCCTTGGGCGCGAGCTTGCGCACCGTGGCGATCTGAACACGCTCAGCACCGGAGGCCAGTGCGACCTTCTCCGCCTCATCCCGCAAAGTTTTCGCCGCCGAAATGCGCGTGAGGATCGGGTGTTCCGCCACAATGCGATCCAGCAAACGCTGCGCGTCGTCGTCCCAAGGGAAATCGCGGCGCAGGGTTGTGGGCGTGGCTTCGGCACTGTCCATTTCTGACCCCAAGGGCAGAATGTGGAACAGCGCATCAAAGAGCCCGTTGCAGATTTCCTGCACCAAATAGGTTGCGCCCGCGTAGCCCATGAAAGGCGTGCCAGTGTGCCGACGGATGGCGGCGCCAGGGAAGCTTGCCGGAATGAACGTCGGCTGCGGCCCAAAGCCCGCTTTCATCTCCGCCAAGTACATCTTCTCGTTGATCGACCCCATGACGATCAGCGGACGTTTCCCGTGCAAGGTGTCCCGCACATGGTCATTGTCGGGCTTCTTGCCTGCCACCCGCGGCTGCGCCAGAGCGCAGGGCAGCCCCATGTCGGTTTCCAGGAAACTGCGGATGCCGCGCGTGTAGGTTTCATTGGCCACAATGGCGAAGGACGCCGTGGCAAAGAAATCCTGAGTGACCGACCGCCACAGGTCCCACAACGGCTTCAACGTGGAATGCTTTTCGCGGGCGATGAACGGTTCGGGGTCGAGCCCAAGCATATCCCCGAGCTTGCGCAAAAACTTGGTCGTGCTGTCGATCCCGATGGGCGCTTGCAAGTACGGCTTGCCCAGCACTTCCGCTAACCCGCGGCCAAACTCCCGGTACATCACCACGTTCGCATCGGCGTTCACCAGGTTCCGCATCTCGGCCAAATGCGATCCCATGGGATACACCATGTTCACCTCGGCCCCGATGCCTTCCACCAAACGACGAATTTCTGCCAGATCAGACGGCATATTGAATGTGCCGTACATGGGACCCAGGATGTTGACCCTAGGCTTGGCCCCTTCCTCGCGCGGCTTCTCCTTGGGCATCCGGCCCTTGGTCATACCAAACTCGGTGAAGGCCCAGGTCATGGCACGGTCAGCAGCTTCCCACTGGTCCTCATCGATGGTGCGGGGCAAGAACCGCTGGATGTTGGTCCCCTGGGGTGTGACCCCTCCACCAATCATCTCCGCAATGGATCCGGTCACCACCACACAGGGCAAAGCCGGATCAAGCGTTTTCCAGGCCCGCTTCATTGCCCCTTCAGTGCCGTCGCGACCCAGTTCTTCTTCGCCCAGACCAGTGGTCACAATCGGCAACTCATGGGGAGGAAGCGCATCGGTGTAATGGAGCACCGACGTCACTGGCAGGTTTTCACACCCCACAGGGCCGTCGATCACCACCTGCAAGCCCTTCAAGGCCGTGATGGCATATACCGCGCCCCAATAGCCTCCGGCACGGTCATGGTCCTGGATCAGCATAAAACCACTCCCTTCATTGTTCCCAAAATACTCGCGGGGGTGAATTGAGCCGCAGGCTCAAGAGGGGGCAGCCAGCCCCCTGCCCCAGGCGTGTTTTGATAAAAACGCGCCATACCTAGATCATCTCCTGGGCTTTGGCGGCACGCTTGGCCTTTTCCAGCTTCTTCTGGTTCAGCGCACGGAATTGCGGTTGCAGGTTCGGTTCGCTTTCCCAGACGCCCGCCGTGTCGCCTTCGCCCACACCTTCGAAAAACGCCTTCATGGTGCCCATGCGTTCGGCATTGCCCATGGCCGCATTCACGACCTGGGCCAGCGATCCCGCACCGGCGGGTCCCATCAAAGGACGGGCCGAGATGAGGTTGGTGTAATAAAGCGATGGAATGCCCATCTCTTTGCCGTGCTGCACCACCGGTGTTGTACCGATGGCCAGGTCTGGCTTCACCGCTTCCATGGCCGCGCAATCGTCTTCCAGCGACGCACGGTACTGGACCTTCACGCCTTTGGCTTCCAACCACGCCGCGTCATCCGCTGACCATGGCGTTTTCTGACAAGCTGTTCCGACGTACGGTACGTTGGCGCCGCTTTCGATCAGCAGCCGTGCGACCAGCAGTTCAGAGCCCTCATAACCCGACAGCGTGACGGTGCCTTTGATCTGCGACCCCATCAGCGCGCCTTTTATGGCGGGCAGGAACATGTTCTGCGCCTCGGCCACTTTGTCAGCGGGCAGGCCGAAGGCCTCGCCTATGTTGGCGAGCCAGGCCGCCGTGCCGTCGTGACCCACCGGGGCCGAACCCACCACGGGCCGCCCCGCCGCTTGGAATTCGCGCACCGACGCGGTGTAAAACGGATGGATCGCCGCGCAGACGCCAGAGTCCAACGCTGCATAAAGCTCCCGCCATTCCCGGCATGGCACGGTTGGCCCCACGGCCACACCCATGGGCGCAAGCAGTTGGCCGATCACTATCGGGTCAGCTGGGAACATCTCACCCAACAACGCCACCGTAGGACGGTCGGATTTGCCCGAGGCGGGCGCTTGCACCGGGCCCGCCTCAATCTCCGCGCGGGCGTAATTCAGCATGGCTCCGGCAAGGATGTCTTTCGCTTCCGCATGGGTCGGCACGCCAAACCCCGGCACATCGATCCCAACAATCCGCACGCCGTTGATTTCAGACGGCAACAGCCGCAGCGGCACGCCGGAGGCTGTGGGCACGCAAAGGTTGGTCACCACAATTGCGTCATAGCGTTCCGGGTCGGCCATTTCATGGACCGCGTCACGGATGTCTTCGAACAGCTTGCCGGTGACCAATGTTTCCGAATTGAACGGCACATAACCCACCGACCGCCGCGCGCCGTAGAAATGGCTCACAAACGAAAGGCCATAGACGCAGCAGGCCGAGCCCGACAGCATCGTGCCCACGCGACGCATCCGCAGCCCCACGCGCAGCGATCCGAAGGCGGGGCACATGGACTGCGGTTTGTCATGGGGGCCTTGCGGGTAGTCCGCCGCATACTGGTCAAGGATGTCTCCCATGCCCGAAGCGCGCGCCTTGGCCTCCATCGCCTCAGATGGGGATGCGCAGCCCAGGCCCTCTTCAGACACCAGCTCAATCCCAGAAGGTGACTGTCCGTCCGGCGTCATCGGAAATATTCCTTCAAATCCCATAGGACTGGGGGCGACGCGATGCGGTCGTGCAAAGCATGGGAAATCGCACGGAGCGTTTCGCTGCGCTCCTGCAGATCGTTCAGCGTTTCGTTGAGCACTTCGGCATCATAGCGCCGCGCCGCTTGGGCGAGTCCACGGTCCAACTGTTCAAGCTTGTCGAGATCAAACATCGTCGTACACCACTTCCAAGCTTGCCTTGGGCTGGTAGTTCTTGCCGCGCATGTCCGCGTCAGTGGCCGGTTCTAGCACGAAGCCCGCGCCGGTTTCCTCGGCGCTGAAGAGATCCAGCAATCCATCTTGGCTCAGCGGTTCGGGGTGACCCGGAGGTGCGAGCGCCACTTGGTCAGCCAGGGCCGCGAACATATCCCCCCACGGGCCGTCTTTGGTGCCCACAATCTGATAGTTGGCCGATTTTTTGCGCAGATCGTCATCGGCTGGAATCGACGCCAGGACGGGGATGTCCACAGCCTTGGCAAACGCCTGCGCCTCACCCGTGCCATCGTCCTTGTTGATGACCAAGCCAGCCACACCGACATTCCCGCCCATTTTGCGGAAATATTGCACCGCCGAACAGACGTTGTTGGCCACGTAAAGCGATTGCAGATCGTTCGACCCAACCAGGATTACCTTCTGCGCCATGTCCCGCGCGATGGGCAGGCCAAAGCCACCGCAGACCACGTCGCCCAGGAAGTCCAACAGCACGTAGTCGAAATCCCAATCATGAAACCCGAGTTTTTCCAGCAGTTCGAAGCCGTGGATGATCCCACGTCCGCCGCAGCCGCGACCGACCTCTGGACCGCCAAGCTCCATGGCAAAGACACCACCTCGCTTGAAGCAGACGTCGCCGATCTGCACCTCCTCACCGGCGAGCTTCTTTTTGGTGGACGTCTCGATAATGGTGGGACAAGCCTTGCCTCCGAAGAGCAGCGAGGTGGTGTCCGATTTGGGATCACAGCCGATCAACAGCACACGCTTGCCCTGCTCCGCCATCATGTGGCTGAGGTTCGCGAGTGTGAACGACTTCCCAATGCCGCCTTTGCCATAAATGGCGATGATCTGAGTGTGCTTGGTTGGCTCCGCGACAGGAACTTCCAGTGTGGGCTCAACCTTGGCTTCGTCCCGCAGGCGTTGGTCGAAGTCTTTGAGGTTTGGCACGTCGTCGAGGCTCATGCGGATGCACTCCAATCCAGGATCATTTTGAGACAAGCGCTGTCGCCGAAGGCGGTGGCGTAGGCGGTTTCCGCCCGGCTTGCCGGTTCGATGTGTGTGATGAGGTCCTTGAGCGAGAGCGCACCGCTCTCCACCAAGGCCTGCGTTGCCGTGAGGTCGTCCGGGGTCCATTCCGCCGCCACCCGCAGCCGGGCTTCCTTCATAAAGGCAGGCGGATAGGCGAAGCTGAGCGGCTGGGTGTAAAACCCTGCGAGTACCACCTCGCCCCCTTTGGCCAGGCGCGCGATCCACTGGTCGAGCAGATCAGCCCGGCCCGAGGCGTCGTAAATCGCCTGGTAATCGCGGCGGGGATCATTTTCGGGGTGGATGACCTCATAACCCTCTGCCCCGGCAGAGCGACCTTCGTCCACTTCCCAAACTGTCGGCGCCGCACCGCCAGCCGCCAAAGTCAGGCGCGCAAGCAAACGACCCAAAACGCCGTGACCGATGATCAGGTCCGGCAATTTCACATTAAGCCCTGCCAAAGCGTGACGGGCAGTTGCAGCAAGGGCGAGCAAAGCACCCTCGGCTCCAAGGCTAGGATCGATGCGCGCCACACGCGACGCCGGGGTGACCAGCGTGCGCGCCGCGCCGCCGAACAGTCCTTTGACGTCGCCGTAGCAATTGGCGCCGGGCACGAACACCCGCTCGCCGACTTTGAACCCGCTTTCTGGGCCAGCTTCGACCACCTCGCCCGCGCTTTCGTAGCCGGGCACCAGCGGGTAGCCCATCCCTGGAAAGGGCGGCATTTCACCGGTATAAAACAGTTTTTCGGTGCCAGTGGAAATGCCGGAGTGGGAAATCTCAACCACGATATCGGCAGGTCCAGGGGCGGTCAGAGACACGGTCTCCACCGACAGGACATTGGGCCCTGACAGAACGACGGCGCTTGTTTCCATCTCCATCCCCTTTTTCTGACGTGGCTCCGGCGGGTGTGAGTCGCTTCGGCCGTCTACTCGTTGCTGACTGTCATTTTAATCTGACAGTTTTCTGTGTCAATCAATTTGGACAGAATTGTCGCAGCTATGGCTTCTGCGCCGTTACCACCGAGGTGACGAACGGTCGACGGGACTTAGGCGAGGTGATTTTCGTGAACCCCGCGGCGCGCAAAGCCTCGGCCACTTGGGCCTGGCACCGCGCCTTCCCGGTCTGCATCGCCATACAATAGAACGCAAAATAGCAGTCGCCCGCCCGTTCAGGGGTGCCGTGACTGGCCATGGGTTCCGACACAATCAGCCGTCCACCCGACGGCAAGGCGGCGAAACACTTCGCCAGCAAATCCGCCACGGTGTGATCCGCATGGTCGTACAAAACCCGCACCAAAGAAATCGCATCCGCCCCCTTGGGCAAGTCAGCATCCCGGAAACTGTCAGGCTGAATTGACACCCTGGATCGTAGGCCGGCGGCCTCTAGCTTTGCGCGCGCCTCAAACACCACGTCCGGCAGGTCCAAGATCGTCCCTCGGAGGTCAGGGTATCGCTGCAAAGCACGGCTGAGGAACGCGCCCGTTCCACCGCCCACATCCATCAGATGCCGCACACCTTTCAGGGAAACTGTGTCCAGCGTGTCATCGGCCACCAACCCTTGGCTGTCCGCCATCAGGTCGGAATAGGTCCGCGCCTGCTCGGGGTCGTCCACAGCCCCGGCACCGAACACATAGGGCCAGAAGCCCGCAAGCCCGGTGTCCACTTCGCCGCGCAACAGCGCCAGTGGGTCGGCCATGTCTTGGTAAAACACGTCATGGTGGCGGATCATGGCCTGCAAGCCCGGCACACCGGCCAAGGCAGCACCACGGAACGACAGGCCATATCGATCGGCACCCACTTTGCGAAGCAGTTTCAGCGATGCAACCGCGCGGAGCAGGATCGACATCCGTTCCACCGACATCCCGGCCTCGCGGGCCAGGTAATCCACAGGCAATGGGCCATCCTTCAGACGCTCGAATAAATCGAGTTGGACCAGGGCTGAGAGCACTTGAGCGTGAACAAACCCAGACACCACGTCCATCATCGCGTCGCCTTCGCGGCGCACGATGTTGCGGATCAGAGGCGTGCGCGCCGCCCAGGCCTGCACCTTGGGCCGCGCCAACCACGCGCCTAAACGGTCTTGCCAGTGCGGCTGTTGATCGGGAACCGTGGCCGCGACATAGCCATCGCCCATGTCCTTCATCAGCCGCGCACCTTCACCGAAGGATGCACCGGGGTCAGACGCTCGGCTTGCGCGCGCACCATCTCCGCC
>JBCDFD010000011.1:0-29275 GCA_039178645.1 Pseudomonadota bacterium | reverse complement strand
GGGAACATCGCGGCCTCAATGTGATCCAAAAGGAATGCTTCCAAGCGAGGTCGGTCTGCCTCGGTCGCCCAAGATAGATTAGCCATGCCAGTCTCCCAAATGCGCCTGCCATAATGTCAGAGCTGCCACTGCAGCCGTATCGGCACGAAGCACGCGGGGACCGAGGCTCACTGGATGGGCATTGGGCAGGGCATTCAGCCGAGAGCGTTCTTCGGGCGCGAAACCGCCCTCCGGTCCGATGAAAATAGCCCAGGGGCGATCTTTGTCCGATTTGGCAAAGAGATCCGTCAAAGCTGAGGCCTCACCCGCCAACGCCTCGTCACAAAACAGGATACGTCGGTCTTCGGGCCACGTGTCCAACAAAGCTCCAAACGGCAGGAGGTCAGACACTTCGGGCACAAAGGTTCCGCCGCATTGTTCCACCGCCTCAACTGCATGGGCTTGCAGCCGGTCACGGCGGATACGTTCGGAATTTGTGAAGCGGGTTTGCATGGGATGCACGCGGGCCACGCCCAACTCTGCCGCCTTTTCGACGATGAAATCCGTGCGCGCCTTTTTGATCGGCGCAAAGCACAGCCACAGGTCCGGCGGACGGCGCAACGGGGCGGTCTGTTCCAAGACCGTAAGCACACCGGACCGCTTGCCAGCCTCAACAACTTCGGCGGCCCATTCGCCATCAACACCGTTGAACAACAGGACATGAGCGCCGAGCCCCTGCCGCATCACACCGAACAGGTAATGCGCCTGGTCCCGCGTCAGGGGGAGCATTTGCCCTGCCCCCAACGGGTGCTCTACATGTAAACGGATCTTCGGTGCAGCCATGGGGACCTCTTATGACCGATGCGAGCCACACGCCAGTACAGACCGCCCCGCAAGGCGCGGTCGCGGATGCTGTGCCGGACAACTGGGTGGACGTCTATGCGCCAGCTTGGACCCGTCCCTATCTGCGCCTGTCCCGTGCGGATCGTCCCATCGGCACTTGGCTGCTGCTGATCCCTTGCCTTTGGGGCGTGCTATTGTCGGGCGTCGCAAAGGGTGGACTTGGCTGGCACGGTTTGTGGATCATCACGGGCTGTACCGTGGGCGCGTTTCTCATGCGCGGGGCTGGCTGCACTTGGAATGACATCACAGATCGTGAGTTTGACGCCAGCGTCACACGGACGAAATCGCGGCCCCTGCCCTCGGGCCAAGTTAAGGTGAAGAGCGCGGTGATTTGGATGTGCGCTCAGGCGATCCTGGCCTTTTTTATCCTGCTCACCTTCAACCTGAACGCTATCCTTTTAGGCATCGCGTCCTTGGGTTTGGTGTGCCTCTACCCGTTTGCAAAACGGTTCACCTGGTGGCCGCAGATGTTCCTTGGCCTGGCGTTCAATTGGGGCGCTCTTTTGGCTTGGACGGCCCATAGCGGCCAGTTGGAGTGGCCTGCCGTGGCGCTCTATCTCGCGGGTATATTTTGGACCCTGTTTTATGATACGATTTACGCCCATCAAGACCGCGAAGACGACGCTTTGATCGGGGTAAAATCAACCGCCCGATTGTTCGGCGACAACACCCACGCCTGGCTCCTAGGCTTCGAAGTCTTTGTTGCGATTGGCTTAATTGCCGCTACGTCAACCGCGTTTGGCCCAAGCGAATCATGGTTGGCTTTGGCCGTTGCGTACGCTGGTATCGGCGGATTTGTGCTGCATATGGAAAACCAACGTCGACAACTCGACATCAATAACCCGTTACTATGCTTACGGTTATTCCAACGTACCAATCTCGCAGGGAAAATCTTTGCGGGGAGTCTCGTAATCGCGCTGCTGGTTTGATTGCGACAGCAAGCAGTTACGGGTAACTGTCTCTGGACGAATTGAGTGCCGCGCGAGGGACCGCACAGTGACACCGACCACTTGGGCAAAACTAGGTATACTATGCGTGGCAGCGGCTGGCTCCTATGGCGGGGCGTTGCTGTCGGTCGACTACATCGAAGACAAGAATAGCTCGCGTGTGGCCCGGCTGTTGGAACAACAAGACCTGGACTGGGTGACCACAAGAACCGACGGGATGAAGGTCATCCTGATGGGGACGGCACCCGATGAAGCCGCCAAGTACCGTGCCATGGCGGTGGCCAGTGCCGCGACCAACCCAGGCAACATTCAAAACTTTATCACGGTGACCCCGCCCGAGACACTGCCGCGCCCTGATTTTGACATTAATATCATGCGCACGGGCGACAGTATCCTCTTCTCGGGGATCATCCCAGGAGATGCCACAACCAAAGCCGAACTGGTTGAGCGGATCGCATCGCTTGGCACGAACATCGAAGTGTCCGACATTGTGACAACCTACAGTGGCCCAATCCCCGAGGGTTGGGTTGAGTCGTCTGACTTGGGGCTACAAGCGGTTGCAGCACTCGAAGGGGTTAGGGTGAAAGTCACCCCGGAAAAATTGCAAATTTCTGGTTTGCTGCCGCCAGAGAAAGACAAAGCGTCCTGGAAGCGTATGATCACAGATCAGGCTCCCGATACGTTGGAGATCGAGTTTGCCTTGCGCCAAGCACGACAGCGGCAGGAACCGTTTTCCATTCGTCTCGTAAACGAAGGCGGAAGCATCCGCATGTCGCGCTGTGTGGCCGAGACCTCCGCTGACGCCACCCGGATCACCGACGCGCTGGACTCGGTGGACGGCACGGCGCAGGGCAACTGTCAGCTCGCTTTGGGGGCCCCGAACGCTGACTGGGCTCGTGCCGCCGAGGTTGCAATCCAGTCCATCAACGCCATGGGCGGTGGCGCGATAACTGTGACAGATGAAAAGGTGATCGTCCTGCCCGACGGGTCCAAATCGCAAGAGAAACTTGCCTTTGTGGACGAAACGCTTCGGTCCGGCCTGCCCCAAGGGTACGAAGTGGCGATGCTCACCACTAAAAGCGCCGCGTTGAGCGACGTTGGTCCAACGCTATCGCTGTCCCGCCACGAAGATGGCGCGGTGGTTGTGCGTGGTCCCCTGAACGGGGCTGTGAATCAAGCGATGTTTGCGTCCGTGGCCACGGCGCACTTGGGCTATGATAATGTGACACAGTTCACGCCAAATCAGTTGGACCTGCCCGAAGGTTGGACGCTGCGCAGCCTCACGGCCGCGGAGGCTCTCGCCCACCTGAGCCACGGAGAAGTGGAGGTCACCGGAACCACCGTGTCGGTGAGCGGCAGCCTAAAGCGTCCCACTGGCGAAGAGGACCTCGCCGCACTTTTGGACAGCCGTTTGGCAGACAGTGTGACCGTCCTGCAAGTGAGCTATGAAGCGCCCCTTGTTGTCGAAACCGGACCATCGCCGACAGAGTGCCAAGACCGCATCAATGTGGTACTCTTGGAAAACAAGATCACGTTTGCCTCTGGGAAGGCGGACCTAAACGGTGACGGTCTGCAAGCCGTCGAAGCCATCGCAGAGATTCTGCGCGAATGCCAAGACGTACCGATGGAAATTCAGGGCCACACCGATAGCTCTGGAAATGCCGCGAAAAACGAGAACTTGAGCACTGCGCGCGCCCAGTCCGTCCTGGATGCCCTGGCACAACGTCGGGTCCTAACGGCCCAATTGCGTGCAAAAGGGTATGGCGCATCCCAACCAATTGCTGATAACTCCACCCCGGAAGGTCGTGAAGCCAACCGGCGGATCGCGTTTCGCCTGACGTCTTCTGAAGGAGTCGTCCAGGAGACTGTGGATGGATCGGAATGAGTTTATCATTGCGGTCATGGTGCTTTTGTTCGGGTCCTTCTTACTGGGATTCTTGACACATTGGGTTGTCACACGCCTCTCTCGGGTGTCTGACGCGGAAATAGGCCAGCTTGATGCCATGGCCGAAGACCTGCACCGGGCCGAAGACGAACGGGACGCTGCCAAAGAGGCGCGTCACCGATTGGAGTTGCAGGCGCGCACTGAAATTGCCGATCTGAAATCCGAACTCACGGCCACGCGGGAAGCTCTGGACAGTGCCTTGGCCGAGGGTGAAGAGCTGCGCGAGTTCATTCAGACCGAAAATATGTCGCCGATGACAAAGGGCACACTCGGCTAAAGCGAGACGTCTTTAACTGGCGATTAGGCCACCGCGGCTACTTGGGCGTCATTTGGACCGACGCCGACAATGCCCAGCCCCTATTCAGAAATTGAACTGATTGAGTTCCTCAAAGGGATACCGAAGGCGTTTCTGGTGCACGCCCGTGGTCACCGGTTTGAGGCGGTTCTGGGCGGGCGGATCCCGTTTCTGAACCACATGGCCGCCCGAGCAAGGGCGGCGGGCTATCGCCCCTTGGTAATCTACGGACGGCAAGCCAAGTCGCTGGTTTGGGCATTGCGGCGACACCTGCATGTGTCGGTGGAAATGGCCACCTTTCGGCAACCCAACTTGCCAGTGTGCGGCCCAACATACATCCGCGGCTTCTGGTCCGTGGACCCCCAGGGCGCTGGATATTTCACAACGATGGCCGAAAGGCAGTTCGACCCCGGTGCTGTTGATCCACACGACGCCCGAGTGTTTTTCGACCGGATCGCCGATCACACCTTGGATGGCAGCAATTCGCGGCGCGATCAAAAGGAACGTAGCGGAGCGAAACGCCCCGCCGCAGCCGCTGTGTTTCTTCAAGACATCGACACATGGCGGGAACGTATGGACGACCTCACAACCCGGCAGATGATTGCGGCAGTGGCGGAAGCCACGGACCGAAGGATTTACGTGAAGCCCCACCCCTGCACCAAATCTGAGGTGCGCCGCGAACAGGTGGCCATTGCCAAGCAGTACGACCACATCCGGGTCACTGACGCCAACATCCATGACCTCATTGCCGCGGCGGACTGTGTCGTGACGCAAAACTCGTCGGTGGGATTTGAGGCGCTCTTGCACCGCAAACCTGTGATCACCTGCGCCAAATCCGACTTCGCCCACGCCACGCTACCAGTGAAACACCCAAACGACATGGCCCCCGCCATGGCCCGTGCCGCCCAGTGGCAACGGGACTTTCCATTCGAAGCCTATGTCACCTGGTTCATGGGCCAAAATATGTTTGAGGAAGCATCAGAGGCCTCTATGGACGCGGCTTGGTCCGAGATTGTACGCCTCAACGGAACTTGGCGGGAACGCCTTTACCAACGGCTCAAGGCGTCCTCGTCTTCGTCTTTGGCATCCACCCAGGCCGCACCATCACCGCCGATCTCTTTTTTCCAAAACGGTGCGCGGGATTTCAGGTAGTCCATCAGAAACTCGGCCGCTTCAAACGCGGCCACCCGGTGCCGGGCAGCAGTGGCCACCATCATGATCGGCTCCCCACGTGTCAGACGGCCATGGCGGTGAATGATGACCGCCGCCTCCAAGGACCAACGCGCCACCGCTTCATCGCGGATTTTTCCAATCGCACGCTCGGTCATGCCTGGATAATGTTCGATTTCCATGGCAACCATCCCACCGGTGTCACTGTCCCGAACAACGCCGGTGAAGCTGACCACCGCGCCTGCGTCTTGTGGCAAGGCCGAGAACGCCGTCAGCTCGGCACCAGGATCAAAGGGGGCGGACTGCACCCGCACCGCGTTCGGCAAAACTTGGTCCACCGTTAGCCGCCCGTCATGGGCGGGAAGAACGCGACCTCGCGCACCCCATCCAGTCCAGCATCGAAATCGGATAGGTCCTGGTCCAACGCCACGCGAAGCGCACTAAGGTCTTCAAACGCCGCTGCGTACCGTGGTTCGCGCGCCCGCAGTTCATCCACTAGGCCCATCACCGTGGTGGCAGACGTCTCCACCTGCTCTTTGGCCAGGCCCACGCGTTCACGCACCCAAGCGAAATAAAGAACGTCGATCATGGCGCAGGGTCCTCCTTCAGGAATGGCATGGCTTTGCGCAAGTAATCCCACCCGGTCACCAGTGTGAGCAAAGCCGCCGCCCAGAGCAAGACGGCACCGACAACTCCGCCGTGAAAACCGATCTGCGCATACCACCAGAGCGGTGCGCGTTCGGCCATTAACTTTTCGTAAAGGTCCAAGTCTGTTCGCATGTAGGCCGCGAGATGCGCAGCCTCCGCGCCCATGGCCCCCAACAGGATCGCCAGCGCCACCATTTGTGCGGTGGTCTTCCATTTAGCAAGTTTGGTCACCGCCAGCCGCCCGGCATCGGCCCCAAGGAATTCGCGCAGGCCAGACACAAACACCTCACGCAGTAGGATGAATGCCGCCGGCAAAGCCAACCACGGGTTCATTCCTGAATTGCCCAGCACCACCGCGAGCGCAATGATCACCATCGCCTTGTCTGCGATCGGGTCGAGCATGGCACCGAACTTGGATTTCTGGTCCAGCGCCCGCGCCAAGTAGCCGTCCAGATAATCGGTGAGCGACGCCCCGATGAACAGCACCGGCGCCACCCAATCGGCCAGGGGTCGAGACAAAAGCACAAAGGCAATCACAATGCCCGGGGCGGCAAGGAGGCGAATGACAGTGAGGATATTTGGAATGGTCCAGGTCATGTCCCTGCCCTAACGAACCCATCGCGCGAACGGAAGCACTCAGCCCCGTTCGTGGAAAAAGTCGTAGATGGTTTGGGCCAGTGTTTCGGAAATCCCATCCACAGCTTTCAGGTCGGCGAGGTTTGCGCGGCTCACGGCTTTGGCGGACCCGAAGTGCGCCAGCAAGGCCCGCTTGCGCGACGCCCCAACGCCCGGCACATCGTCTAACGGGGTCGCACCCACCGCCTTGGCGCGCTTGGCCCGATGCGTTCCAATGGCGAACCGGTGGGCTTCATCCCGGAGCCGTTGAATAAAATAGAGCACCGGATCGTTGTGGCGCAGGGCTTTGGGGCGCTGACCGATGCGGTGGAACTCTTCCTTCCCAGCGTCACGGTCGATGCCCTTGGCCACGCCGACCATTGGCACGTCTTCGACCCCCAACTCACCCATAATCTGATGCACCGCGCTCACCTGCCCCGCGCCGCCGTCGATGAGCAGGAGGTCCGGCCACAGCCCTTTGTCGCGGTCGGGGTCATCTTTCAAGAGCCGCGTGAGCCGCCGAGTCAGAACCTCTTTCATCATGCCGAAGTCGTCACCCGGCGTGATGTCGTCACCGCGGATGTTAAACTTGCGGTACTGGTTTTTCAGGAACCCTTCAGGACCCGCCACGATCATTGCACCCACGGCGTCTGTGCCCTGAATATGAGAGTTGTCGTACACCTCGATCCGCTGCGGGGCGCTGTCCAACTCAAAAGCCTCGGCCACCCCGTTGAGCAGTTTCGCTTGCGTGGCGCTTTCGGACATCTTCCGCGCCAGGCTTTCCCGTGCGTTCCGCAAGGCGCCTGAAACCAATTCCGCCTTTTCCCCGCGCTGCGGCACGGCAAGCTCAACCTTTTTCCCCAACTTCTGCGCCAGCGCATCGGCGACGAGGTCTTCGTCCTCTACCCCATGGGACATGAGCAGCATCCGAGGCGGTTCGCGGTCGCCGTAGAACTGGCCTACGAACGCGGTCATAATCTCAGTGTCGGACACGCCTTCGCCCACGCGGGGGTAATAATCCTTGTTCCCCCAATTCTGATTGGCCCGGATAAAGAACACCTGCACGCAGGCTTGGCCCTTTTCGTGGTGCAACGCGATGATGTCCGCCTCGGTCACACCGCGCGGGTTAATGCCCTGGGCCGTCTGAACTTGGGTCAAAGCCCGAATGCGGTCCCGCAAGGCTGCGGCCCGCTCAAACTCCATGGCATCGGAGGCAGCCTGCATTTCCTCGGCCAACTTGGCTTGCACATTGGTCGACTTGCCCGACAGGAACCGTTCGGCGTCCGCCACCAGTGAGCCATAATCCTTTTCCGAGATATACCCCACGCACGGGGCGCTACAGCGTTTGATCTGATAGAGCAGACAAGGCCGCGTTCGGGTCTCAAACTGGGCATCCGAGCAATTGCGCAGCAAGAACACCTTTTGCAACTGGTTCAGTGTCCGGTTCACTGCGCCTGCGCTGGCAAACGGACCATAGTAGCTGCCGGGCTCCGCCTTCCGGCCACGGTGTTTCGAGATCTGCGGGAACCCGTGCGACGTGGACACGTGGATATTGGGGAAACTCTTGTCGTCACGAAGAAGCACATTGTACCGCGGCTTCAGCTGCTTGATGAGATTTTGCTCGAGCAGCAGAGCTTCGGTTTCGGTCCGCGTGGTCAAAAACATCATCGCCGCGGTTTCGGAAATCATCCGTGCGATTCGAGGGCTGTGACCCATAGGTCGAGCGTAGTTGGAAACACGCGCCTTCAAGTTGCGGGCCTTGCCGACGTAGAGAACCCGTTGTTTTTCATCAAGCATTCGGTACACGCCCGGGGACGCGTCCAAAGTGCGTACATATGACGCGATCCGGTCATGCCCGAATTGAGGGGTTTCCGCTGTCTCAGCCATGTCTCTTAGGTGGTTTTCTCAACCCATGATTCTAGTCTGGGCTGCACTGAATGGGATGGGACCTCAAGAAGAAACATGTCCCCCGTTTCTGTGGATAACTCTGTCCAAAAGTTTGGGGCTATCCGAGATTCTTGTTGTTCCATGGGCGGTTCGTCGATTTGATGAATAAATGGTCAATTTTTCAACGTATTGATTTTATTGGGAACTTTTTTGACATTCTGGTAACGTCATGAGTTCATTAACATTTTCGTAACCGTTTGGGCGGGGACCCAGAGCCGGTGCACAAGTTGCCCAAGCCTAGCGTTATTCGACGCCAATCACGTCTGGCGTGGCCCATGCCAAGTGCTGTCCGCCATCGATGCACAGCAGTTGTCCGGTGACCGCAGGGGCTGTCAAAAAATAAATCAGCGCGTGCGTGATATCTTCGGGATTGGCGCCCCGTGACATGACCGTTGCGGCACGTTGTTTGGCAAAGTGTTCTTCGCTTTGCCGCCCACCCCGCAACGTCGGACCCGGCCCAATGGCATTGACCCGGACCTTCGGTGCCAAGGCTTGCGCGGCTGTCTGCGTGAAAGCCCACAGGCCCATCTTGGCGATGGTATAGGTCATGAACTCCGGGGTGAGTTTTCGCACCCGCTGGTCGATCATGTTCAGCACGAGCCCCTGGGCCACAGGTTCTCCCATCTGGTCCAAGGTCGGCTCGGGGATCTGCGCCGCCAGAGCTTGGGTCAGAACAAACGGCGCCCGCAGGTTGCTTTCCAAGTGGCGGTCCCAGCTTTCCCGTGTCGCCGTCTCTACCGTGTCATATTCAAAAATCGACGCATTGTTGACCAGAACGGTCACCGGCTTCCCGAAGCTCTCTACCACATTGGGCAGCAGAGACGCAGTGTCCGGTTCGTGGATGAGGTTCGCTTGAAACGCGCGGGCATCGCGCCCTTTGGCCTTGATCTCGTCGCACAGGGTTTCTGCGTCTGTCGCTGACGTGGCATAGTGGGCCGCGACATCGTATCCCTGATCTGCCAGAGCGTGAGCCATGGCCCGGCCAAGCCGCTTACCGGCTCCCGTCACAAGCGCCAATGTCATGGAAAGTCCCCTTCGCGTTACCCCAGCACTGTGGCGACATAGACCACGTAGGCCAGAGACAAGCCCACGCCCCAGATCCGGTTCAAATCCAACCGCGCAAACACCACAGGTGCCAGCAAAAGCGTCGCACCCAACATCACCCACAGGTCCCACCGCAAGAATTGCGGGTCCAAGGGCAGCGTTCCGAACAGGCTCGTGATGCCAACAATGGCCAGCAGGTTGAAGATATTCGACCCAATCACATTGCCAAGCGCCACATCAGCTTGTTTGCGGTAGGCGGCCACGACAGTAGTGGCAAGCTCTGGCAATGACGTTCCCAAGGCCACCAAGGTCAGACCAATGACGGTGTCTGAAATACCGAAATCCTTGGCTATTTCCACCGAACCATCCACCAGCAGCTCAGCCCCCAGGGGCAAGCCAATCAATCCCAGGGCCAAGGATACGCCAACGCGCCACCAAGGCATCTCGGGGTCGGCACCTTCCACCTCTTCTTCGTCTTCATCACAGCCAGCCGCAAGCACCTCGGCTCGGTGGGCCCGCGCGTGCGACGCCTGCTGCCACAGGATCGCGCCAAGAACCGCCAGCAGCACCACGCCGTGCATCCAGTGGATCGGCGCCAGAAAGCAAATCAGGATGAAGAAGACCGAAACCCCAACCATGATGGAATAGGATTGCCGCGTTTCGCTCTTGGACGTTTCCAGTCCCGCCAAGAGCGCGGGAATACCCAGGACGAGCAGAATGTTGGCGGTGTTCGACCCAACCACATTACCGAGCGCCAGGCCCGGTGCCCCGTCCTCAAGCGCGCTCAGGGAAATCAGCAGTTCCGGTGCCGAAGTACCAAACGCAACGATCGTCAGACTGACGATCAAAGCGGGCACGCCCAGGCGCAAACTCAAATTCACCGCGCCTTTGACCAGGGCATCCCCCGCCAAAAGCAGGATGAAGAGCCCCAGGCCCACGTACAGCCAATCCCAAATCACACTCAGTCGTCTTTACACTTACAGGGCCCGGAGCCGATTTGATATTTGCCGCAGCGGCGGCATTTTTTGGCGGACAATCGCGGTAGTTTCGGTGCGCGCAAGCGTCCGAACATTGCCAGGACCACCATCCCAATCAAGAAGAGCGAGACAATCTTCAGCAACATTCAAAGGCCGTATTGAGCGAACATGGCACGCTCCTGCATCGCATGGGACACGTCGTCCATGGCACGGGCACCCAGCCGGCTCAGAAAGCCCCGGCGCTGGCCAAATTGCTGGAATTTGACCTTGTCGCCGTAAAGCTCCTTCATTTTCGGTGTAACATGGTCAACACCGTCCGCGAGCCCCAAGTCGACCGCGCGCTGCCCGACCCACACTTCGCCGGTGAACAGGTCCAAATCGTCCGTGAGCCGGTCTGCCCTACGATCTTTCACATGGTCGATGAAGGACCCGTGAATTTGCGTCAGAATGCCTTGGAGCCGTTCCACATCCTCCGGCTTTTCCGGTCTGAACGGGTCCATCATGCTTTTGCTTTTCCCAGCCGTGTAGACGCGGCGTTCCACTCCATAACGGGCAATAAAATCATGGGCGCCAAAGGACGCTGAAATGACCCCGATTGAGCCGACCACAGAGCAGGCATCGACCCAGATGTCATCGGCCGCCACCGCGAGCCAGTAGCCGCCGGACGCGGCCACGTCCTCCACAAAAGCGTGAACGGGCACGTCATGTTTCTCAGCCAACCGCCTGATCCGCGCACCGATGAGCGAAGACTGCACCGGGCTGCCGCCGGGCGAATTCAACACCAACGCGACCGCCGACGGTTTGCCCTTGGAAAACGCCTTTTCCAAAACCGGACCCACGCCTTGGTCGCTCAAACCACCGCCGCCTCGGCTTTGGCTCATGATCACACCGGACAAACGAACTACGTTCACCGTGGGCGGCTGTTTGATAAACGGAATAAAACGTCTCATGGGAGGACAGATAGAATGTGGGCGAGCCAGCAACAAGGGTCGGTGCCGATCTGACAGGACACTGGCATTACCATATCCTGAAACGCCGCAAATCTGGCTTCCATCGCTCTAGCGACACACTAATGCCGTGTGTGTGTCCGCGCCAGCCCGGCGACCACGTCGATCAAAATAGCGATCGTTTACCAATCAGACTTGGTACGGGCGGCCGGACTCGAACCGGCACGGCTGTTAAGCCTGGAGATTTTAAGTCTCCTGTGTCTACCATTCCACCACGCCCGCGTGGTCCACGTGTGGTAGCGCTGTCACCGGCGGAGGACAACCACCCCCGTACCAAAGCCCCCGTTCTGCCTCAAAACCCAAAGAATAGTGCGCAGGCGGTGGGGCCAGACGGCGGGACCCGCTCGGGCCGTAGGCCAGAGTGGGGACATGGACATCGCGGGCAAAGCCCGCGTCCTTTGGATCACGCTTGGTCTGAACGTGCCGTTTCAAACACAAAGCAGGTTGTGGACCCGGTGGCGTAGAGCTTGCCATCACCCACTCCGCGCACTTCACCGCGAGCCACCGCCGTGGAACGGCCTGCATGCTGGCACTCTGCCACCGCCTCCACTTCCATACCCACGGGCACCGGACGGGTGATATTCACTTTGAATTCCAACGTTGTGTAGCCACGACCCGCTGGCAATCGGGTTTGCACAGCACATCCCATGGCACTGTCCAGCAATGTCCCATACCAACCGCCATGGACGTGGCCCACTGGATTGGCGTGGCGCTGTTCCGGGATACCGGCGAACGTCACACGGCCCAACTCCACACCCACCAACCGGAGGTTCATGGTGTCCCGCATCGGTGGACCTGCGATCTCCCCCCCGCAGCATCCCGGTCAGGATGTCGAGCCCTGAGACATGTGGAAAATCCGTGGCCTTGGGCAGCCCCTGCCTCGCATCACCGGCCATGGGACGGCACTTTCATTCCAAGGGCTCGTAAAACGACGTTGTCAGGCAACTTCTTCCAGCGCCGACCGGGAATGCACACCGAGGGCTGCGCAAATATCCCGCGTGAGTGTCGGCTTGTTCAGCGTGTAAAAATGCAGATCTTCCACACCGCCCTCCAACAACTCACTGCACAATTCGGTGCAGAGCGCCGTTGCCAGCAACTCCTCGCGACCGTCTCGCTTGGCGGCGGTAAATGCTTCATCCAGCCATGCCGGAACCGGCGTGCCGCAGCGTTCGGCAAACTTTTTCACCCCAGTCCAGTTTTCAATGGGCAGGATGCCAGGGATGATCGGCGCATCGATCCCCGCCGCACGACACCGATCCCGGAACCGGAAAAACGTGTCCGCCTCAAAGAAAAACTGCGTGATCGCCTCGTCCGCGCCCGCTTCAAACTTGCGCTTTAACCACGCCACATCGGCATCGGGGTCACCGTTCGCCTCGGGATGCGGATCTGGATAGGCGCCCACGCGGATGTGGTAGTCACCCGCCTCTTTCAAACCCGCAATCAGATCGCAGCTATCGGTGAACCCCTCGGGATGCGGCGTAAATCCATCAGACCCTTTCGGAGGATCACCGCGCAGCGCCACGATCTCATTCACACCCGCTTCGGCGTAGGATTTTGCAATGGCCAGAGTTTCCTCTCGGCTCGCTTCCACGCAGGTCAGGTGCGCCGCCACGTTCAACCCATAGTGCGATCCAATGGTGGTCACCGCTTCGTGGGTGAGCTTCCGCGTGGTCCCACCCGCGCCGTAGGTCACCGACACAAACCGTGGGTCCAATGGGGCCAAGGTCTGAACCGTGTCCCACAGCCGGAACGAGCCTTCCAACGACTTGGGCGGGAAAAACTCAAACGAAACGGTTGGCGTGGGCATGGGGCATCTCCTGGATTTCGGCGCTTATCCCATGGACAGCGATGTGAAACAAACTCATAATCCTAAAGATCAACATGAGGTTTGCTTGAAATGCACTTGGAATTCCGCCACCTCAAGACCATCAAAGCCATCCACGAAGCAGGCGGGCTGGCCCGCGCCGCAGACATGCTGCACATAACGCAGTCTGCTTTGTCTCATCAGATCAAAGGGTTAGAGGCGCAAGCTGGTGTTGAGCTGTTCGTTCGCAGGTCCAAGCCGCTCAAACTGTCCGCCGCGGGACATCGGCTGTTGCGCTTGGCTGAGAAAATCCTGCCGGAAATCGCCGCTCTTGAGGACGATTTTGCCAATCTGCGTTCGGGCAAATCAGGTCGGCTCCACATCGCCATCGAATGCCACGCCTGTTTTGAATGGCTGTTCCCCGTCCTAGAAGAATTCCGCAAAGCTTGGCCGGACGTGGACGTAGACATCCGACCGGGGTTGTCGTTCGACGCCCTGCCCGCTCTTCAAAAGGAAGAGGTCGACTTGGTGGTGTCTTCGGATCCTGAAAAACTGCCCGGCGTGACCTTCTCGCCGCTGTTCGACTATGAACCGGTCTTTGTGGCCTCGTCAGCGCACCCGCTGGCCAGCAAACCCTTTGTCGAAGCTGAAGATTTCCGCGACCAGATGCTGATCAGCTACCCCGTGGATCGCGCACGGCTGGACGTCTTCAGCCAGTTGCTCATCCCAGCGGGCGTTGAACCCCGCGGGATCCGTCAGGTGGAACTCACCGCCGTGATCCTGCTGTTGGTCGCTTCCAATCGAGGGGTATCTGTGCTCCCCGACTGGGTGGTGCGCGAGGTGCGGTACAATTCTGACTACGTCACCCGCCCTTTGACCAAAGCCGGTGTGACCCGCCGCCTTTACGCCGCCGTGCGCAGCGACGATGTGGAAAAGCCGTTCATGTCCCATGTGCTCCAACTGGCCCGTACGGAACCTCTGAAATTACAACGCCAATTCGCGACCGAGGAACAACTCTAAAGGGCACGGGCCAAAAGCAGACCTTGCCGCGCCCCGCGCTTCCTTGTAGCCCGCCGCAGAGTTTCAGGAGACCCGGGCCATGCAAGGCAGCGCCAATCTAAACATCATGGTCAAAGCAGCCCGACGGGCGGCGCGGTCGTTGGTGAAAGACTTCCGCGAGGTGGAAAACCTCCAGGTGTCCTCCAAGGGTGCCGGGGATTTCGTGTCCAAGGCGGACATCGCCGCCGAAAAGATGCTCAAGGACGACCTGCTGGACGCCCGCCCCAACTACGGCTGGCTCGGCGAGGAAACCGATGGCGAGATCGAAGGCGCAGATCCCACGCGCCGTTGGATTGTTGATCCGCTGGATGGGACAACCAACTTCCTGCACGGCCTGCCCCACTGGGCGGTGTCCATCGCTCTGGAACACAAGGGCGAAATCGTGGCCGCCGTGGTGTTCGACCCCGCCAAGGACGAGATGTTCATGGCCGAAAAGGGCGCGGGCGCTTGGATGAACAACCAACGCCTCCGCGTGTCCGACCGGTCACGCATGATCGAATGCATCTTCGCCACCGGCGTGCCTTTCGGCGGTCGCCCGTACCTACCGGCCACACTTCAGGATTTTGCACGGCTCATGCCACAATGCGCCGGGATACGGCGTTGGGGGGCAGCTTCGCTGGATTTGGCCTACGTCGCTGCGGGCCGGTACGACGGTTACTGGGAACGCGGGCTTCATCCTTGGGACATGGCCGCGGGTCTGCTGTTGGTGCGCGAAGCCGGTGGCATGGTCGAACCGATCCTGCCCGGCGCAGACATCCTGGACCGTGGCGGCGTTTTGACCGGCAATGCCGCAATCTTTGACAAGTTCGCCGATGTGATCCGAGAACGGTCAGAAGTGGACGCGACCTGAGCCGTTACCGCCGCGGTCGTCCTCGGGTCATCGGGACCGAGGACCGAATGGTTTGCACCGGACGGCCTCGGGTTTTTGGCACATGGGACCGCACCACGCGGTAGCGCGCTTCGGGATTCGGCGGATGCCCCCCGGCTCGCTTCCAAAACAGTGGGCCAACCAATCGCGCAAAAACAGGCAGCATCAGCAAAACGCCCACCATGAACCCACCGGCATGGGCCCAATAGGCGACACCCCCCATACTGGGGTCCGCGGCAAGGCCATTGAACAATTGCAGACCAAACCAAATGCCAAGCACCACCCACGCCGGGATCGGAATGATCTTGAAAAAGATGATGAAGAAGAAAAACACATCGATCCGAGCCCGCGGGAAGAGCAGCATGTAGCCCCCCATAACGCCTGCGATTGCGCCCGACGCCCCCACCATGGGAATCATGGATCCTGGGTCGGTGAACACTTGCGCGGCGGCAGCGGCAAACCCGCAGGCCAGGTAAAAGACCAGGTATCCGAAGTGGCCCAGCTGATCCTCTAGGTTGTCGCCAAAGACGAACAGAAACAGCATGTTACCGGCCAAGTGCATGAACCCGCCGTGCAGGAACATTGAAGTCACCATGGTGTGCAGCGCCTCAAGCTCTGTCACGCGCGCCGGGATCACCGCCCAGTCCCAATAAAACGCCATCAGCGCCCGATCATTCTGAAACAAATGCCAGTAGGACAGGAACACAGCGATGTTCGTCGCCAACAGCATGTAATTGACGAATGGAACCGACCGCGCCGGATTGTGGTCTCGAATGGGGACTATCATAGCGTGTAGGTGCGAAGTTCGGACCGGCCAATCAAGGGTTGGAGCGTCACAGATCAGTGGTCAACGCAGTCGATTTTAGGAAAATTCGGACTTTGATGTGTAAAACCTCAGCAATTGGAAGATTTCAGCAGGCCCAGAGACATAGTGTAACAGAACGGTGACAATTTATTGACGAATTGCTGAAAGCGTTCTGGGCTATGTACATGCGCTCTCTCATCCTCATCCTGACCTTCGTCGCGGTGCAGGCGAACGCCGCCCCGCAAGCCATTCCCACTTGCCCGCCGCCCATGCAGTTCAATGAACAGCGCTCGGCGCTTTTGGAAGAACTGCGACAAACCAAACATCGCGCGGCCGGGACATATCTCACCAAAAGACTGGCGACGCTTTGGTCCACGGCACCCAACAAGCGGGCCGAAGGTCTTTTGAAGGCTGGCGTTGATATGCGCAGCATGGGTGATTTTGACGGCTCGGAGGTCGCCCTTGATGCGCTGGTGGATTACTGCCCAACCTTCGCCGAAGGATACCACCAACGGGCGCTGACCCATTGGCGGCGCGGCGACAACACGGCAGCACTGATGGACGTGAACCAAGCATTGGAACACGATCCTGAGCATTTGGCTGGACTGACCTTGAAAATTCATCTGTTGCACGGGTTGGGTCGCCATGCCGAGGCCCATGCTCAGAAGGAAAAGCTCACGGCCATCACACCATGGATGCCTGAGTTTGATCCAACCCCTAAGACCGATGGCGTCGAAGTTTAGATCACGTCGGCTTGAATTCTTCCCCTGAGCCATTGCGCTCCGGCGGCTAACGGGCTCTGCTAAGGTCAAATGCGCGGGTGTTCCGCGCTCGATTTGACCGAAGACCCGACCATGTCCCAACTTGAAACTGTCCGCACCGCGGACGTCCTAGCGCGCCGCCTCTACGATGCCGGTGTCCGCCACGCATTTGGCATGCCCGGTGGCGAGGTGCTCACAATCCTAGATGCGCTGACCAAAGCAGGCATCGCGTTCCATTTGGTGAAACATGAAAACGCCGGGGGCTTCATGGCCGAAGGCGTCTATCACCGCACCGGCGCACCCGCGGTTTTGGTGGCTACTGTGGGACCCGGCGCGCTCAACGCTGTGAATGTGGTGGAAAATGCCCGCCAAGATCGCGTGCCGATGATATTCATCACCGGAGCCGTCGACGCCGATGAGGCGCAAAGCTACACGCACCAGGTTTTGGACCAACGGGCAGTGTTTGGCGCGGTGACAAAGGCCAGTTTCACCATGGTTGCAGGCGCCGCACATGTTATCGCCGACAAAGCCGTGTCCTTGGCCAATGCGCCGCGACAGGGACCGGTGCACATCGATTTGCCCATTGGCGTGGCAGATGCCGTCGTCTCAGCCGAACCACCGATGCCAAGCAGGCAATCCGCCTATGCGGCCACCGCGCCCATCGGGGCCGATCTGGATCAGGCGCGACAGTGGCTGAGTGAAGCGGTGCGTCCCGTCGCCATCGCCGGCTTGGATGTGTTGGCCGAAGAGGGAGCCGCCGCAGCGGTGGCTGATTTCTGCGCGCACCACAACGTGCCATTGATCACAACATACAAGGGAAAGGGCATTCTTCGGGAAGATCATCCTCTGGCGCTCGGCGGAGCGGGCCTTTCGCCCTTGGCGGACAAACACTTGCTGCCGTTTGTGGCGGCGGCTGATCTGGTTCTTTGTCTGGGGTATGACCCCATCGAGATGCGCACCGGCTGGCGTGCCCCATGGGACCCTGCGCAGCAGCGCGTGATCGACATCATGCCAGAGCCTAACAGCCATTACATGCACCAAGCCACGCTGAGCATGGTGGCGGACTTGGGGCCAACCCTGGACGCGCTGAGCCATGACCTAACCCCCATGGACACATGGTCGGGCGGCGAAGTGGCCCAGGTGAAAGGCGCACTGGCCACAGATTTCCCGGAAAACGATGAATGGGGCCCGGCGGCGGTGATTGCCACCTGCCGGGACGTGCTTCCCGAAACTACCTTGGCCACAGTCGACAGCGGTGCGCATCGCATTTTGCTGTCTCAAATGTGGCGGTGCCCAGAGCCACGGACGCTGGTGCAATCGTCGGGGCTTTGCACCATGGGATGTGCCCTGCCTTTGGCCCTGGGCCTCAGCATCGCGGACCAAGAGCGTCCCGTGGTCGGTTTCATGGGCGATGCGGGCTTTCTGATGGTGGCCGGAGAACTGGCCACGGCGGCGGAAATGGGCCTGCGCACCATCTTTGTGGTGTTTGTGGACGACAGCCTGGCCCTGATCGAGAAAAAGCAACGCGAGCGTCAGTTGGCCAATGCTGGAGTGGATTTTGAGCACCACGACTACGCCGCCATGGCACGGGCGTTCGGCGGAGCCGGTCACACGGTGAGAGACAGAGACGCTCTGCGTGCCGCTCTGGACCAGGCGTTGGACGCGCCCACCTTCACGCTGATCGCAACGGTCATTCCACGGGGGGCGTATGATGGCCGGATCTGAGGCATCAGCGCGGCGACCCCAGCGGAGATTGAGTATTTTTGGAACAATGAAGCCAGGGGATTTGCCATGACCCCGGGTGCTCTGGATGGCCTCGTCATTCTTGATCTCAGCCGCATCCTGGCCGGGCCCACATGCACCCAGCTTTTGGGTGATCTTGGGGCCACGGTTTGGAAAATCGAAAACCCGGCGACGGGAGGAGATGACACGCGGTCCTGGGGACCGCCATTTGTGGCCGATGCCGACGGCGTGCCCACGGACCTATCAGCCTACTACCTGTGCGCCAATCGTAATAAACACTCGGTCGCCGTGGATATTTCCACCTCCGAGGGTCAAACCACGGTGGCGGCTCTGGCGGCCCGCGTGGATGTTGTGATTGAAAACTGGAAACCTGGCGGGTTGGTGAAATTCGGGCTTGATCACAGCACCTTATGCGAGCGGCACCCCGGATTGGTGTATTGCTCCATATCCGGGTTTGGCCAGACCGGACCGAACCGCGACAAGCCAGGCTATGATCTGATGGCGCAAGGGTACGGCGGGATCATGTCGCTCACCGGACCGGTGGACGGTCCACCCACCAAAGTTGCCGTGGGCATCGCCGATGTGATGTGCGGGATGTACGCCACCGTGGGTATCCTGGCAGCGCTGCGGCATCGGGACCGGACCGGAGAAGGGCAGCACATCGACATTGCCCTTGTGGACAGTCAAATGGCATGGCTGATCAATGAAGGCACAAATTACCTCACCAGCGGGCAGGTGCCACAACGGCGCGGGAACGATCACCCCAACATCGTACCTTACGGGGTGTTCGCAGCGAGCGATGGATATGTGATTGTGGCCGTAGGAAATGACGGACAATTCGCACGGTTTTGCGATGCGTTCGGGCTGGAGCACCTGGCGACGGACGACCGGTTTGCCACCAATCCCGCGAGGTTGGCGCACCGAGACGCGCTCTTGCCGATTTTGTCCGACAGGCTTGGGGCAGTGCCTATGACCGACGTTGTCACGCGGTTGGAAGCCCGCAAGGTTCCGGTGGGACCCATCAATGATCTGTCCCAGGTTTTTGGGTCCGACCAAGCGGACGCGCGCGGTATGCGGATTGAAATGCCTGGGCCAAGCGGGCCCATGCCACTGATCGGGAACCCGCTCAAGTTGTCTAAGACACCGGTGCGGTATGCCAAGGCGCCACCGAGGTTTGGCGAAGACACCGATGCTGTCCTAGCGACATTGCAAGACACGAAAGATGACACTGCGATTTGAGCGGTTCGCCGTCACAAATGTGGCGCGAAATAGTTCACTTTCGTTTCACCCTGTCTAATTTGAATGACATCGGCTCACGTATGCGTGGGTTGACTGTTGCAGTGCTATCTAAGCGCTCGCGCGTCCATATACTCGCGGTCAACAGCCCATGTGGAGCGCGAATATGACCACCGACCAGTTTGGCAGCCCAGTTGCCCTCACCGACCCCACCGCCCTTTCCCACTGGAATGCGATGCTTTTGGGGTTCTTGGCACATGGCGCGGACACGCCGACGCATTTGGGGAAACTTCTTGAAATTGCGCCAGATTTCGCTCTGGGCCATGCGGTTAAGGGCATGTTTTGTGCGTTGCTCGGACGGCGAGAAATGGTCGCCACAGCACGGGCCTGTCTGCGGGAGGCCAAATCCCACGACACTGGGACGTCGCGACGGACCACGCATATGGTCAACGCGCTTGATGCCTTGATCGCGCGGCACCCCCAACGCGCGGTTGCAGCACTGGAGTTAATTTTGCTGGCTGATCCCCGCGATACCTTGGCCATGAAATTGAGCCATGCGGTTCGTTTCATTGTGGGTGATGCGCAGGGCATGCGCCGGTCAGTGGAGCGGGTTTTGGCCGCCCATGGTGCCGACCATCCGGGCCGTGGATATGCTCTGGGCTGCCATGCCTTCGCGTTGGAGGAAACTGGCGACTATGCAGCGGCCGAACGTGTCGGTCTGGAGGGCCTGCAGTACGCGCACGACGACGCCTGGGGGCTGCATGCAGTGGCCCATGTCCATGACATGACCGGGCGAGCCGACAATGGCATCGCGCTCATCGAAGGCAATTTGCCCGCTTGGACCCACGCAACAATTTCCGGTATCACGTGTGGTGGCACAAGGCGTTGCTGCATTTGGAGCGCGGCGAAACCGACGTGGTTCTGGCGCTCTATGACCAGAAAGTCCGCCATGACCGCACCGACGATTACCGCGACATCGCCAACGCCACGTCGCTGCTGGCGCGGTTGGAACTGGAAGATGTGCCGGTGGGGGATCGCTGGGACGAACTGGCGGCGCTGTCCGAAGATCGGGTTGAAGACGGCTGCCTGATCTTTGCGGACCTGCATTACATGTTGGCGCTCATTGGCGGGGATCGCGCCGGGGCCCAAGACCACCTGACCGCGCAAATCACAGCCACCGCAAAGGAAACCGATGGCTTGGCCCCGATTGCGGACCATCCCGGTAGGGCGGCCTCTGTAGGGCTCGCCGCCTTTGGCGAGGGTCGCTACGATGCGGCGTTTGAACAATTGAGCGCCGCACGCGCCACGCTTCAAACCATCGGTGGCAGCCATGCCCAACGGGACGTGTTCGAGCGCATGACCGTCGAAGCGGGTCTGCGCGCAGGTCAGTTGGACCGGACAGAGGCCATCCTGACAGCCCGCGCGGCGAAGCGCGACGGGTTCAGCGACCGATTTGCGGACACGCGCCTCGCCAAAATCGCTGCAGCGCGGCATCTTGCGCAATCGGTTCCGGCGCAATAGCAGCGGACACTGGTGTTAACATAGTTTAAGGCGCCCCATGACCTTCACAACACCCACGGCAGAGGCGGTTCCCGCCGCGCCAGCGCCCAAACTGGCCAGTTTAATCGGGACGCGTGACCCGCGGCTCGACTTTTTCCGTGGCATCGCGATGTTCATCATCCTGATCGCCCACACGCCGGGCAACTATTGGACGCTGTGGATCCCGGCCCGGTTTGGCTGGTCTGACGCCACCGAGATTTTTGTGTTCTGCTCGGGCATGGCGTCTGCCATCGCCTTTGGTAAAGTGTTCGCCACCAAGGGGCTGGGATTGGGCGCCACCCGCGTGGGCTACCGGATTTGGCAGGTCTATTGGGCGCACATCGGGCTGTTCTTTGCTGTGGCCATGACCATGGCGGCGCTGAACGGCACTGGGTTGTTCGACAAAAACTACATCAGTTCGCTGAATTTGCAGCATTTTTTCAATCGCACGGATGAGAACTTGGTGGGTCTGATGACGCTCACCTATGTGCCCAACTACTTCGACATTCTGCCCATGTATATTGTGGCGTTGGCGCTCATGCCGGTGATGGTGGCTTTGGCGCGTGTGTCGCCATACGCGGCCTTCGCGCTCATGGGCATCTTGTGGCTCGGCGCCCAGGAAGGGGTTTGGCAATGGTTCGGACTGGCGGGCGATTGGTTGGAATTCCCAGCCGAGCCCTGGTCCGACCGCGAATGGTTTTTCAACCCGTTTGGTTGGCAACTGATCTTCTTCACCGGGTTCGCGTTCATGGCGGGCTGGCTCCCTGCCCCGCCAGTGGACAAGCGCCTGATATGGCTGGCGGTCGTGGTTGTGCTGGTGACGGCTGTACTGAAGTTCAACTGGTCTCGCACATATCCAAACCCGCGGGACTTTGACCTCACCGCGTTTGAGACCTGGTTGCGCAGCCTTCATCTGGAAACCCGTTCGGTGCGCGTCGACATCCGGCCATTGACGGCCAAAACCGACTTTGGCCTGTTCCGCTACCTGCATTTCTTGGCGCTGGCCTATTTGGCCTGGGTGGCCGTGGGTCCGGGTGGTTCGCGCATCTTACCGGGCATGACCACGTGGCTGTCCCAAGTGTGGGCTGTGATGCTGACCGCGATCCTGAAGGTGGGGCAGCAGTCGTTGGCCGTTTTTGTCTTTTCCATGTGGTACGCGCGGATCCAGGGCGTGATCTTGGACGAGGTTGGTCGCAATGGCTGGACCTGGGCTGGGGTGAACCTCAGCGGTATGGCGCTGCTTGTGGCCGTCGCCTACGGGGCTGGTTGGATCAAGTCGCAACCTTGGCGCACACGGAAAGCGCCAGCATGAACCGGCGGACTGTCCTCAATGGTCTGATGGCGAGCGCGGCTCTGGGTTGGGCGGGCACCGGTGCGCTGGCCAATGGGGATGCCGCTGTGCGACTGGGCGAGGCCCAACCATTTGAGCCCGCGATGGTGATCGACCGCGCCAAAGCGATGGCGTTGAAGCCGTTCAAAGCGCGACCCGAAGTGCCCAAAGCGTGGAAAGACCTGACCTATGTCCAATACCGTGACATCCGGTTTGACCGGGGGCACGCGGTTTGGGAAGGCTCCGACGCGGCGGCGCGCATGGACCTGTTTGCGCCCGGTCTCTACTTCCCCCGCGCCGTCACAGTGCATGTGATTGAGGGGCCCAATGCCCGGCCCATTGCATTTGACAAGAGCCTCTTTACGTTCGGCACCGAAGTTCCCCCTTTGCCCATGTCTGACGATCTTGGCTTTTCAGGCCTGCGCTTGCGTGGGTCGCTGTCCATGCCCGGATTTGGCGAAGAGTTCTTTGTCCTTCAAGGCGCCAGCTACTTCCGCGCCATCGGGATCGGGCAAGCCTACGGTCTGTCAGCGCGCGGATTGGCCTTGGACACGGGCGAACCCACGGGCGAGGAGTTCCCCGAGTTCATCGAGTTTTGGGTGGAACGTCCGGGATCGGAGAGCCCCACGACCGTCATCCACGCGTTGATGGACAGCCCCAGCGTCACCGGGGCGTACCGGTTCACCGTCACACCTGGCGACACGACGATCACCGAAGTGTCCGCCCACCTGTTCCCACGCAAGGCGCTCACCCATGCGGGCCTCGCGCCGCTCACGTCCATGTTCCTGTTCGATGGCACCAGCCGCGACCGGTTCAGTGACTTCCGCCCGGCGGTCCATGACAGCGAAGGTTTGGCCATGGTCAACGGCGGCGGCGAGCAAATCTGGCGACCCTTGGCCAATCCGCGGAACCTGCAAATCAGCGCGTTCCACGACACGGGTCCCAAAGGTTTTGGCCTAATGCAACGGCACCGGGCGTTTTCTGATTTCGCCGACCTGGAGGCCAACTATCACCGCCGCCCCTCGCTCTGGGTGGAGCCCATGGGCGATTGGGGCGAAGGCCATGTGATCCTGGTGGAGATCCCCGCCGACAAAGAGATTTACGACAACATCGTGGCCTTCTGGCGGCCCAAGGAGCCGATGCCCGCGGAACAGGATTTCGCGCTGGACTACCGGTTGCACTGGACCACCAATCCCATTGGTCCGGCGGGCAACGCCGCGCTGGCCAAAGTGACGGACAGCAAGATCGGCAAAGCGCCCTTTGGGCCAGGCCATACGGTGGTTGTTGACTTTGCACCCACCGGCCTCGTGCCCGACGACCTCGGCACGCTCAAACCTCTCGTGCGCAGCAGCGTAGGCGACATCCGTGGCGTGGTGGTGCAACGTAACCCCGACACCGGTGGACCCCGCTTGGCGTTCCACATGGACCCCGGCGAAGCGGGGCTGGCGGAGTTGCGCGCCCAATTGCGCGGGCCAGACGGTCCAGTGAGCGAAGTGTGGCTCTACCGATGGACGGCTTAATTCCACACGGGCAGACAAAGACGGAACATATGCCGCCCCTCGCGCCTCTCCCCATGCCGATCCAGGACCTGAACCGTCGCCCTCCCATGGTCCGTCGACAGGTTGCGGATCGCAGCGCCTGGCCCTGGCGGCTCATGTGTTTGGGCGGCGCGGGCTCCATCGCCTTGGCGCTGATGGCTGGGCTTTGGACATGGATGCGGGCAGACGGGACCACAGCGCTGGAATGGGTCATCCTCTTCTTGGTCGGCGCGGTTTTCTATTGGATCGGCCTGGCCGCCGCCACAGCGTTGGCGGGGACCATCGGACCAAGGAAGCCTGTGGAGCCGCAAGCAGGGGCCAACTCAGTGTCGGTCGCGCTCCTATTGCCGATTTACAACGAAGACCCAGACGCAGTCGCGGCACGCGCGCTGGCGATGCTACACGACTTGGATGAAACCGCGTCCCAGCATAACTACGCCCTCTATGTCCTTTCGGACACACGAGGAGACGCTTGGGACGAAACGGCGGCCATGGACCGGCTGCGCGCTCTGGCCCCTATGCGCACTCCAGTTTTCTACCGCCGCCGGGTGGAAAACACCGACCGCAAGGTGGGCAACCTGAGCGATTGGGTCCGCCGCTGGGGCGGTGCGCATGAAGCTTTCGTGGTGCTTGATGCCGACAGCCTGATGTCTGCCCAAACCATTGTCACCCTCAGCGATGACATGGCGAGTGACCCCGACGCAGGCCTGATCCAAACCGGACCACAAATCATCGGGGCACGGTCCCTATTTGCTCGCGCCCAAGGCTTTGCATCCGCTATTTATGGGCCAACCTTGGGCCGCGGGTTGGCGCTTTGGTCCGGCAACAGCGGAAACTTTTGGGGACACAACGCCATCATCCGCACAAGTGCTTTTGCTGATTCCGCCGGTTTGCCCAAATTGCGGGGCCGTGGACGGCGCGAGCAGCTCATCTGGAGCCACGACTTCGTCGAAGCGGCTCTGCTGCGCCGCCGCGGCTGGTCGGTACGACTACGCGCGGACTTGGGCGAGAGCTTCGAGGAAACTCCGCCAACGCTCATCGACCACATCCTCCGAGATCGCCGCTGGTGCCAAGGCAACCTGCAGCACCTACGGCTATTGGGCACGGGCGGTCTGCACCCGCTGTCGCGGTTCCATCTGTTCCATGGTGCCATGGGATATTTGCTGTCGCTCGGCTGGGTGTTGCTGCTGGTCACATGGAGCGTGCTTGGCACCATCGACCAACCCACCGGCCCGTGGGTCTATTTCACCGAGGCGCAACCGGATCGCCCCAACTGGCCCATGGTCAGCCCAGTGGACAGCTGGATATTCCTGGCGTTGATGTACGGCCTTCTGCTGGTCCCTAAGCTTCTGTCGCTCAGCGTAGCTATGTGCACCCCACAGCTTCGGCGACGGTTTGGCGGAGCCTCGAAAATGCTCCGGTCCGCGGTCCAGGAATTGGCACTTTCTGTGGTCTATGCGCCCTGTCTGATGGTCCAACAATGCCTCACGGTTGCACGCTTGGCCGTTGGCAAGCAGGTGGGCTGGGTGCCGCAGAACCGTGGCGGCGACGGCTATACTTGGCGCGAAACCTTAGCGTTTCACTGGATGGAAACTGTTGGCGGCATCGCTCTCTTGATCGCGATGGCGATGGGGTACGTCAGCCTTTGGATGGTGCCCGTGGCTCTCAGCCTCGCAGTCACCGTGCCTCTGTCGAAACTGAGCAGTCGGTCAATGCCCCGTCTCTGGTTGCAGACCCCGCAAGACGAAGTCGGTTCGGGAATTCAAGCACGTGTGAGAAGCGCGCAGGATGATCTGGAAAAACTAGAAAGCAGCCCCGCGCTTTCTGTGGCGGCTGAATGATGTCGGCGTCGGCTTAGACCGTCTCCGCCAAACTCACCCAGCCCGGTGCGCTGTGTTTGGCCGTGGGATGCAGATGTTCGGACGCCGCCGCGCCGACCGCCCGGCGGTTGCGGATCAGGAACACCTTGCCCCAGCCAGTCCAGTTTCCCGATGTGGGCGCCTTGGAATCGCAAGGGAACCGCAACCGCCAATCCTCGGGCAACGCCACTTTGTGGCGGGTGAGATTGTCCAGCATCCAAACCAATGGAATATTTGCCAGCGGTCGGGCCGCCAGCTGTCCGGCCAACTGACCGCCCACGTCCCCGTGTGTGCCGCGGAACCACACCTGTTCCACACGCCCTTGCCAGCCATCGGGTTCTTCCCACAGCACCGGCTTGAACGTCGCCCGCGACTCATTGAGCGCGAGCGCATGGTAGCCATGGCGCACATTGTGGCTCAATTCCGGAGAATGGAACGCGTGCTTGGCCTCGGTGAACCGGTGCAGAAACGGCAGCCGGAGCCCCAGAGCTTTGACCGTGTCAAAGACACCGACCATCTCGATGGGGGTGCTGGGATAGCAAAACCGGCGGGCGAACCGTTGAGCGGCAGACGACCGCGGTCCTTCGCGGTAGTGACGGTAAAGATCCCGGATGTTGCGTTCTGTCGCCGCCCGACCTTTGAGCAGGCCCAAGCGATCAATGACCCCGGCCAATGACCGAACCGCGAACGCCCCGCGGGAATACCCCAGCAGAAAAATGCGATCCCCGGGCCGGTACCTTGAGGCGAGCCAGCCATAGGCCCGCTGGATTTGGCGGTTGATCCCAACGCCCGCCATCACTTGCCACACATCCTGGAACCTGTCCCACTGCATGCCCGCTTCGTAGTAGAGCGTGGGACGCTGCCGGGTGGGAAGCTCTGCCAGTAGTTTGTAGATTTGGCCGGCATTGGTAAGGTGATCTGGATCCAGAGTGGATAGTGTCCCGTCCAAGATCACGACCAGGTCTTGGGGGCCCCGCTTGGTCCGTTTCGGCAAGCTGGCCTGCGACCGCCGCCGTTCGCGCAGCGTGTGCGCCAAGGGCTGGAGGCACGGCGGCCGGGGCATATCAGAACGGGGTTCCATGGGGCATACTGACAGATATAGTACTTAATCCAGGTTTACGGGACCGCGCGCAGGGTCACAGGTGGTAAACACGGGGTTAAATTTGCCGGTGTTTTTGAAGCATTTCTGGCACCTCAATGGGACTGGCGAGTGGCCCATCCCCACCATTGGCGACAGCACCGCCCGCTGATAATCGCAGGCCTGTCAGAGCAACGGAGGCGCAACCGTGTCCCAATCCCATCCCAGGGCCCTCATGCCCGATTACCTGCGCCTCATTGCGCTCTTCGGCATCGCCATCGTGAATGTCCAGGTTATGGCATACCCAGCGATGGAAGGGTTTCCAGCGGCAAGCATCCAATCGGGTTTCGATCGCCTGGTGGTCTGGCTGGTGGACGGGCTTGCGTATTTCAAAACCTACGGACTGTTTTCGTTCATGTTCGGCGTGGGGCTTGCGTTTCAGATGGGGTCGGCGGAACGGCGCGGACTGGCTTTTGGGCCGCTCTACCGTAACCGCATGGCAGGGCTGATTTTATTGGGCCTCCTCCACGCTCTGTTGTTTTTCCCGTATGACATCCTGGTGCTCTACGGCATCACTGGGAGCATCCTGTACTTCCTGCGCAATTGGTCCGTTCGTGGGCTTATACGCCTTGGTGCCATGCTGCTGGTGATCCAAGCCGTGGTCAGTTCAGCCTTATTTCTGTCGCCGGAAGCCAACACGCTCGGCCACCCGCTGGAACGCGCCATCAACACCGGTGGCACGCTGTCTCACGTGGTCTCTCTGCGCAGTGAAACCTTTCTTGGCCTGCTGCCGTTCCTGCTGATCATCCAAGGCATCGCCGCTTTGGGGTGGTTTTGCCTGGGGTTGGCCGCGGTGAAATCGGGCCTGATCGACCATGTCGACCACCCTGCATGGCGCAGGGCACGTGGGTGGTTCCTGATCCCTGGTGTGACCCTCAGCTTATTCGGTGCGGGTTTGAACCAGTTTGAATTCCACGTACCCAGCACAATCGTTTCCAGCTTTGCAGCACCTATCGCCACTATCGGCTACCTCGGTGTGATCGCTCAGATCGCAAAACCCCCATCGCCGCGCATGGCCCAATGGCTGACAGCAGGCGGATCAAGCCTGAGCATTTATTTCGGCCAATCCATCGTCCTCACCACCATCTTCGGGCCCTATGGCCTCGATCTTTGGGACGGGGTGGGCCCAGCAGCGGCCGTGGGCATAGCCATCGTGGTCACCGGAGCATTGATGGGTGCGATAATGCTGTGGCGAAAGTTCTTCGCTCTGGGCCCATTTGAATGGGTGTTGCGGCGGATCACGCAGTTCGGGCAGCCCGCAAAACCCTCATGAAACGCACCAAACATTGAGACAACATAAAGTCGCGACACTCCTGGCAGAGCAAGGCCTTTCCCTCTCACCCGCGACTCGGTATGGACCCCCGAAACACTCGCAGGGGATAGAGCCGATGCCCATGGAAAAGACCTTTAACGCCGCCGAAGCCGAAACTCGGATTTCCCAGGCGTGGGAGTCTGTGGGCGCCTTCAAGGCCGGGGCCAACGCCAAACCCGGACAGCCCAGTTTCTGCGTGATGATCCCACCGCCCAACGTGACCGGCAGCCTGCACATGGGGCATGCGTTCAACAACACGCTCCAGGACATTCTGGTGCGCTGGCACCGGATGCAGGGGCATGACACCCTGTGGCAGCCGGGCACAGACCACGCGGGCATAGCCACGCAGATGGTCACCGAACGGGAAATGGCCGCAAACCAGGAGCCCTCACGGGTCGAGATGGGCCGCGAGAAATTCACCGAACGGGTTTGGCAGCAAAAGGTCAAATCCCGCGGCACGATCATAGGACAGCTTAAACGCCTGGGCGCGTCCTGCGACTGGTCACGCGAAGCTTTCACCATGGGGGGCGCACTGGGTGACCCGGATGCAGGCAACGGGGCACCGAACTTCCATGATGCTGTGATCCGCGTTTTCGTCGACCTCTACGAAAAGAGTCACATCTATCGCGGCAAGCGGCTGGTGAACTGGGACCCGCATTTCGAAACCGCAATCTCTGACTTGGAGGTCGAGAACCTCGAAGTTGCGGGGCACATGTGGCACTTCAAATCCCCCCTCGCCGATGGGGTCACCTACGAATACGTGGAGAAGGACGAAGACGGAAACGTCACGCTGCGCTAAACCCGCG
>JBCDFD010000010.1:0-30502 GCA_039178645.1 Pseudomonadota bacterium | reverse complement strand
GCACCCTTCCGCATTCTGGCAGTGGCGATGCAGAACAATCCGTTTGCCATAGCCTCTCTGGCAGGCAATCCGGTCAACGAACCTGCGGATCTCGTGGGAAAACGGATTGGCATGGCGGTGGCGAACACCCCGGTTCTCCAAGCGCTGTGCACACTTAACGGAGTGGACATCAACGGTATCGAAGTGGTTCCAACGCAATACGATGCTGCTCCCTTGGTATCCGGCCAAGTGGACTGCTTGCTGTGCTGGGCAACGGACCTGCCGGTTGCGATGACCATGCAGGGTGTGGACAACGTCACAATGTTGATGGCTGACTTTGGGTATGCGGTGCATTCGCAGACTTACATTGCCACCGAGGACAGCATTGCCAACCGCCGCGCGGAACTTGTGGCATTGCTCAAAGGCGAAGTCATGGGCTGGACTGATTATGTGGCAGATACCAAGGCTGCGGCGGCGCTCACCACAGAGCTTTACCCAGACGCGGGCCTCGACCTCGCCACGCAAGAATTGCAGGCTGAACGGCAAGTGCCGCTGATGTTCTCTGACCTGACCGAAGCGGAAGGCTTTGGCTGGTTCACCGAAGACACCATCGCGGCAAATATCGAGACCTTGGGGTTGCTGGGGCGCACCGTCACGGCTGACCTATGGGACCGCTCAATCCTGGAAGAGGTGCACGGCTAAGGCCCGTGGCGGGACAGGATATCCACTGCCAAGGGCTCGCCAAGACCTACGCGAGCCTGAGCGGTGAGGTGCCTGCACTCGACCCTTTCAACGCTGTGTTTTCCGCGGGCCAAACCATCGCCTTGGTGGGACCTTCGGGCTGCGGGAAGTCTACGCTCCTGCGTTTGGTCGCCGGATTGGAAACGCCCTCGGAAGGCATAGTGACCATCGGCAACGAGACCCCATTGGTTGTTGCAAGGCGAGGGGGGCTGGCCATGGCGTTTCAGGACGCCGCGCTGCTGCCCTGGCGCACAGTGCGCAGCAATGTGGCTTTGGGTCGGAAATTGGCCCGCCAGAGCGCCGATCCTAACCTGGTGGACGATCTCATTACGCGCGTCGGCCTGTCTGGGTTCGAAGATCACCGACCGGCAGAGCTTTCTGGCGGCATGCGCCAACGTGCGGCCATCGCGCGGTGTTTGGCGTCCCAACCGAAGGTGCTGCTTCTGGACGAGCCGTTTGGCGCTGTCGATGCGATCACCCGGGCCACGCTGGGCCAAGAATTGCCGCCGCTTTGGCGGTCACGTGGCACCACCGCGATTTTGGTGACCCACTCGGCCCAAGAGGCGATCAACCTTTCAGACCGCGTTTTGGTTCTGTCCCCCCGACCTGCACGGATCGTGGCCGATGTGCCGGTCGAGGACTCAACCACTGCGGCGGACATCGAAGACCTGCTTAGGGCGCACGCTACCCAGATGTCTGGCGTGGCATAACTTGGCCACCACACTTGGCTGCACCACAGAGATTATTCCCTTCCGCAGCGGTCAGTCGGTCTGTTGGTACTTTTCAAGATGCCAGGGGAGCTGCATTGGCACGTTGGGATCCCGTTCGTGGTCGGGGACTGCCACATCGCCCCGCCAAGCCAGCCCAAGAATTTGCATGGTGTTGTACAGCCGGGTTGAAAACCCCGCTTGCCGCATGACGTATAGGCCACGTTCCACGAATGGCGACGTCAGATCATGGAAAACGACCAACGCGTCGTCGGCCAAGTGCGGTAGAACCGCCAGCGCGTCCTGGCGCGGACCATCGTCCTCATGGTTGCCATCTATGAATGCCAAGCTCCAAGGTGCCTCCTCTGAGGCGCGAACTTCTTCTATGACGTCGGGCGAAAAACCTCCCCACAGTCGGTAGGTTCCCGCACCATCAACCTGGCGTTTCACATTGTCCAGGGCATGGGTCACCGCCACTTTGCGTGCGGGCAAGTGCAGGTCTGGGTCTATGCAGTCCAACTGTCCGCCTGCGGCCACCAAATGTGCCGCCGTCCACCCAAAATGGGTTCCAACCTCTAACATACGTTGGCCCGCAAATTGTTTCGCCAATGTATAGAGGCATGCGGCTTCCTCGGCTGAGGCGTAGCCTGTGGCCCATGGTTTGTGGTCACGACTGTCCGTTCGCCAGATGTGCGGCACATGCTTGCGCAAGTACGGCCATTTGACGGGTTTGGGATTTTGCGGTGCCGCATGGGGGAACAGCCTGGCCAAGTCTGGCGTTTCGAACCCCGGTGGCAGGCGGTCATAGCGACGGATGCCAGGTTCCACGCGGTCTTCGAGTTTCACCCCGCCGAAGCCAGTGTAGTCAATCCGCCACAGTAGGGGCTTTTTGTAACCGTGATCCCCATCGTCGAAATAGGCGTGAAATGCCTTCTTGGCGCCTTGCCAGTGACCGTAATCGTCGATGATGAAACTGCCGCCGCGCGACAGTCGCGGCCAAAGCTGTTGCATCTCTGCAAGGGTGCTGTCGTAAAAATCCGTGTCCAGCCGAAGCAGTGCGATTTGCCCGGTGTGTGTGATGGGGAGCGTGTCCTTCACGTCGCCCTTCACGAACCGGATGGCATTTATATTGTACCCGGTTGTTTCCAGGTTGGCGCGCACTTCGTCGAGACCTGCGGCGGCTTTCACCAATTCCGCAACGCGACCGCCCTTCGAGCCTGCCATGAGATCTTCGGCAGAATTACCCTGAAAATCAACGTCATTGCCATTTGGTGCGGTCATCCCTTCAAAGGTATCAAACAGATAAATCGGTCGGTTGGCCTTCCGCATTTTTAGGGTGAGGGCGATGAGCATCGCAGAGCCGCCCTTCCAGACACCGCATTCCACAAACGAGCCCGGCAGGTCATTGTCGAGGACCGCGTTTACGCCTTGGAAAAGTGCGAAACCACGTTCCGGCGACGTGAGGGTAAAGGGTGCCACCTGTTCCCACAGAGCTGCAAATTCGCGGTGGTCATTTAAGTCAAACGTCTTGCCCATCAAAGCTCCGGTAGGTGTGGCGAGACCTCGAAGGTCAGCTTGCAGTCTTGTTCCATGGATTGTTGCAGCCGCCAAGGCCATAGGCCGGTTGCAGAGCCTCAGAGGAATCTGTTTTGTGCGATCACAAACGCGGAGAGACTGCCATGGATGGCCGAATTCTTGTTGTGGGCGCCGGTGGTTTCATCGGTCGCCATGTGAGCCTGGCGCTCAAACAAAAGGGCGCAGATGTGGTCGGGCTCGACCTTGCTGCTGCGCCTCAGGAATTGGTCGATGTACCCTGGATCATAGGCAATGCCGCGGATCCCGCACTGGTGTCCGCGGCAGCGGCAGGATGTGGGTCGGTGGTCTTTCTTGCCAACCACAGTTTGCCCAATACCAGTAATTTCGACTTGGCCGCTGAAATCGGGGCCCACGTGGTCACGACCATCAAATCGGCCGAAGTGTGTGCTGAGCAAGGCGTGAAACGTTTTGTCTTCGCTTCCTCAGGCGGAACGGTTTACGGCAGCGCTGCGGATTTACCCTTGTCTGAAACAGCGCCCACCAAACCCCGCAACGCCTATGGGGTGTCGAAGCTTTCCATCGAACATTACCTCCGACTGATCCGGGAATTGCGCGATATGGTCACAGTATCTCTGCGCATTTCAAATCCCTACGGCGAAGGACAGATGGCGGTGCGCAACCAGGGTTTCATCGCGTCTGCGATGCAGCACGTGAAATCGGGCACAACCATGCCCATTTGGGGTGACGGTTCAGTGGAGCGCGACTTTATCCATGTTAGCGACGTGGCCCAAGCTTTCTTGAGTGCTCTGGAGGTGGAAAACCCGCCCGAGTCAGTCAATGTGGGATCAGGCCAGGCGCATTCGTTGTTGGATATCTTGGGACAGATTTCTGGCATTCTCGGGCGAGAGGTGCCCGTTGCATTTGAGCCTGGGCGTCAGATTGATACGTCCAAAAATGTCCTCGACATTGGCCGAGCCCAGGGAACACTGGGCTGGAAACCGGTCGTACCCTTAGGGGTTGGGCTGCGCCGTACCGCCGATTGGTGGGGGCTCACTGGTCACGGCGGTGATTAAACGAGCTTGATGGATGGTATCACCGACACCGTCAGTCGCTCAATATATACAACTTCTGAGTGCCGTTTTCTGTGCAGTTGACCTGATTTCACTGGTCTGTCATTGGACATCCGAGAAGGTGTTTGCTGCACGATGCGTTTCTTGGAGGCCGATTCAATCGTCGATGGCTGTCAGGGAATTTTGTGTAATTTGACGCCAAATAGGTCCAAGGAATGCTTTCCAGCTTTAACGTCTCGCGAGGAAGCAGGTTGAAACTTAGTCCAAATCGGGGCCTGAATTCCAAGTCACTGTGGTGGAAACGGCTGGCTCACGCCCCACGGGACCTTTCGCGTACTTGGCGTCGGTGTCGCAATGGCGTCCTGGACCTCATTAAGGTTAGCAGGAGCAATCGCGCGGCCATTGAGAAACTCCTGCGTGCGCATCCAGAATGTGCCAAGGAAATCCAAGATCGCCGAGCTTTTCAGAACTCCGACCTATTCTACGATCTTGTGTGCAAAGCCTCCGAGCTAGAGCCGAACATCCTACCGCCGCCGCATTTGGAGCGCGGGTATCTCGCGCCCTGGAATGATCCAAGTTATGGACCAATTGCCGAAGCATTTTCCCGCCTACCGGACGCGCCGGTTGCCCATGTGATCCTGGTGCCACACGGAAAGCTTGGCGGATCGGATTATTTGTCCGCGGTCCTGGCACAATCGCTGAGCGCAACGGGCCCAACGATCATCATGCGCACAGATCGGTCTGATTGGGACAAGGCCGATTGGTACCCAGATGATGTGCCAGCCATCGATTTGTCCAAACCTCTGGCATGCACCAACGCCCCTGTGCTTGCTTTGTATTCCGTACTCAAACGCCTGAACCCGAAATCAATTTTCACGGTGAACAGTCGCCTTGGCTTTGAGGTCATCAAACAATTCGGGCCGCAGTTGAACCACTACCACCGACTATATGCCTATTTCTTCTGTGCCGACATGCGCGCGGATGGTTTTCAAACAGGTTATCCGGTTTGGTATCCTGGTCACATCCTCCCGTCGTTGGATGCTGCTTTCTTCGATACCGAAGTTTTGCGGACCACGATCATTGACCGCTTCGCGGTGCCGTCGCAGTTGCACGACCGATTGTTGACAATGCCCAGCCCGGCGAGATCGAGCGAATTCCAAGATCCGGTGGTCCATGAGCAATTGGCAAGCCAGCCATCCCGCGAGCGACCGAAGATTCTCTGGGGCGGTCGATTGGATCGGCAAAAGCGTTTCGATCTTGTGGTGGAGATCGCCAAGGCGATGCCGCATGTTGATTTTTGTGCATGGGGGCAATCCGTTCTGGAAACATCTGCACCTGTCCGGTTTTTGCCATCAAACTTGTCTTTGTCTCCGCCATTCAATTCCTACAGCGACCTCCCCTTAACCGCCTGTGACGGTTGGCTTTATACCTCGGCTTGGGATGGACTGCCCACAACGCTGGTGGACCTTGCGACCAAAGGCATGCCGATTGTGGCCAGTTCGGTGGGCGGGGTTCCGGAATTGATTGACGAAAGCACTGGCTGGCCCGTTAAAGAATGGGGAAGTGTGGACGCGTACACACATTCCCTTTCAGCCATGCTCGCGGATCCCGAGGCCCGGCGCGCCCGCGCGCAACAGCTTCAGGAGCGTGCGGTCAAAAGGCATACGCGCAAAGCCTTTGACGCCAAATTGCGCGAGGCTTTGGAGATGCCGAGGGGTGACCATGTCGATGGCTTGTGACATCTCAATCATAATTACGGCGCACCGTGAAAAGCTGTTGGCAGCCACGGCTGTGCGCAGTGCGGTTGCAGCAATGGCCCATGCTGAAGAGCACCAAATCCAGTGCGAGATGATCTTCGTGCTCGACCGAGCCGATGACCTGACACGCGACACGCTGGCGGCTGCAAATGTTCCTAACGCCCGCACTATTGAAGTTGATCTGGGCGACCCCGGATTGGCCCGCAACATGGGGCTTTCCGAAGCTCGGGCACCCTATGCCTGTTTTTTGGATGCAGATGACCTGTGGTCGGAAAACTGGTTGACCGAAGCCCATAGGTTTGTCGCGCAAAGGCCCGATGCCATTTTGCATCCAGCTTGCAATGTGTTTTTCAACTCCAGCGGCTTGCGAAAGCTTCGATGGCACCCCGACAGTGAGAGCGCGCTGTGTGACCCCAATTACTTGGAATGGGGTAACTATTGGACGGCATTGGCCTTTGCCAAAACGGAGATCCTTCAGTCATTTCCTTTTCGTGCCAATGATTTGTCCTTAGGGTTTGGGCACGAAGACTGGCATTGGTGTAAGGCCACATTGGATGCGGGTATTGCCCACAAACCGGTGCCAGAAACGATCCACTTCATCCGCATTCGCAACGGGTCACAGTCTGATTTGGTCAATGCCACCGGCGGCCTGACCTGGCCTCTGTAACCTTTCGGCGACCTCTACGGCTGTTGCCTTTCTCCCATGGTGGCACGCTGCGCGTTTAGCGTCTCTTCAATGCCCCGAACAGTTAAGGTAAGTTCCACGAAATCTGGGGATTCAAACTGGCAAGAGCAGCGTAAGCATATGAAAATCATAGTTTTTGGGGGTGACGGTTTTTGTGGCTGGCCAACCTCTTTGCACCTCTCCGCCGAGGGTCACGACGTTATCATTGTCGACAACCTTTCGCGGCGGAACATTGATAACGAACTCGAAGCGGGCTCTTTGACACCGATCCAGCCCATGGGAATTCGGTTGAAGGCATGGGAAGAGGTGTCGAACCGCACCATGTCTTTCGTGAATTTGGACGTGGCACAGGATTACGACCAGCTTCTTGATTTGTTGAAGACCGAACAACCGGATGCGGTCGTACACTTTGCGGAACAGCGCGCAGCGCCGTATTCCATGAAATCCTCGCGGCACAAACGGTACACGGTCGATAACAACCTGAATGCAACTCACAATATTTGCGCCGCAATTGTTGAGAGCGGCCACGACATCCACTTAGTCCACTTGGGCACCATGGGCGTATATGGCTACGCGACTGTGGATATTGCTCTGCCTGAAGGATACTTGGACGTTAAGGTTCCGACCCGTGCTGGCACTTTGGAAGATATGCAAATTGTCTATCCTCCGAACCCGGGATCGATTTACCATATGACCAAGACCCAAGACGCGATGTTCTTTCAGTTCTACGCCAAGAACGATGGTCTTCGTGTCACGGATCTTCACCAAGGGATTGTCTGGGGGGTTCAAACGGATCAGACCCGTCGCGACGATCGTCTGCTGAACCGTTTTGACTACGATGGTGACTATGGCACCGTGCTCAACCGTTTCTTGATGCAGGCCGCCGTCGGTCATCCGCTGACCGTTCACGGTACCGGTGGCCAAACCCGCGCCTTCATCCATATCCAGGACACCGCGCGTTGCATTCAACTGGCCATTGAAAACCCACCAGAGGCTGGTCAGCGCCCGCAAATTCTCAATCAGATGACAGAAACCCATCGGGTGCGCGATCTGGCTCAGATGGTGGCTGATATCACCGACGCTGAAATTGATTTCATGGACAACCCCCGCAAGGAAGCCGCTGAGAATGAGTTGGATGTTCAGAACCAGCAGTTTTTGAATTTGGGCCTGGAGCCGATCACGCTATCCGAAGGTTTGACAAGCGACGTGCTGGAAGTGGCTCGAAAGTTCCAAGATCGCGTCGATCATTCCAAGATCCCTGCGAAGTCCAAGTGGACAAGGTAACGATCGGTGCACCAAAGCTCGCTTGACGATATATCCCCACCCTTTGTGGGGGTGCTCGCGTTCCTGGGCAATTTGAGCCGGGTGAAGGGCGTCCGTGAAATGGCGTCCGACAAACGGCGGATACTGGCGGCTTTCCTATATCTGTCCTGTATTTCGGCGTCGAAGACTCAATTCCATGCCCAGACGCGCGCGTTCCGGGCGATGCTGCAAGGGCCAAAGGAAAGCCGAAGCGGCCAACTGCTTCAGCGCAGGGCTTTGGCGCGCATATCCGGTTTGCCGCAGGAAGTGTCCTATAAGCGGCTGTTCCGAAGATGGGTGGACGCTGGAATTCCTGGCAATCCCATGGGCATTCTTGCCGGTGGCACGTCGGAACAACCCGACGAAGACGCCTTTAAGGACTTCGTCCTCAATCGAGCTTGGACCGGGGAATTGGCGACCTCTGACGATGCCGAGAAAGGGCCGACCACAAGCGCATCGTTTCAGGAAGTGCACGGTCTATTGGCGCAGATTGGGGAACCTGAGGTGCCGCAGCAGGTGCTGAACGGCAACCCCCAAGCGACCGCTGAAATTATCGCGGACATGAAGCGGTTGAATGCTGCTGGCTACGCGACCAACATCACATCGATGGTGGCGCACCAGACGCTCTATCCAGGCGAAGCCATGGCCATGGTCGCCGAAAGAGGTCGACGGGCGAAAGAACTCAAGCAGCGGCTCACCACCGGCGCGATGGCGGCTTTGGTCCGAAAGGCGGCCCAGTTTGAACCGCTGGTGGCGCACCCCGCGCGCGGTCCAAACTCATACGTCATCCCGCCAAATCCGAACGTGGCCCTTACCGCGAGCCTGAAGCGACTGTATGACGAGCTTGAACGTCGGCCCGCGAAGCATGTGGTGGTCACAAATCGATGCGGAATGAGCGGTGCGGCGCGAGTTGCGGCCACAGCCTCACACGCTTTCGCCACGCTGGAGCCTGACACCAGTCCTGACGACATTGTCGTCATTCGGACCGAGCATTCGGACCTCGAATATCCGCAATGGTTCCCCGAGGGCGTTCGCCATTTGGACTTCCCTGGCCTTATCCTCAGCTCAGCACAGCCTGAGCGGAAGAAATTGCTTTTGGCGGTTCTACGTGGCCTCGCACCCCAGACAATTCTGAACGTCAACAGCCGCTTGCTTTGGGACATTACCCTGGCGCACGGCAAGGTGTTTTCAGACCAATCCCGGTTCTTTGCGTATTTCTTCTGCTCTGACATGCGTGCCGATGGGTATGAGGCGGGCTATCCGGTTGAGTTCTTCTACCGCGCCATGGGCGAAGTGAACGGTTTCATCACCGACAGCGACGATCTCGCCGATACCTTGCGGTCCAGGTATATGCTGCCAGACAATGCTCCGGGCTTACATGTTTTGCGCACTCCGCTTTTGGACCCGGTACCGCCGGTGCAACGCGCTCCATCTGATGCCGATGCGACAACTACAGCGCGGCCGAAGATTCTTTGGGCAGGGCGTTTTGACCGCCAAAAGCGGGTGGACCTCTTGGTCGAAATAGCCCGCACCATGCCAGATGTGGATTTTCTGGTTTGGGGTAAGGCGGTTCTCGACGCAGGTCGCGACCCCATGCCAAGCCTACCAAATCTGATCCGCAAAGGCACATACTCAGATTTTGCAGAGTTGCCGCTGTCCGAAGCCCACGCCTGGCTTTACACCAGCGCCTGGGATGGCGTCCCAACACTCCTGATGGACGTGGCCGCAGCGGGTGTCCCGTTGGTGGGTAGCTTGGTTGGGGGCACTGGCGAAGTGATGCACGATGGTCTGGCTGTGGGGCTCAAACCCGATGCAAGTGCCAAAGACTATGTAACCGCAATCAGACAGGTCATCGCGGACCAAGAGGGCGCATGGGCTCGGGCGGCAATTTTAGCGGACCGGATCCGGGACGAACGTAACCTGACGCGGTATCGCGAGGACCTTCGAGATATTCTTGCGCAAAAGGACGGAAACTGATGGCCGATATCGCCGCTTTGGTCACAGTTCACGGGGAAACGGTCCTGGCTGGTCCCACCTTCGGCAGCGCTGAGGCGGCCATTGCCCAGGCAGAATTGGCAGGGCTCACCGTGGAACGTCGCATCGGATTTGACCGTCCAAAGCCCGGCGTCCTTGACCACTTTGAACAATCCGCATTCGATGGCTGGATTAAAACCGTTCACGACTTCGGTGACCAAGGGGCCACGCGCAACGCGCTTGCCCAGCTTGCCGGTGCAGATTTTTTGGCGTTTCTGGATGCCGATGATCTGTGGAGCGAGAACTTCCTGAGCGAGGGAACCCTGGAACTCAAAAGGCTGAGGGATCAGGGCGTTAAAGCCATCGCTCACCCAGAGGTGAATTGGTTCTTTGAGGGGCACAACAACTGCTTGCAACTGCTGTCGAGCGATGACCCGCTTATGACCCCGGAGTATTGTGTTTTTGCGAACCCCTACGATGCAATGGGGCTTGCGCCGCGAGAAGCGCACTTGGATTTCCCGTACGGTGGCCGTGACACTGCGGCGGGTTACGCCGTAGAGGACTGGCAGTGGTCTTTGGAAACTCTCGCTGCGGGTTGGAAGCACGTGGTGATCGAGAACACCATCGTTTTCAAACGGCGCCAAGCCATGTCCCAGTCCAGGATCGCAACCCAAGCAGCGGCCGTCGTGCGCAATTATGAACCACTGCGCATTGATCGGCTGTCTCAACTGATCCCGACGAGCAGTTCGGGTTAGTCGAAAAGATCTCGATCTGTTCACCTTGGTCTGCGGTGCCTTAGTGTTGCGTGCCGAGAAAGAGTTGGTTTTTTAATCTGAATGCTTTCGGACGGTGCAGAGGTTTAGCTCCCTCGTTTGTGGTGTCCTAACTACGCACGATGTTTGAACCTGTTACTCCAGCCTTTGGAGTCATCTGCCATCCGAGCCAAGACCTTGCCGTTCAGACACCGATTTCTGTGCCGCTTAACAAATCGCCACTGGATGGTTTGGCAAAGCTCCAAGCGCCACTTTCCGCCTCTTTTCATCAACACAAGTTGAGAATGACTCGCAGTAACGTTGACGATGCGAGTGACTCGCAATATCATAGTGACAATGATGAAAGGCGATCCGCCGAAAAGACTTGGACTTGGAGGTCTGACTTGAACGTGAGCACTCGAATTCTGCCCACCGCGACCGCGCTTGCACTGGCGGTGTCTGGCACCTCGGCGCTTGCCGATATCACCGTTTACGCAACCACCGGTTATCTTGGCGACGCTGTGTCAAAGATTGCACCCGAGGCCGAAGTTATAACCATGGTCGGACCAGGTGGCGACCCGCACACCTATCAGCCGTCCACGCGGGACATCCAAACCATCCAGGCCGCCGATGCTGTGGTTTGGAATGGCCTGTTCCTCGAAGCTCGGATGGAAGACCTGCTGATGAGCTTGGGCGACAAGGCGCTTGCCACAGCTGAAATGCTGCCAGCGGCAATGCTCTTGCCATGGGAAGACGACCTTAGCGATCCGCATGTGTGGAACAGCCCAGTCGCTTGGTCCACGATTGTGGGCTTTGTGGCTGACCATTTGGCCGAAATCGATCCTGACAATGCCCAGGCATACGTCGCCAACGCCAAAGCCTACATTTCAGAAATTCGTGCCGCCGATGCTGAGGCCACTTCGCTCATGGCATCCATTCCCGAAGGCAGCGTGCTGGTCACTGGGCATGACGCATTCGAATACTTTGGCGATATCTACGGCCTTCAGGTCATGGCAACCGATTTCGTTTCCACAGAGGCCGAGATGAGCCCGGCTGAGTTGGCGGACCTCGCGCAGTTCATCGTCGACAACAAAATTCCGGTTATTTTCCAGGACAACCAGGCCAACCCCCAGGCCATTTTGAGCCTTCAAGAAGCCGTGGCTGCGCTAGACTGGGAAGTTGAGATTTCGGCAGATGAGCTTTTCGCAGACTCGCTCGGCGCAGATTCCAACGTGGATGAGTACATCGAAGTGTTTCTGCACAACGCGCGGGCCGTTTCGTCCGCGCTCGGCGAGGCCATGTGAACCCGATGTCCACCGCCTGTGAATGCCGTGATCTTTCGGTCGCGTATCGCGAAGACCCGGTTTTGCGCCATGTCGATTTCCGTGTTCCCACAGGCAGTGTGATGGGCATCGTCGGTCCCAATGGTGCCGGCAAGTCCACGTTGATCAAGGCCATGCTTGGGCTTGTGCCCCCCCTCGCAGGCCGTTCCGAATTCTTTGGGCAGCCGCTGGATAAAGTCCGCAACCGGGTGGGATATATGCCCCAGTCCACCAGCGTGGATTGGGATTTCCCCACCACAGTCATCGACCTGGCCATCATGGGAACCTATGGCGAGCTGGGTTGGCTTCGCCGCCCGGGCAAGCCTGAGAGGGCCCGCGCGATGGCAGCCCTGGAACAGACGGGGATGCACGCATTGGCGAACCGTCAGATCGGCGAGTTGTCCGGGGGCCAACGCCAGCGTGCCTTTCTGGCGCGTGCTTTGGTCCAGGCCCCCGATCTCTATTTCATGGATGAGCCGTTCCAGGGGATTGATGCCAAGAGCCAACAGGCCATGGTTGAGGTGCTCAGGGATTTGAGTGCGGCAGGGAAAACCGTCGTGATCGTTCACCACCATCTGGGCAGCGTCCTGGATATCTGTGATCACGTCACGCTGCTGAACAAGAGCATTGTTGCGTCAGGTCCGGGGCAGGAAACTTTCACAACGGAGAACATCCGTGCCGCCTATGACGCCAGCGATGGCGCTGAAGACTTTCTGACGGCGGCAGAGTAGCCTAGCCATGGACCCCGTGGAGTTCTTCGGTAACCATGTTTTTCGGATGGTGTTCTTTGGGACCACTGTCATTGGCACCGTGGCCGGTGCGCTCGGCTCATTCGCCTATCTGCGAAAACAATCGCTTATCAGTGATGTGATTGGCCACGCGGCGCTGCCGGGGGCTCTGTTGGCTTTTCTGGTCGCTGTGATGCTCTTTGGCGTCAGTGGCCGCAGTATGCCGATTTTGATTGTGGGCGCGGTCGTCACAGGAACGCTCGCCGCCTTGTTTGCCAACACCGTGGCCAGTCAAACCAAAATCGCAATCGACACCGCCATGGCGATCTCTCTGACCACCTTTTTTGGGCTGGGCATGCTGTTGCTGCGTATCATCGCAAACAATCCCTTTCCCGGCAAAGGGGGCATCCAAGACTATCTGTTCGGCAATGCCGCCAGCATCACACGGGCGGATTTGACAACCAGCGTTGCGGTGGGGGCTTTGGCCCTGGTGTTGATGGTCGTGTTTTGGAAAGAATTCACGCTGCGGACTTTCGATCCCGTGTTGTCCACCATGCTGGGGTTCCGCGCGCGCATCATCGACACGTTGATGTTCACAACCATCGTGATTGCCATCGTGATCGGGGTGAAGGCCGTTGGCTTTGTTTTGATGGTGGCGTTCGTGGTCACACCACCCGCCGCGGCCCGACAATGGACCAACACGTTGCCTAGCATGGTGATGCTGTCGGCTCTGTTTGGCGGCTTCGGCAGTGGCCTCGGAGCGTATCTGTCGATCTCAATGGGGAACGTGCCCACGGGGCCGGTCATTTGTCTCGTTCTCTTCGCGATCTTTTTGGTGTCGCTAATCGCCTCGCCCAAACGCAGCATCTTGGTCACAGCCTTGCGCCGGGTTCAGGCGCGACGGGCGCTAGTGCAGGAACTCAAAACTGAGGAGAGCATGCAATGAGCTATGTTCTGGGTGTCGTTTTGCTGGCCTGCGTCACGGCGTTGGCCTGCGCGCTGCCGGGCGTTTTCGTGGTTTTGCGAAAGACGTCGATGATTGTCGATGGCATTGCCCATGCGGTGCTGCCCGGCATCATTGTGGGCTTCTGGATAACTCACGATTTGGACAGTCCTGTGCTTATTCTCGGCGCAGCACTGGCTGGGCTTTTGGTTGTTTTGGGCAATGAATGGTTGTCCGACACCGGTTTGCTGGCGGGCGACGCTCCCCAGGGTCTGATCTTTCCCGCGCTATTTGCGGGCGGCATCATCCTCGTGAGCATGGATTTGCAGAATGTCCATCTGGACACAAACGCTGTCTTGATCGGTGATCTGAACCTTGCGGTGTTCCCGGCGCTCATGGTCGATGGGGTAAACCTTGGGCCGCAGTACCTTTACACCATGCTCGCGGTGCTTGCGGTCAATGCCGCTTTCATCGCGCTGTTTTACACACAGCTGAAGCTGACCACCTTCGATCGGCAGTTCGCAACCGTAATTGGCATGCGCACGCGGATTTTGAACACCGCGTTCATGTTCCTCGTGTCCGTCACTGTGGTTGCAGCGTTCAAAGCTGTGGGTGCGGTGCTGGTCATTTCGCTGTTGGTCGTTCCCGCAGCAACGGCACAGCTCATCAGCAAACGCCTATCGGTTATGATTGGACTGACCGCAGTCTTTGCGCTTGCGGGCGCGCTTGCGGGGTTCTGGATCGCCTATGCCCTCGACACCGGCACCTCCGCCGCAATGGCCGTTTTCTACGGTGTGTTGTTTGTGACCGTGGCCGTGATTGCAAAGACGGCCACACGCATACGCCGTAGACTCCAACATGACGCGAACGGCAGCGCCCGTAAGGCCGCTCTGAACGAGTCCGTTTGGGAGGCCCAACGACCGACGACGCGGCGTTTTGGATATGCACCTCAGGAAGAACCCACATAAACTGGAAAGTTCCCAACCTGTAAGCTAAGTCCGCGGCGCGCGTGTGCCGACACAGACTTCGGTGGCATCAGAGAGCCTTTCGCCAGACCATGACCGATACGTTCGCAGCAACCCATCCCGACGATCCCCATCGTCTTGGGCGCAGCCATTGGCTTCGGGCGGCTGTCTTGGGGGCGACGGACGGGATTGTTTCCATCTCTTCTCTGCTCATCGGCGTGGCTGCTGCGGTGTCGACGGCCGACATCGTTCTGGCCACAGGAGTGGCCGGTGTGGTGGCCGGTGCCATGTCCATTGCCGCCAGCGAATACATCTCTGTTTCGTCACAAGCGGACATCGAAAGGGCCGAGATAGAGCGGGAAAAGCGTGCCCTGGAAGACGATCCCAAAGGCGAGCTTGCCGAGATGGTCGCGATTTGGTGCGAACGTGGGCTAAGCGATGAAACCGCCGATCAGGTTGCGCGGGAATTGACAGCCAGCGGCGCGTTGGAGGCGCACCTCCGCGACGAGGTTGGTCTGCTGGATTTGCATTCCGCCAGTCCAAAACGGGCGGCCTTCGCCTCTGGCGCGGCCTTCGCCTGCGCCGCTCTGTTGCCACTGGCTGCTGCGTTCTTTGCGCCCTCGGGGCTGATTGTGGCGAGCGTTCTGTTAGCTACGCTCGTTGCTCTCCTCGCTTTGGGTGCACTTGGGGCATGGACCGGCGGTGCCGCGGTCGTTCCAGCCATGGTTCGGACCGCGTCGTGGGGCGCCGTTGCGATGGCGGCAACTTTCTTGGCCGGGTCACTTGTTGGGGGCGTGGTCAGTTAGATGGCCGAACATCGCAAAAGGAACGGCGAAGGGAACCAGGCAGCAAACCAACCGCGTCGTGGCGCGGCTTCAGTGCCCGGGTGCCTCGTCTTCGGTCAATGCGGGATCACGGTCGAACCGGGAAGTCCAGGCCTGAACAGTCTCTGAGTCCCCGTGTTGGCGTCGCCATTGCCGAATGGCATTGCGCAGACCTGCCCGAACTAGCCGCGACTGAGGCTCGGTGTGGCTATCAGCGGCCACCTGCGCACGCAGCTTGTCCCAGGCGATCTGTTTGGCATCGACATATTCCGGCGTACCCCATTCCAAGAGCAATGCCTGGAAAGCATCAAATGCGGTCGGGTCAAAGTCCTTGTCCTCGCCCAACCGCCCAGACACAGGATTTCCGGGATGGAAGGACGCGCAGGGCACCCAGCCGTCCGGGATGGGTGTGTTGGCCGAATGGGTGCGTTCAGCCCGCAGAAGCTTTGGCAGCACATGGGTGTGCGGGCCTTCGGGCGATTTTCCACCCGTGTCAGGTCCGCCGATCATTTGATAGACCTCCACACGCCCCAACCGTGTCAGAGCAATGCGATGCGGGTGCGCCTTGAGGATTGCAGGCATGGCGGGATTGCCATGGTCAAACAGCGATTGACCCTCCGCCGCACGAAGGACTTGCAGCAGATCGGGGTCCGACGTGCGGATGCAAAAATCCACCTGCGGTTGGGCAAGACCCATATCAAACAGGATTGCGCCGCGGTCCTGTTCACGGAGTGCCCCCAAGTCCGGGCCAAGTTCGGTGAGCCTGTCGCGGCGGGCCATGGCGCACTGGTCTTCGGGCAGGCATAGCGCGACGGCTTGGGCCCAACGGTGCGGTTTCGGGCTGAGCGTCTCGTATGCCACGGGCCGTGCTTGATCCAGTGCCGTGAGTCGGACGCCACCGCGATCTGTGACACGGCATAGGCCCTCGCCCGCCATGGCGTCTGGGTCGCCCGAGACATGGTGGAATTCGGCGATGGCTCCGAAGCTGCCCATGTTCCAACCGGTTTCTGGGTCGTCGAGGCTCCGTTTTATCACCTCAGCCAAATCTAGCATGGGCCTTGTCCTCCTGTTCAGCCTTCCATTCGTCCGCACCGGAACGCACTGCGTCATAGACTGCGCGCCCGATGGCTTCTCCCACAGGCGTGTGCAGACCAGCGTAAGCCGCCGTCCCAGGGCGCGCAGCGACGGCCACACAATCGGTGCCGGTTCCGGTTGCACAGCCATCGGGCAGCTGAATGTCCGCGTCCATCACCGCCGCCGTCCGCGCCTGAACAGCGATACTGAGGGCTTCGATCAGACCTGTGTCACTGAGGTCCGTATCAAGCGAAACAGCCACGTTGATTGTGCCAAAGTGTCCTGGCTTCATCGGTTGGCGGGACCCCACATGTTCCGCGTTGGACAGGCCCACCGTGGCAACCACAAAGGCTTCGACACCCTCGACTGAGGCGCTGGCGGTGTGAAACCGGTTGATATCGCGGGACGTCAGGAAGGCCACGCTTTGGCTTTCTCCACGTGCGTGCAGTTCAGTTGCCAGCCAAGCGTGCACATCAAACCCCGGTGGCAGGTCTGCGTTGCGCACTTCTCGCCAGACGATGCGGTTTGCGGTCACGAAGCCCGGGCGGTTGATGGCCCAACTTAGGATGCGTTTGGGCTCGCCGAGGTCCACCGACAGCCACGGCCGATCCAGAGTCACCTTTGGCGCGCTCACGGCATCACCGCCAGAGGTTGGAAAACAGGTCCGTCATCGGTGTCCCGGTAGTAGGCCCGAATGCCGAATACCGTGGCCACCTGTTCTGGGTTTAGCACCTGGGACGGCGGCCCGTCTGCGGCGATGCCGCCGTCGGAGACAAGGATCAGCCGGGTGCAATGGCGGGCGGCGAGCCCCAAGTCGTGGAGCGACACCAGAATGCTCCGTCCCTCAGCGGCCAATTTGGCGAATGTGTCCATGGTGGCGATCTGGTGCGCAGGGTCGAGCCCGGCGACCGGTTCGTCAGCCACGATCATAGGCGTATCCTGGGCCAGGGCACGGGCGATGAGGACGCGGGCCTGTTCACCGCCCGAAAGCTCCGTGGCCGGGCGGTTTCGGAAGGATGCGATATCCATTGCGGCAAGCGCAGATTCCACCGCGGCTCTGTCCGCAGCACTTGGCCGTTGTCCGCTGGACAGATGGGGCAGCCGCCCAAGCATGACCAGTGTTTCCACACTCACCGGCCAAGCGATCTCGCGGGCCTGGGGCATCCAAGCCGCAGCCTTTGCGCGATCCGTTGGCGACATCTGAGCCAGGTTGCTGTTGCCCTTGTGCGGTATCAGTCCCAGAGCCGCGCGCATCAAAGTGCTTTTGCCTGCTCCGTTGGGACCCAAGAGACCAACGCATTCGCCCGGGCCGATGTGAAAGCTCACATCCCGGAGGACTGGCCGATTGCGCAGCGAGACGCTCATGCTGTCCACGGTCAGGAGGGTCACGCAATCTGCCTCCGGGTTTTGTAGATCAAGTGCAGGAACAACGGTGCGCCGACCAGTGCGGTGACGACGCCCAGTTTCAAATCACGTTCCGGTAGGACCAGGCGCACGGCGATGTCAGCGGCCAGGAGCATGATCGCACCGCCCAGGGCAGAGGCCCAGAGGAGCGCGGATGGGCGCGCACCCACAAACGGACGGAGGATATGGGGAACCACAAGGCCCACAAAACCGATGGCACCAGCCACAGCGGTGGAGGCCCCGACCACAGCGGCAGTGCCCCCGATCAAGATCAAACGCAGGCGACTGAGTGAAATGCCCATGGCCCCGGCGGCGTCCTCACCCAATGTCAGCGCGTCGAGCCCGCGCCCCAGGGACGCCAACAGCACCCATCCGACCACCATAAAAGGCAAAGCGATCCAGACATGGGTCATTGACCGGTCCGCCAGTGATCCCATCATCCAAAAGACGATTTCGTTGGCCGCGAATGGATTGGGGGACAGGTTGAGAACCAACGAGGTCAGAGCCGCAGCCAGGGCTGAAATGGCTATGCCTGCAAGGATAAGCGTGAGCGAGGACCCGCGAGGACCCGCGAGCGCCACAACCAGGACAACGCCCGCCAGCGCGCCGCCCAGTGCCATGGCGGGCAGGCCCAGGGCCACAGCGCCAGCAAACCCGGTTTGAATTGCGATGACAGCGCCCAACGCGGCAGAGCCGGACACGCCGATCAACCCAGGTTCTGCCAAGGGGTTGCGCAGGTAGCCTTGCATGGCCGCGCCCGCGAGGCCCAGGCTGGCCCCGACCATCACGGCAAGGATTGCCCGCGGCAGGCGTATTTCTCGCATCACCAGTGTTAGCGGGCCAGCATCGCCGACAAGGAGCGCGCGCAGGCTTTGGAGCGGTCCGATCTGAGCGGGGCCAAGTGTCAGTCCTGCGATGAAGAGACCAGCGAGGCACAGGCTGAGAAAGATCGCAAGCGGGCGCACGGCTCAGCCACCCTCCATGTCACGGCGCAGGTCCCCAAGCGCTTCAATGGCCCGGAGCACATAGGGCGTGCCACACACCCAGTCGCGGTCGGTGAAGGTGCCGCTGGCGCGGCCCTCACGCATGCCTTGTACCACCGGATGGTCCAGGATGTCTTCGGATCGGGACGCGCCGGGATAAGGTTGCGATGTGATCAAGGCATCGGGGTCGAGCAGAGTCAGCACCTCCAACGGCATGATCCCACCGGTGCTAAACCCAGCTGCGACGGCAGCGTTTTCAAACCCCGCGGCGGTGAGAATTTGCCCGGCCAATGTGCGGTCACCGGAGGTATAGCCGTTGGCGTAGTAAAGCGCTGCACTGGGACGCGTTGCGATGTCAGCACGGAGAGCTTCTAGCCGAGCGTCGTAATCGGCGACGAACGCCTGTGCTTTGACCTCTTGTCCCAGAACATCACCCATTTGTAACAGCCGGTCGCGGACCTCATCCAATCCATAGGCCGGTTGGAAAATCTCCACCGGGATACCCAGACGACGCAGCATGTCCACCGTAGCACGGGTGGTGAAACTGCCCGCGATCACCAGATCGGGCTGCATCAGATAAATCTCTTCCGCGCGCCCATGATTCAGTTGGTAGGCTTTGGCCTCTTCTGCCATGGCCGATCCCCGTGGCTGCACGGCCAAGTAAGACACCGACAGCAACTGCCCCTCCGCCGCCAGCATCATGGCAAGCTGGTCGGTGCAGAGGTTCATGGACACCACGCGAGATGGAGGCTCTGCCCCAGCGATGGTTGGTCCGAAAACCAGGCCCGCCAAAATGAGCCATCGGCGCAGCATCGCCTTAGAAGGACGCGGCCACGCCAAGGAACAGTGTCCGACCCTGCGTCGCGTACCCGGCAAGCTCCTGATACTCCTCATCGGTCAAATTGGTGATCGCACCTGTGATGGTCATAGTATCGCTGACCGCATGCCGGAACGACACATCCACAAGCAAGTAATCGTCCAGTTTCACCCGGTCAAAATCGTCGTCGAATTCTCCGCTGATGAATGATGCTGTGCGGAAATCCAGATCATAGAGGTTCGACACATACTGAACGCCCAAGGTCACCGAAGTCTGGTCGTTGGGCAGGGTGTATGTCCCTTGGAGATACAGGTCATGTTCTGGCCGGCGCACCTCCACCACGTCGCGCGAGCCGCCCGCTTCGGTGGGGACTTCTTCGGTGCCGTCCAAATAGGTGTAGGCCAACGACAGGTCGAGCGCGTCGGACACCGTGTACTGGCCGGTCACTTCCACGCCGCGTCTGTGGCTGGTGCCGTCAAGGTTGATGGACGTGGAAAACACATCGCGGATCTCGTTTTCCAGATCCTCCTGGAAGTAGGTCACATCCAGCAAACCGCGCCCGTCGAACAGGCTTTGTTCGACACCGATGTCCCAACCAAAGCTCTCTTCGGGTTTCAGGTCCGGGTTGCCTTGGTAATTGTTGAAGAACCCGAATTGCTCGGAAAATGTCGGGTTCACACTGGCCGTGCCGACAGAGGCGTGGACCCGTGTGCCACTGGGCGCGATGAAGTATGATGCGCCGACGGCGTAGGACGTGAAGTCCTCAAAGTCCTCATTGTCATCATAGCGGACACTGGCCTGAAGATCGAGCGCACCCAGGAAGCTGCCGCGGTATTCCAATACGGTGGATTGCTGTGTTCGTTCTTGTTTGTCAAAGAACGGATCGTTGGGCGGGGGTGGAAAGAACAACCCATCGCCATTGGTCTGTTGAAACCGTTCTTCCTGCCACTGGTAGGAAAACGACAAAGTGTGGTTCGCGCTGGAAAGGGTGGCTGCGTCCAACGCCAAGGTCCCCACATAGCTGAATTTGGTACGCCCGCTTTCGTTTCCGAACGTCTGGTCGCCATCCTCGAAAGACTCGCTCTCTTCGTCAACGGCACTCAGTTCGAACCGGTTCAGGACGCGGCCTTCCAGCAGCTCAACCTCAGCAAAGGCGAGACCGTAGAGCGAGGTGGTGTCATTGCGGTTGTCCGCGTTGGCCACAAGCTGGTCAATTGTGGGTGCTGCGAACACGTCATCGTCGGAGTCCACTGATCGATCCGTGTAGCGCACCACTGCACCCAAGGTCACTGTTTCCGTTGCGAAGTATCGCCCATTGGCGTTGACAGTGACATTTTCCGAACCGTCCAGAAAATCCTTGTCGTTGTCATCGGTGCCAGACACATCGAACCCGTCGGTTTGAAATCCGGCAATGGAAACGCTGAGATCACCTCGAGGGGCGGCGAAACGGCTTGCGATCAGCGTGTTGATGCTGTTGTCGGTGCCCACCTCGGCATTGAAGCTACCCGACACGCCAGGTTTGGTGGCGCGTTTAGTGGTGATTGAGATCACGCCGCCCATGGCATTCGACCCATAGATCGACGATTGCGGACCGCGCAGAACTTCGATCCGCTCGATATCTGCCGTGAGCAGGCTGCCGAAATCGAACTCGCCTTGGGATGCGCTCGACACATCAATCCCGTCAATGATCACTTTGGTGGCGTTGCCCTCATTGCCGCGAATGCGAACTTGGGTCAGGCCGCCGAATGCACCCGTGCGGGACACGGCCAAGCCGGGCACCGTGCGCAGAACGTCAGCCACGTAGGATTTATTCTGGTTCTCCAGATCTTCGGCAGTGATCACCGTATTTGCCCGGCCAAAGGTTTCGCTGGCCACGGGTGTCAAACCACCTGAAACCACAATGGACGGCAATTCAAAGTCGTTGTCTTGGGCGAAAACGGCGAGAGGTGAGAGCGCGGTGGAGGCCAGCAGGGCGCAAAGGGCGCAACGTGTCATGTCGTGTTCCTTCAATGCGGCCTGAACACAGGCCGAAGGTCTTTGATATGTCTTTGAAGGAAGGGCCCTCCGCAGACGGTGAAAATGTCACCTCTACGGATCAACCGTTGCCCGCGGCGCGCCCCGCACCCGGACAGGGTGATCGCCTCGGCAGGTCTCCTGGCTCGCGGGTCGACGCTCTTCCGGGCCTTCCCAACGCTTAGGCGCGTCAGTGGCATGTCCGGTATCGCTCGCCGCTTACAGTTGCGGGGGCAGCCGCAGAGTAGGCCAAGCGAGGCCGCACTGCGTTCCCTTTTCATCTGACAGGCGGAACCCACCAGAACCGAAGCACCTGTGGTTTCGACCTGCCATGTTCCGAAGTCAACGCGGCCTGGAGGGCCCTGTGATGTTGTTGAACCGACGTGGGATTCTGGTCACACTGTTCGCGTGCACATGCAGCAATGTCCAAGTTTTGGGCGGCTGGACCGGGATCCGTCAGTGCTCGGGAGAGAGCAGTTTGGGCACATGGTCTTCGGCCAATTGAATCACTGTATCGAGCCGCGCAATGCGGCGGGTGCCTGGGCGGAAGGTCAGATAAACCGGGAACGGGCGCGATACGTAGTCGGGCAGGCACCGGACCAATGCCCCGGATGCCAATGCATTGGTCAACATGAACTGCGGTAGGAATACGAGCCCTTGCCCCGCGATGGCGAGGTGCAGCAGCACGGTGAAGTTCCGCACCGCAGCGGGGCCTGTGACGTCCACAATGGATTCCTGGCCTTCGCGATACAGCCGCCAAGTGCTGCCGGTCTGATCGCCGCGAAACACTATGCAAGGCAGTTTGGCGAGATCTTCGGGGTGCTCGACTGGATGGTCCGACAGCAGTTTCGGCGCTGCCACCGGCCATGCATGGAACTGGCCCAACTGTCTGGCCACCAGCCTGTCATCGTTGAATGATCCAATACGGAACGCAATGTCGGTGCTGGGATCCTGCATGTCCTCAAATGCGTAGTCGGTTTTCATGACCAGTTTCAGGTCCGGGTGCCGGGCTTGGATAATCGGAAACAGATGCTTCGCCACATGGCCACCGAACTCAGGTGTGGCGGCGATGTTCACCTGCCCGCTGACGCCCAGGCTTTCCTCGCGGGCAATGTCACCCAACAGGTCAACCTCGGCCAAGATGGACTGAATGCGGTGATCCAACCGTGTCCCTGCTGGGGTCAGCTTGACACTTCGGCCCCCGCGTTCGAGCAGTTTTACCCCGAAATGGGACTCGAGCAGCGCCACATGTCGGCTCACCCCGGACTTGGCCATGCCCAGCCGATCCGCCGCCGCGCTGATCCCGCCCAACCGCGCCACCGTGTGAAAACACCGCAAAGCGGACAGGCCAACCGTTCCAATTTCTTGAACCATGGGTTCAAATATATCCCACTGTTCTGATGTGATGGCAAGCGGTAGCTCTTTTCCACATCACGAAGCCCCGAGGTCGGGGCAATCACATGGAGAAAGACCGATGAACATTCTGATTACTGGCGCAAGCGGTGGGTTCGGAGCTTTGATGGTGGCGGACCTCATCAAAGCGGGTCATCGCGTGGCGGGCACAGTCCGCGACCCCAACGGGCGCAACGCCTCCGCGGTCAAGGATTTGCGCGCGCTCGGCGCAGAGGTCATCAACATCGACGTCACCGATGATGCCTCGGTCGACGCGGGCGTGGCCGAAGCGCTGTCCACCCTGGGCAGCATCGACGTGCTGATCAATAACGCAGGTGTTGGATCCCACGGGCTGCAGGAAAACTTTTCTGCCGACGATTTCAAACGCTTGTTCGACGTCAATGTGTTTGGGGTCCAACGGATGACCCGAGCGGTTCTGCCCCACATGCGCGGCCGCAACTCGGGGCTGATCCTGAACATCTCAAGCCTGCTGGGTCGTGTCATCCTGCCGTTCTATGGTCCTTACAATGCCACCAAGTGGGCGGTGGAAGCGCTGAGCGAAAACTACCGCGTGGAACTGAGCCAGTTTGGCGTGGACGTGGCGGTGATCGAACCCGGCGGGTTCCCCACCAGTTTCTTCGGCAATTTATTGGAACCGTCCAATCCTGACCGCAACGCAGGGTATGGCGAAATGGCCAACGCGCCGAAAGCGTCCCAAGAAGGCTTCGGTGAATTCCTCGCCGCCAATCCGCAACAGAACCCGCAACTGGTGTCCGATGCGGCGCTGGCCCTGATCCAAGCGGTGCCCGGCACGCGCCCGTTCCGCACGGCGGTGGATCAGATTGGCATGGGGGATGCGGTCCAACCGATGAACGATCAACTGGCTGATGTTACCGCTGGGCTGATGACAAACTTCGGCATGGGCGACATGCTCACTCTGAAAACCAAAGAAGCCGAAGCGGCCTAATCTGACTTGGCCGGTGACACGCTGGCCAGTTACATTGCCCTATGCTCAGGAGGTATCCATGACACACCCCGCATTCACCCCTTCATCAGTGGCCGTCGTCACCGGCGGCGCGTCAGGGATCGGATTGGCTGCGGCCACGAAATTCGCGGGCTTGGGGATGCGGGTGGTTGTGGTTGACCGGGCTGAGGATAAGCTTGCGGCGGCGGCCACTCAGCTAGAGCAGGCCGGCGCGCCAGAGGTCATGACCGCTGCCACCGATGTTTCAGATCGCGCGCAGGTGGAAACTCTAGCGGCCCAGGTCACAGACCGCTTTGGCGGCGTTGATATCCTGATGAACAATGCAGGCATTGGTCGGAGGTCAACGATCACAGGCCCACTGGACGTTTGGGACGCTACGCTCGGCGTCAATCTCTGGGGCCCAATCCACTGCACGCAGGTCTTCGCGCCCGGCATGGTGGCCCGTGGGCGGCCTGGCGCGATCATCAACACCGGGTCAAAGCAAGGCATCACCACGCCGCCCGGCAATCCGGCCTACAACGTGTCCAAGGCTGGGTTGAAAGCATTCACGGAGGCCCTGGCCCATGAAATGCGAAATGCGGACGGGTCTCAGATCACCGCGCACCTGTTGATTCCGGGCTTTGTCCATACACCCATGGTGGGCGCAGCCGAAAAACCGACCTCTGCCTGGACCGCCGAGCAAACTGTGGAGTTCTTCCTCGACAGCATGAACCTAGGCGATTTCTACATTCTGTGTCCAGACAATGACGTGTCTCGCGAATTGGACGAGAAACGTATCGCGTGGGCGGTCGGCGACATCATCGAAAACCGCCCCGCCCTGAGCCGCTGGCATCCCGACTATGCCGACGCGTTTGCAAAGCATGTCAGCAGGTAGTGCGCGTCCATGGGGCCGGCCCGAGGCTAGCTCCTTCGCCATGTTTGGACAACAGGAGAGTGACCGCTAACCTCCGGTCCCCACGGCCCAATCGCTGGACAACGGGAGGCCATGTGCCAGTTTTAACTGGGACGTAGCCGCACAAAGGACCAAGCCATGCCAGATGATCCCAAAGACCCTCGGATGAGCGGTATGCTTGCCCTTGCGGCTCTCGTTGTCATAGGTGGCGTCACCGTGATCATGGTTCTGATCGCCTGAGCCGCGTTGCCAAAAAAGAACGCCGATCCACTGGGACCGGCGCTAACTTCAGGGAGAGAGGGAGTAGTCGGCCACATCAGCGGCCTCGATGACGGTGTTTTCGCCCATCGCGACCCAAATTGATATTGGGGTATTCCCCACCAAGCGGTCCCCGTCCGCAGTCCCGCCGGATCAAACGAAACTGAAATCGGTGTCGGACAGAGTTCCACTGGTCATCATCACCGATATTTCGCGGCCCCCAGCCGTGATGACCCCAATTTCGCCTTCCTGGACAATCTCCAAATCTGAAAAGCCACTCACGCCGGTGACGCGTGCGAACTTGATGGTGTCTTCGCCTTTGACAAAATCGAGGATCACATCGAATTCCTGGGCGGTGCCGAAGCCACTCAGCCCGTCATCGGTGAACTTAAACACGTCGTTGCCCAAGCCGCCCTTCATGGTGTCGTTGCCCAGCCCACCGGTGAGTGTGTCGTTGCCGGCGTTGCCCAGGATCAGGTCATTGCCGTCGCCGCCCAAGGTCCGGTCGTTGCCTTCGCCGCCGCGCACGGTGTCGTTGCCGCCGCCGCCGTCGACCACATCCCGTCCGTCACCGCCGCGGACCATGTCATTGCCGAAATCGCCGAAGACGTGGTCTCGGTTCTTGCCGCCAGCGACGGTGTCGTCACCACCGCCACCGCGCAACAGGTCTGAGCCCAGGTCACCGTTAATGTCGTCTGCATCCGTCCCGCCAAAGATCGCGTCGCGGCCATTCCCGCCCGACAGTTCGGCGCTGCCCTGTTCATTGATGATCAGGTCATCCCCCTGACCGCCGTGGGCCACCTCAAACTCTCCAAAGCCATAGCTGAAGGGTTCATCCAAGATGAGCGTGTCGTCACCGCCATTCCCGGTGAGCGTGTCGGCACCGGCGCCGCCCATAATAATGTCGTCTTCGTCCGATCCTGTGATCCGGTCATTGGCTGCGCCGGCGTCGTATTCGGTGGCGGAGGTCAAGGTGGTCCGGTCCGCCCACTGCGATCCTTGGTTGAGAATGGTCACAACGCTCTGACCGTCGGTGTAGTAGCCGTTGCTGCTGTTCGACGCTTCGCGAACAATGGCGAAGCCACCGCCATCGAGGGCCATCAGATCAAATGGCTCGTCGCGGTCTTCGCCGAAGTTAAAGGACTGGGCGTAGGCCGGTGATTTGACCAACGCGCCGGTTTCGCCGTCGAAGGTCATCCAATAGTCGCCGGCGGCGAGGCTCGATTCAGGAACAGCCACCACAGCGATGGAGCCATCGTCCAAAACGACGTGGTCCAGCTTGGTCAAGGAAATGACGACGGTCAGAGTGGATGAGGACTCTAGAACCGAAAAGTCATCGCTGAGGACCTCAACCACAATTTCTTGGGGAAACCCGCTGTCCAAGAGAGTGACGAGCAACCAATTGCCATTGTCCAGACGTTCCAACATGAAATCGACGATGTCATCGCGCGTCATCGGGACGGTGGTGATGCTGGAATTGTCGGCGCGGAACTTGCGCACCTCCAGGTTCACCAAGCCCGGTGTTGTTCCAGGATCGTAGGCCACCGCCACGTAGCCGGTGCTGTTCACAGTGGAAAACAGCGGGCTCACCTTCACGACCGGGTCCGTATAATTGGCGAACCCGAGCCCCAAGGTCGAGGTGAAAACGTTGCCGCCGAATTCGTTCACGGTTTCAACGTTGACCCGGTCACGTGTGCCGTTGTCGCTGACGAACCCGATCATCACTTCGCCGTCTAAACCTTCGACCAGGGAAAACGGAGTCTGTGTTCCAGTGAACGAGCTTTCAATCTCCACCGGATAGCCGGGCAGTTGCGCGAGGTTGGAGTCGTATCGGTCCAGGAAAAGACCGACATCGGTGCGGTAGAGCAACGCGAAACCCCCATCGCTCAGCGCAGTGAGCACCGGTTTCCCCGCAGGTGCGGTGGGCGATGTGGCCAATAGGATCGGCGGGTCCGAACTGGACAGGTCCGCCGGGAAAACCTGGATCGCAGTGATCCAGTTACCGGCACTTTCATAGCTGAACGAGGCCACGATCTGGCCGCCCACCAACTGTTCCATCTCAAGGCCAATGGCCTTGTTGGACCCGTTCACGATGCTGCTGACTTCATTCCTTGCAACCACGGCACTGTCCTCTCGTGCGTTTGGGAACGCCGCGGAGATTGAGTGCCGAGCTTTGCGCCCTTTGATTTGTTGGCACCGATCCTGGGCAGTTCACACTTGGGTAACTTTCCCAAGGTCGTACAAGAAAGTGGGCATTAAGGAAGCTAAAACTCTACGAAATGGCGGAATTCCATGCTCAGCTTACGCTAGGCAATCGTCCCCGTTGGCCCAGTGCAGGTCAAATGCTCATCAATTTGTCTACGCCTAGAGCGGCGCAGTGGCCCGATCCAACCATGTGCGCGCCGAGTCGCTCACCAGTGACCGCAGTCGTTTACGGGTTTCTTGGTGGTAGCGGTTCAACCAAGCCCGGTCGCTATCGCTGAGCAGCGCCACCTCCAACAACCGTTGGTCAAAAGGCACGTACGTGAGCGTTTCAAACCCGTGCATCTTCCGTTCCGGATCGCCCCCCGCGATCTCTGCGGCTTCTTCCACGAGGATCAGGTTTTCCAACCGAATGCCAAAGGCGCCTTCTCGGTAGTATCCAGGTTCGTTGGATAGGATCATGCCAGGTTTCAGAGGCTCCCGCCCAAGCCGTGACAGCCGCTGAGGCCCCTCGTGCACCGATAGATATTGTCCAACGCCGTGCCCAGTCCCGTGGCCGTAGTCCTGCCCAGCCTGCCACAATGACATGCGCGCCACCGCGTCCAGGTCGCTACCCGCGATACCCTTGGGAAAACGTGCTTCGCTGATCGCGATCAGCCCCTTGAGAACACGGGTGAAGGCAGCCTTCGCAACTTCGGGGGGCATGCCCACAGCCATGGTGCGCGTGATATCGGTGGTGCCGTCGAGGTACTGTCCCCCACTGTCCACCAACAGCAATTCGCCGGGCTGCAAGGTGCGATTGGTGGAGTGGGTGACCCGATAGTGCACAATCGCGCCGTTCGGCCCCGATCCGCAGATGGTGTCGAAGCTGATGTCCTTGAGCGCATTGGTGGCGCGCCGGAAGCCTTCCAGTTTCTCGACCACATCAATCTCGGTGATCGCCGGTCCCGTGCCCGCCACCATCGCGTCCGTGGCTTGGTCGAGCCAGGCCAGGAATTCCACCATCGCCGCCCCGTCGCGCAGATGGGCCGCCCTTGCGGCGGTCTGTTCAGCAGGGGTCTTGCATGCTTTGGGCAGACTGCACGGGTCTTTGCCGAATGTGACCTCTGCCGCGCCGGTCTCCAAAGCTGTTTTGACCGCCACCGGCGCGCTGCCCTTGTCGATGCGCACGCGGCCTGCGAGCTTCGCCAGGGCGTTTGCGAAGCTATTCGGGTCATGAACCGTGATTTCGGCGTCTAGGGAAAACTGGCCCAACTTGGCCTCCGCCATGAGCAGGTCCACCGCACCGCTGGCGTGGATCACGGCGAACCCTTGGGCAATGGGAATGCGGGGGATGTCGGACCCGCGGATGTTCAGGAGCCACGCAATGCTATCGGGCAATGTGAGGACCGCCGCGCTGTCGTCCGCCTCGCTTAGTGCCGCAGCGATTTCCGCCCGTTTCGCGGCTGATGACTTGCCCGCCAATTCTTCAGGGTAAAGGCTGACGACACCCATTGGCGGACCCGGCTGATCCTCCCAAACGCGGTCCACCAAGTTAGGACTTTCCACCAAAGTGATGGCCGAGCCATCCAGTGATTTACGCAGCCGATCAATCTCGTCCACGGAATGGAGCCATGGGTCGTAGGCAATCTTGGCCGTATGTTCGCCAAGCTGATCCTTCAGCCAATCTCCCGGTTTGGTTTCTGGCCAGTCCACGGGCGTGTAGACGGTTTGGTCTGTCTGAGCTTTCACTTGCAGCCGGTAACGCCCATCGACGAAAACACCTGCCACGTCCGTCAGAGCAATGGCAAACCCCGCCGATCCAGTGAACCCAGTGAGCCAAGCCAACCGATCATCGCGCGGGGCAACGTATTCCCCTTGGTGTGCATCAGACCGTGGGATCAGGAACCCGTCTAGTCCTTTGCCCTCCATCACCTCGCGCAGAGCCGCCAAGCGGGCCGGACCTGTTTCGGGGTTGCTGGAACTGTCAAAACTCTGAAACATGACCGCCTCCGTGGTTCCCCAGATGGGTAGCCGTCCCGGTCGACGGTGGCAACGCGAAGCTCACTCCACCAAAGTAATCTCGCCCGGCACGTACTCACCGTCCAGCCATTCCTGCTTCGGGCCGTACATCCGAAGGATAGTGAACCAGCTTTTGCCAGGCAGGGTTTGAACCCAGTTTTCCTCCCACCCGTCCGGGGCGTCGGGAGAAAAGTAAATGTCAATGGAACCGTCGTCGTTCAGCCTTGGATCGTTTTGGATGCTATCAATGGACGGCAACGGCTGATCCGTTTGCAGCATTGAGCGGGTTTGGCTGTCGTAAACTGTAAACGCCCAGAAATCCTCCACTGGCGGGTTTGGGGGCATGGTGACTTTGTAGGTTTTAGACCCATCGAAGGGCTGATTGCCTGAGTCGAGGAATGACACGCGGTAGTCTGACCCGACACCAGCGCGGGGTTTGGCCATAGCAGGCGTGACCACCGTGTACGGGTAATGAAATGTCACTCGAGCGTCGGTGTTCATCGTTTGATCGTCGTCACCGTCAAAAAAAACATCGGCATCCAAGAACGCCGAATTCCAGTTCGCTCCGTCGAATGTTTGAATTCCGGCCATGTTCCAGTCTGCGCGTGGATACCATACGATGGATCGAGCCGCGGCGTTTCCGATGGCCACCGCATCGACAAGGATGCCGCGCATCCGCTCATCGGGATCGAACTGTTTGCCCTTTTCGATACCAATGGACGCCCAAAGACCACGCGTTTCAATTGGGAAGAAGTCAATTGGTTCCTTTTGCACGACCGAATTTAGCTCTTCGTAGAATTGGAAATCGTTGGCATGGATGGTGTTGAATGACTTTCCTGAGGCATTGATAAGCTCCAGGGCGGGCGGGTTTTCCGCTTTGGACAGTGGATAGATCCGCATGTTCGAGGCAACGTTTTCAAATGCGACGTCCAATCCATCTGCGACCGACATCCTGAGAAGAACCCAATGCCGAAAACCTGGCGCATCCACGACAAAGTATCCGTCCGGCACGTCGCCTTCGTAGTTCGGGGGTAAGATCAGATAAGCGCCGCCTTTACCTTCGTCCTGGCCTGCCGGACCAATGTCGGCGACGTAACGGAAATAGGCGTCGTTTATAGCCCCGAGTGCCCCCGGAGGAACTTCGACCACCGTGGGTCCATCCCGTTCCAAGTCCAGTGTTGGCATGACATACATCG
>JBCDFD010000009.1:0-30845 GCA_039178645.1 Pseudomonadota bacterium | reverse complement strand
GTCGATGAGGCCGAAGCCGTGCGCGAAACCGTGGCGTTGTTGAAACAGGCTGATCTCAATCCATTGGATGTGACCGGCTACGGCACGTTGGAGGAACGGTTGGCGCAGGGGCATGACATACCGACCGAAGAACGAGCGTTGATGGACCGCGCTTTGGCGGAAAACTCTGTCGTGATTGCGCAGATGACCCCATTTTTCCATGGCGAAGAAAGCGCTGACGGGCCCGAGCACTGACGGAAAACGTTTGTTAGACCAGTGCCGGTTGACCTTTGAGCCCTATCTTATTGGCATGTCTCAACAAAGAGGTTTTGCCATGATCGCGCCCACAGCAAACATCATCAATGCCGCGTCCCTGATCTTGATTGGCACTTGGGGTTTCTTGGCCGTCGGTGCCGCCCACTTTACCGCCTTGATCCCGGTGGGGTTCGGCGTGGCGCTCTTGGCCTGTCACCCTGGGGTGAAATCCGAAAACAAAATCATTGCCCATGTGGCGGTGACCCTGACCTTGGTCATTCTGCTGGCCCTGTTCATGCCGTTGATGTCAGCGCTGGGCGACGGTGATGTATTGGCCATACTCCGCAGCCTGGTGATGATGGCGACCTGTGTTCTGGCAAAGGTATACTTCATCAAGAGTTTTCGCGATGCGCGGAAAGCTCGGGAGGCAGAGGCCTGACTTGGTCGCAAACAAACAGCTAACGAAGTGTGGGTTTACTCCGCCGCCGGATAGGCGATGACATATTTGCCGTCGCCGTCCGTTACACTCGACTTTTCCTCAAGCTCACGGACTTGGGCCTCTAGCGCGGCAACGCGCGCCTCCAGTGTTTTGACCAATGCCGCGTCTGCCGGTGTTGGGCCCAAGCGCCGCGAACCAAGGCTCACACCGACAAGACGTGTCGAAACCTTCTGCGAAACCAAAGCGCCGATTTGGGACAACGGCGTCAGGTAATCGGCCACTTGTAGTCGAGCGCGCACCGCGAGGGCGATCATGTCGCTGCGGATGTGTCGATAGGTGTTGGGGGTGATGCCAACCATCACCCAACCCAAAACCGTGAGCGCCCCAAGCCAGATGGTGAAGCCAGCCCAGTGTCCCATGGCGATCAGAGCGACACCCGGTGCGAAAACCAGTGCCCGAGCGGGCCAGAGTAAACGGCGCGTTTTCACCGGTTCCAACTGGTGGGATCGGCGACGTTTTGAGTCCGTTAGGTTGAGGTATCCGATCCCGAGCATCGAGACCAAGATGGTGCCCCAGATCAGAAGACTATTCATTCCGCTGGCTCCTGAACGTTCGCGGCGGGCGCAGTGACATCCTTGGCGGTATCGCGCCGCCATTTGCGCAGCATGATCAGACCGGCAATGATGAGCATGGCGTCCACCACGATCACAGCGAATGCACCGGACATGAGCGCTTCGCTCCAACTTGCACCGCCCATGAGGTGCCGCAGAATTGGGAGCGATATTGCCAAAACCGCATTGGCCAAACGTAGCCGTGCTTGGGTGTGGTCTGGGTCACGGGCCAAGTAGACTGCCACCGGGATGGCCAGCGCGAAGCTCCATGGCACCCAGAACCCGGGATCACCCGCGGGCAGGGTGACGAAAAACGCCGTCGCCGACACCATCATGGCGAAGGGTAAGCCCCAGACCGTGAGCAATATCCAATTGTTGAAGCGCCGCCATAGGCGGTCTTCTTTCCGTCGTTCCGTCCAAAGCAACATGCCGGTGGCTGTCACCCACGCGGCGGCGAGGCCCAAGCCCAAACAAACGCTTTTCGATGCCAAACCGGCGAAGTCACCGAAGTGCAGGGGTCCGAGCAGCGAGAATAGCGCAGCACCCAGCGACGCCTCTTGCCCAAAGATCGGAATGATACCTTCGAAGGTCCGCGACACCCCGTCGTAAGCCAGGGTTGTTCCGTTTAAGTCCGTGGCTGCGGCTGCAATCCGTACTTGGACCTCAGCGCTGACAGTGTTGTGGTTTAGGATCATGATCGATTGCACATACCCGCCGTCTGTGCGCGCCAGGGCATCCTTCATGATATAATCCAAGCTTGCGATGGAAGCCGGGGTGAAATCCACAGCGGCGGGCGGGGGTAAAACCGCAGCAATCAAAGCCTCTTGATCCCCGTCGAACGCGAGCATTGCCATGACCGGGATGCCTAAGGTCGTCGCAAAGCTGAAGAAGGCCCCGGTGAACGCCAAGAGGATCGCGAAGGGCAGGCTCCAAGTGCCGGCCAAGATGTGCAAATCACGCGCAGCTAACAGGCGGGAGTTCTTCCGAACCGCCAAAAATGCATCTTGAATCAAATGTTTGTGCAGCAAAATCCCCGATATCGCCGCAAACATCATGAACAGGCCCAGCAGTCCGGTGATGTAGCGGCCCCAAGGGTTAGGGATGTAAAGTTCTTCATGCACATCCACCCAGAACCGAGACAGCTCCGCGCGGCCAAAGTCCAACTCGCCGATAAAACCTTCGGACTCGCTGACGACCTCGTTGGTGTCTTGGTCCACGTTGACCAGGCGCATATAGTCCGTGATCTGCCCCGTGTCCGGGTGCCTGATGTGACCGGTGAACCGATAGGAAATATTCCCGTCCAGGGCGCGCGAAATTACCACTTCTTCCAGTAGCTCCGGGTCCACATCGCGGGAATAGACCCGGAAATTGTGGTCCACACGGCTGGGTAGTCCAACCTCGGTTTCCACAGCGCCCATTGACCAGATGTCGATTTCACGCTCAAACACCACAATGGCGCCGGTGAAAATGCAGATATAAAGGAATATCCCAACGATCGTGCCGCTCCATCCGTGGACGGCCAACATGCGTTTGGATTGGGACTGGACCAGAAAGCTCATATCAGCCTCCGAAGACCAAAAGGCCGGTGTTGGCCAGGATCAGAACTATGAGGCTCAGGTAAAGGCGGGGCAGGCTTTCGTCGAGGATCGTATAGGTGAACACCGCAGCCCAGATCAGTGGAAACAGGATGACAGGGATCACCAGATTGTCCACCTGCGCACCGCCTTGGGGGATGTAGAACACCATCCCAACAATGATCATCGCTGTGGCAATCAAGCCCAGCGGACCTGCCGCGATCCAGCGGTATGTGCGCGGGCGGCTGTTCAGATGGTGTTTGATTTTTGCGACAATACCAATTGGGTTCGTTTCGGTCACGACGTCCATATCCGCTACCTTATCAGAGGCTTGGGCGATTTCTGTTCACTCTAGGGTGTGGGAAACGATTTGTCATCAAAGACTGCAACTTTCGGGCGATTGGCTCGCCATCGGGTGCGGGAATGACCGAGCCCGTTGTCGGGCCCGGTCGGTTTTGCTTAAAAAGTTGACTGGAACCCAACGCCAATTTCGCGCGGGCGCGTCGTGGTTGCGAGCCGGTTCGGGGCAGTGCCAGAGATGCTCAAGGGCTCAATGTCATCGAGCAGGTTGTTTACATAGCCGTAGATTTGAGTGGTTCCGGTCACTTGGTAGGATGCCCGCAAGTCGATGGTCGTCACGCCATCGATTTTGTTACCATCGCTGTTTTGCAGATCAGAGTAATATACTCCTGAGTAGCGTGCCTGTCCGCCCACCAGCAGATCATCGGTTATGTTGTAGTCAAACCCGAGCGAGGCGTTGAACGGTGGCGAGAAGGGCAGGGTGTTGCCCTCAACGTCAATAGCCGCGCTGTCGAACTTAGTGATTTCACTTTCCAAAAGCCCTACGGCCGCATTGATCCGCAGGTCAGGGGTCACCAGTACATTTGCGTCCAGTTCCAGACCGTAAGTTTCAACCCCTTCGGCATTGACGACGAAACTGTCGATGAACGGGGTTCCTGTGATGAACGTTGGCACAATGAACTGGTAGTCCTCGAAGTCCATGTAAAAGGCGTTCGCCGCCAGCACCATGCGCCCGTCCAAGAAGTTGCCGCGCATGCTCAGTTCGTAGTTGGTGACTTTCTCTTCATCGAATTCGAAGAACGGATCAGGTATCGGTAGGATGCCTAAGATCCCGAGGAAGGATCCTCCGACGCCGCCTGGGTTGAACCCGCGGGACACCTGGAATGCAAAGCGCAGGTCTTCGTTCGGCTCGTAGCCGACGCTGAACTTGGGCAACCAGGCTTCAAACTCGCCATCGAAGTCCAGCATCAATGGGGTCGGTGGACCAGATTCAACAACACGTTCTTGGGTATTCCGTTGGAATCTTACCCCCGCTGTCACATCTAAGCCGTTGTCAAATCGATAGGTCCCTTCGGTAAAGATCCCCAGATCGGTCTTTTCGTCGGTGAAAACGATACCTTCTTCGTCTGGTACTTCCGACTGGGACTCACGGTAGAAAATGCCGAAGATACCGGAAAACGGCCCGCCCTCGGGATCAAAAGTTACCAGGAATTCGTTGCCCCACTCGTTACCCTCTACCGCGAAATCTTGTTCGGCTGGGTTGTCGGTGGTTCTAGTTGAGTCACCCTCGCTATATTGAATGCGGTTTTGCACGCGGATACCGCTGTCGAAGTCGTATGAAATGTCGTGGATCGCTGCAAAGTTGTAACCGTAAAACGCCGAGGCAAACCCGCCGGTGGCATTAGACACCAGGTCCTCGAATGGTTCGACGACGTTTTGGGTTTGTGGTCGGCTGTAGTCGGTGTAGCTCAAGGTGAGCTTGGTGCTCAGCTGGGGCAGGGCGCTTGGTTCCCACAGAAGTTTGCCGCGGGCGGTGAATTGGTCGATGCTTTCGGCTTCCGATCCGCTGGGGATACCTGCGGGAAAGGTGATGAACCCCTCTTGGGTCTGATAATCTGCGGCAAAGCGGACGGCTATATCATTTGAAATTGGCGCGTTGGCCACCAAGGATGCGACACGCTTATTGTCTGTCCCCACCTCGCCGCGGATCTGGTATTCTTGGGCGAAAACCGGGTCCTTGGTGCGGATGTTGAACGCACCCGCGATGGCGTTGGCACCTTGGGATGTGGTTTGGGGCCCGCGGAATACTTCGACGGCTTCCACGTCCCACACCGATGTTGGCGAATAGGCCAGTTCGTTGAAACTCTGCACGCGACCGTCCACGGTCAAAGAGGCCCTTGGCAACTGACCGGACAGGGCAGCACCCGCGCCGGTGACGGGACCGGCCGAAGACTGACCCCGGATAAAGGGGGTCTGGTTGCTGACCCCAACAGTCAAAACGTTGGCGGCGTCGCTGATGGTGCGTTCGAAATCGTTTTTCTGGACGTTCCGTTCCAATTCGCCGGACCCGTAAACCCGTACCGAGGACGCAGTGTCGAACACTTCGCGCTCAACCCGTTCGCCTGTGACGATGATCGGCGGCAGGATGAAATCGTCGTCTTCATCGTCCGATGCGGCTTGCTGGACCACGACACTGTCTTCGGCAACTCTGCGAACCTCAAGCCCGGTACCGCTGAGCAGCCGTGATAGGGCCTGCATTGGGCTCATCGAGCCTGACACAGTGCCACTTTCCACGCCGCGCAGGTCTTGGGACCGCGCCACAATTTGCAACCCAGTTTGGTCGCCAAGTTCTGCAATCGCTTCCTCAAGCGGTTGCGCGGGCAGGTGGATGGACGTGTGGCCATCGGCCCAAGCGTTCGCGGGTAAAGTTACCGCCGATAGAGCGAGGACCGCCGTGGTCAGCCGCGCTGTGGACCGTACCGTCATATGTGAACTTCCCTGTATCGTGTTGTTTTTCAACTTCCACTGACACAACGGAACAGCGTCGCGGATTTTCCGCTTGGCGATGAATTTATTTTTGCGGAAGCAGAACAAAGCCCAGCGGACCCAGCGATTGCACCCGCGCATTCTCTGCGACGGCGAGTGTCTGAAGTGCGATCTCGGGCTTGCTTAGGTCAATGATCCCAGACAGTTGCGCATCTCTGAGATCACCGTTCGGGATCAGGATGCGACCTGCGGTTCGCCGATCCAAGATGTCGGCCACTTGGGACAGCGTGAGCCCATTGGTCACCAACCTGTCCGTTCGCCAGCGGGCTATGTTCGTGGCTAGGACTCTATCCACGGTGCCGCCATCGGTGGTTGACCATAGCAGGCGCATGCCTTCGGTCAGGTTCCAACTGCGCCCATTGTCATCTTGGACTGTCACGCTGCCTTCCAAGACCGAAACGGCGAAGGTGTCTTTCAACTGGCTGGTTTCGAACACGGTCCCGGTGACTGTGACGTTCAACGGCCCCATGGTAACCACGAAGGGTCGGGGTTCGGCTGCAACTTCGAAAACCACCGCACCCTTGACCAAATCAAACCGCCTGGCCTCGGCGTTCGAGCTATTGATCAGTCCACTGCCTGCGTCCAGTTGGGCAAAGTCACCTGTGGCGAGTGTCACCTCGGTCGGGCTGGTGTCGCTGGCATAGTCAGGTGTGGGTGCCAAAGGATTGGCCAGCCAGAACCCGACCCCAAGCGCTGTGATCGCTGCCAGTCCGAAACCTACAACGGCGCGCCCGTTTGACCGTCGATGCGCGCTGCCTTGCCAGGCCCGTTCCACCGCGACGAAAGCCTTCTGTTCCAACCGCCCCCGATTGATAAACGCGTCATATTCGTCGAGCAGCGCGTCATTGGCCGGGTCGTTGCGCAGGCGCAGGAAAAGGTCGGCGGCTTCCTCGGCAATTTTGGCTTTGATGCTGTCAGTCATGGCGGCGTGCGGTTGGCGTCAGTCCATCAGTTCCAACGCGATGGCGGCCAGTGCTTTGGCCACATAGCCATGGGCCCGCGACGGAACCGTGTCGAGTTTTTTGGCGATGTCCGCATAGGTCATCCCGTGCAGCCGGTTCATGCGAAACGCCTGGGATACCCGTGGCGGCAGGCTGTAGAGGGTTTTGACGATCACATCCAGTTCCTGACGCGCCATGACAAATCGTTCACCGTCACGGGTGTCGTTGCTGTCGAACACGCCCAGGCCGAGCGCGATCCGCTCTGTCCGACCCCGGCGCACCCAGTCGAGGGCGAGGTTGGACACGATGCGATAGAAAATCGGTCGGGCGTCGCAGTGGCGGTAGTTTTTCTCTGACCACCGGAGCCAGCTTTCCTGTACCAACTCTTCGGCGATGTCGCGGTTTTCCACGATCCGGCAAGCCGCCGTGATCAAAAACTCGCGGTCATCCACGAATGTGGCTAGTGCCACTGATGTCCGGTTGGTTGCCAAAACACAGAACCCCCATGCTGCAAGTGCAAGGATACTCACAGCTTTGAATGGTTGTGCTTTTCAGTCGGATATCAAGTTGAAAAGTTAACTTGGGCGGAAAACGCGGTGCCTTTGCGCTTTTCGGGGCGTTTGAAATGGTCAGACAGGGTTACCGTGCCACGCCCTTGGGTCCTGGCAATTCTGCCGGGATCACCACTTGTTCCCCAAACTCCGCCTCGTTCGCGTCTGGCTTGCTCGTGCCTTCCAAACGGTGCAAGCGGGCTTCCAACGCGACGATCCTTGCTTCCAATTCCGCAACCCGGCCTGGACCTGCGGGAACTGGCGGTTCCGTAGCGGGCCGGAGGCGGACAATCTTGCTGCTCAGATTGCCAGCCATGGTCCCCACCGCGGCCACGGCTGGGGAGACGTAGGCCACGCTGGACTTCGCCAGGTTTTGGGTGCTGTCGATGATCACGTCCTGCGCTTGGGCATACTGGCTGGGCGACACGGCGGCCATGATCCAGCCCAGGACTGTGACCGCGCCTGCCCAGATAGCCAAGCCAGACCAATGGGCGATGGCGATCAGCACAATGCCCGGTCCGAACACGAACAGTCTTGCGGGCCACAGGAATAGGCGTCGGTTGACGGGGCTTTGCCCGTGCGCGCGGCGACGTTTCGGGTCGGTGGAGGCGAGATAGACGAGCCCGACGAGGCTCAACACTATGGATGCGGTGAGGATCGTGCCCATCATTCTGCTGGCTCCTGGTATGCGTTTGGTGTCAATGGCTCCGTAGCGGGCGCGCGGCGCCGCGACCAGCGCAACAGCACCAAGCCACCGACGACCAACAGCAGATCAATGATCAGGATTTCAGCGGCTCCCGCGATCAGCGCTTCGCTCCAACTGGCCCCACCGGTGACCAACCGCAGTAGCGGCATGGCGATACACAAAAGTGCCAGCGCCAAGCTCAGCTTATCCTGTGCGCGGTCCCGGTCCCACGCCAATGCCACCACTCCGAGTGCCCCGGCCAAGAAGCCCATCGGGGTCCAGAAATGCGGATCGCCTGCGGGCAGAGTGAAGAAATACGCCACGGCGGAGACCAGCATGGCGATGGGCAAGCCCCAAATTACACCGACGATGGTGTGGCGGAACCTTTGCCAAAGGGGTTCGTCTTGGCGCCGTTTGGTCCAAAGCAGCATGCCGGTGGCGGCCACCCAAGCGGATGCCAAGCCCAGACCCAGCCACACCGTCTTGGACAGGACGCCCGCGAAATTTCCGAAATGCAGCGGTGCGATCAAGCTCAGCAACGACGCGCCCATGGATGGGTCCTGACCGAATGCGGGCTGTTCCCCCAGAAATGCGCGCGTGGGACCATCAAAGCCCAGCGTGGTCCCGGTCAGGTTGCCCTCTGCCGGGGAAAGCCGCACCATCACCCGGGCGCGTTCTGTGTTGTAGTTCATGATCTGAATGGATTGCACGGCGCCCCCGGTGCGTTCGTGTGCATCCTTGATGATGTAATCCAGGCTCGCCATAGAGGCGGGGGTGGTGCTCAGATCCTCAGGGAGACCAATGATTGTTTCGATCATCTCCTCTTGGTCGCCGTTGAATGCGACCCATGCCATGGCAGGGACGCCCACCGTTCCCGCGAGGCTAAAGAACGCGCCGGTGAAGGCCAAGAGAATGGCAAACGGCAGACCCCAAGTGCCTGCCAATACATGCAAATCCCGCGCGCCAACCAAGCGCATACTGCTGCGCGCCGAGACGAAGGCGTCACGGATCATGTGTTTGTGCAGCAAAATCCCAGACACGGCTGCAGCCATCATAGCGAGGCCGAGAATGCCGGTCAGGTACAAACCCCAAGGTGCGGGCACATAAAGCTGAACATGCAAATCCACCCAAAAATTGCGCAGCGCGGTGCCAGGGTTCGGACCTTGGTCCCCCGGCAATCCTTCGAACCGGTCGATGACCTCGCCGGTTTCGCCATCCACGGTGAGGCGCACCGTGGGCTCCACAATACGGCCTGTGTCAGGGTCGGTTTCATGGGTGTGGAACCGATAGTTGAAATTGCCCCCTGCCGTGCGGAAGATCGAGACTTCTTCGTAATACCTGGGATCCACGTCCCGTGCGTTGACACGGAAATAATGGTCCACCCGCGTGCCCAGACCTTCGCTCTGGGCCAATTGCCCTTGGGACCAGATGTTTATTTCACGCTCAAACACCACAATGGCGCCGGTGAAGATGCACACGTAAAGCAAAAGGCCCAGCAGAACGCCGGACCAACCGTGGATGCTTAGCAGTCGTTTCGATCCCGATTGCGGTAGAAAGCTCATGTCACGCCTCCCATGGCTAGCAGAATGACATGGCCGACAATCAACCCTGTCACTACTACAACGTTTCTGGGCAGGTTTTCTTCAATGCATGTGTAAAAAAAAATTCCCGCCCAGATCAGGGGGAACAGAATGATGGGCATGACGATGTTATCGACGTGCGCTGCGCCAGCGGGAAACCAGTGGGTCATGCCCATCATGACGACGGCGGTCGCAAGAATAGTCGCGGGCCCGCTGAGGAGCCACCGCACCAGTTTGGGTCGGGCCAATATGATCCGCCTGAAAAGGCCTGAGCGAGGCTTTGGGTCGGCTGCGGTCACGGTGGTGGTAACTGTCTCGGTCATGTTGGCCTCTGTGATTTGGGAGCATCATTCGCTGCGCCGCACATAGTGCAGACGCAGCGAACACCTAGGTTGAGCATTTCGAGAAAACATCGAATCGCCAATACATTTCCACGCTGCGCATTTTCAGGACGTCCGTGAGCATCAGTGCCTGCCGCCATTCGCAAAGCGTGTCAGAATTGGTATTCCAGGAACGCGCCGACGGTCAGGGGTTCGCCCACGCTTGCGTAGAAATCATCGACAACCGGTGTTCGCGCATTGTCAGATCGTCCCGTTGCGTAGTCCACGTCAAACAAGTTTCGGACATATGCTCCCACAAGAAGACCGCCTCGCTCGTAGGTCAAATTGGCGTTGGTGAGAAACCGGGTATCCGATGTGAGCCGTGGGTCATTACTGGCGGTCGAGAAAGCCTCGTCAGTGTAACTGAAGTCCAATCCTAACCCGATCCCGTTGTCGAATTGATAGACACCGCCAAAGCTGCCTGTCCAGGTGGGCGCGCCAGGCAGCTCATTGCCTGTGAAATCACCGCCCGTCGTGTCGTAGTCGAGAAACTCTGATTGGAGGTAACCGATTGCACCGTAGAGGTCGAGATTGCCGGTTGGGCGATAATCGACTGTCAACTCTGTGCCGAACATCTCACTTTCCCCGGCATTGTCCACGACAGTGTTTCCCGTACTTAGGTCGAGCACAAATATCTGCTGATCTTGCCACCGCGAGTAGAAAACGTTTGCGTTCGTTACGAGTACCCCGCCAAAGAATTCGCCACGAACAGCGAACTCGATGTTTCGCAAAAACTCGGGGTCAAACTCTTCCACAGTCCCGAGAATACTCTCATTCACCCCACCAGCACGATAGCCTTCCTGGTAAGTCAGGCTTGTCGTCAGTCCGGGTTGCCATTCATACGTCACGCCCGCTTTGGGCAGAAAAGCCTCGTAATCAGTATCGACTGTGCTTTCGAGGTCAGGAAATGGCACGGGGAAGGGGAAGCCCCAGGAATATGTGGTGCTCGCCGAAGTTTTTTTGCTTTCTCTGTCCCATCGTCCGCCCAGAGTGAAAGACAATCCAGGAAGCAGCCGGTTTGCTTCCAATTCCACTTCTCCAAAGACCGCGACATTCGTCACTTCGTCCTTGCTCTTGGAATTCACGATAAAGGTGCTCCCTGGGATACCGAGCAGTGCAGTGTCGATCACATTGTCCACGTCAGCATCTGAGGTTTTATCCAAGTAGAAAAAGCCAGCTACGCCTGAGTAACCGTCGCCTTTAAACAAAAGCCTGAGGTCTGTCTGGAAGCTGTCCGCCGAACTGTCGTCTATGTCCGAGAACCCGTCATCAGTTGCATCGCCACCAATGTCCCCGAACGACTCGAAGTCGTAGTGGTAAAGTCCTGTTTCAGAAACCAGGGTGAGCCTGTCTGAAATTTCATAGGACAAGCGCAACGATGCCACTTGTTCGGTGAAAGTGTTATCGTTTTGCAGGTTTGCTGTAATTTCTCGATCTGATGGGAACAATGCGTCAATTGCTGTTTCACCAGCACCCCTTTCCGTGCGCTGCCATTGATAGGATAGGATTGCCTCGAAACTATCCGCAGGGTTCAGCCGAAGTTTCGCTCTGTAATTCTGCAGATCGTTAAAGGCCGCATCATCGGCGTCCAGCGTGGTATTTGTGATCGAACCGTCAGATTGGTTGGCCTGTGCAGAAAAGCGTACGGCAGCTCGGTCTTCTGAAACGATCTGATTGACCATGAATGCGCCGTCGAGGAAGTCGCGGCTGCCCGCACCGCCGCGAATGCGGTGTTCGTTGACATAAACAGGGTCGGCGGTGCGCAGAATGACCGCCCCTGCGAGAGCGTTTGGCCCTTGCTGGGTCGACTGCGGGCCACGAAGGATCTCGACCTGTTCAAGATCCCATGTTGGTAGCACGCCGTTATTTACGGACAGGCCATCTGGTTTGGCGACGCCATCGACCTGGGTGCTTATCGCGAGGCTGACGTTGCCGCGGCCCAATCCGCTCAGGTCAATTCCGCGAATGTTGAACCCGGTAATGTTCGGCGCCCGCTCAAGTGCGGCTGTGATGTCCGGTTCACCCCGGCGTTCAAAATCCTCGCCAGTGAACACTGTCACCGAGGTTTGTGTGTCTTGCAGGTTCCGTTCGATCAACTCACCGCGCACGATGATCGGCGGCAATTCGAAATCGTCGGTGTCATCTTGGCTGACCTGGATGTTGCGTTTCACGACAACGCTTTCGTCGGCAAGCTGGTTGATCGTGAGGTCGGACCCCACCAGCAAGGTTTGCAATGCCTCCAGTGGGCTCATGACGCCGTTCACCGGTTGGCTTTGCTTGCCTGCAAGAAGCTCTGTGCGCGCCAGCACGGGCAGACCGGTTTGTTCGCTCAGTTCTTTGATCGCCGCATCCAATGGTTGGGCCGGCACGTCAATCGATCCGGTCTTGACCTCGGCCAAGCCGGGTGCTGCGACCAGCAGAAGTGCGCTTGTTGTGTTCAGGAGATGTCTCACCACACTCACCTTTTCCCTGTTTCATTACCCAAACGGACCAGGGTCAGACATTTCCTGCAAAAAACTCAGTTTTTTTCGCTGGGCCTCAAAATTGTCAGAAAGGGCAGGTGGATTACTCTGGCGTCGGTGCTGAGCGCGAGCAGGTCCAAGGCGGTTTCGGGGCTTTTCAAGTTCAGGCCTCCGGTCATGGGGGTTTGGGCAAGCGTGCGCCCCAGGACCACAACGTCGCCCGGCAATCGGCGGTCGAGAATCTCGGCCACTTCGCCCACGGTGTGGCCGTCGGCGATAAACTGGGAACCGCGCCAAGAGGCAACGGTTTCGGTGTCCACACTGGTTTTCACGGGGTCAACACCCGCTGACCAGTTGATGCGGTCACCTGCGGTGAGGTCCCATGACCTGTCGCCTTTCCGCACTTCCACGAGACCCTCGAAGACAGTGACCGAGCCGTGCCGCCCAGAGCGGCTGACCTCGAATGAGGTGCCCAGAGCTTCGGCTGTCACGCCGCCCATGTCAACCACAAACCGTCGCCCGCCTTGTTCCACATCCAGATAGGCCGCGCCCCGCAAGAGTGTCACCCGGCGTTCCAAACCCTCGGTATCGTCCCGCACCGCTGACGCGGCATCCAAGTGCAGACGATCGCCAGACGCCAACTGAAACTCTTCGACCGTGCGTTGGGACCGATGGTCGGCAAGCACGGAAACCTTCGCCGGTTGGTACGCCAGCGACCCGGCCAGGAGCATCGCAGCCGCCGCGACCACGCCATTGCGCTTGGTTTTGCGGCGCGCTTCCTTGATCCCTGTCCGTGCCGCCGCCAGCGCCCGGGACATCGCGGCATAGGTTTCCCGTTCCGGCTCGCCGCGGTCCAGGAATGCCTTCACAGCATCCTGCGCTTCGGGATCGTCCGGGCTTTCCTCCAGTCGGCGAAACAGTCGCGCGGCCTCGCGGGCAAGCGCCATATCGGGTGTGTCATCGTCTGGTTGGTCGGTCATGGCTGGCACATGCATGGCTGAGTTGAAACAATCCTCTGATCTACCAACGGACGAGGGCGGGAGATTTCCTGCATTCGCTCAGTCTTTCAACGCAAGCGTGATTTCGATCAGTGCATCTTCGGCCAGTGCATGGGCGCGCGAGAGCGATATGCCCAGCCGCCGCCCGACCTCTGCATAGGTCAGCCCGTCGACGAAATGTAGGCGGAACGCTCTCACTGTGCGACGGGGTAGGCGGTGCAACGCCGCCACCACCCGTTTGAGGTCTTGGCGCACCATGACAATGTGTTCGCTGCTGGGCTCATCTGTACCACTGGTCAGGTCGGGGCTTGCCAAAACTCGCCGTTCCGTCTGGCGACTGCGGGTCCAATCGAGTGCGAGGTTTGACACGATGCGCCGGAAAATCGGCGCGGCTTTGTCAGCGGGGTAGGATTTGGCGTGCCAGCGGAGCCAACTGTCCTGCACCAACTCCTCGGCCACCGCGCGGCTTTCCACCACTTGGCAGGCCATCGCAATCAGCCGTTCCCGCTCCTCCAGGAACGCCTTGAGTGCAGGATCGGCCATGGCCAGGTGTCCAAAATCGGTTCCAGTTGGTCAGAGCCTGGCTGCGGTAAGGTGGCTTGGCTCACAAGAACCTAAATCATAACCGGGCTCGGGCAAACGCATCCGGTCGGACTGTGTTCCCTGCCAGAAAGGGTTACAGCGTCCACTTACGCAAAACCCGACCAGTGGTGGACCGGGTCCGGTACTTTGCATCCACCAGTTCGCTCTTGGACCGTTTGCGGATATCAACCGTGCCAATCCCCAGATCCGCGCCCACGCCGCAGGTGGCCACCACATGCACCAACCCAATGTCGTCCGGGCTTTCGGTGTATTGGGTCAGCTTGGCCTTGTCGCAGGTCCGCTCAAACAGCTTTTCCACCGTCTCGGTTGTGAACCCTTCAGGGTTATAGGCCGTGGTCATGGCCCCTCGGTCATAGCGAATGATGAATTGCTTGGGGTCCTGCAACGCCAGAGGTTCAGGGGTCGCGCACGCACTAAGCGCTAGACAGATCAGGCCGAATGAACCCAAACGCATATGCATAGTGATCCCTTCCCAAGTCGTTGAGCAAAAATCTCCGCCAACCACCATGCCAGAACTTACGCGCAAAGGCAGCATTTTTCTGTCGCAGAGCAAGATGCAGTCTCCGCGCGCTTCGGCCTATTCCGCCGCGATTTCCGTCTCGGCGGCTCTGATCCGGGCGGCGGAGAATTTGAATTCTGGTATCTTACCAAAGGGATCAAGCTGCGGGTTGGTCAGGAAGTTTGCCGGGGCCTCCACAAAGCAGAATGGGATAAACAACATGCCCGGCGTCACATCGCGGTCTGCCCGTAAGGTGAGCGTGATTTCCCCGCGGCGGGTTTCCACGGTCACCTGTTGCCCGCGGGTGAAGCCCATGCGCCCAATGTCCTTGGGATGCATCGACACCACCGGTTCGTTCTCTTGCGCATCCAAATGTGTGGCGCGGCGGGTCATGGCCCCAGTGTGCCAGTGCTCCAACAATCGTCCGGTGGTTAGCACCATGGGGTAGCTTTCGTCTGGCAGTTCATCGGGTGGCACAAGATCGGTGGGCACCAACGTTGCCTTGCCGTTCGAGGTTGGGAAACCGTCGTAGAAGATGATCTCTTCGCCTGGACCATCGACAGATTTGGCCGGGTAGCAGACGACGCCTTCTTTCTCCAACCTCTCCCATGGGATGTTGTCGAGCGAAGGCATGAGGCTCGCCATTTCGGTGTAAACCTCTCCAATGTGGGCATAATCCCAATCCAGGCCAGACCGTTTCCCCATCTCTTCCAACAGCCGCCAATCCTGGCGAGCCGCACCCGGCGGGGTTCGCACCGGCATGGCAATCTGCACTTGGCGGTTGGAATTGGTGTAGGTGCCCGGCTTTTCCGGTTGCGCCGACGCGGGCAGGATCACGTCCGCAAACCAGGCGGTTTCGGTGAGGAAAATGTCTTGGACCACCAGGTGATCGAGCATAGCCAAAGAATGCCGCACATGCTTCTGGTCCGGGTCCGACATGGCCGGATTTTCGCCCTGCACATACATCGCCCGCACCTCGCCATTTGAAATGGCGTTCATTGTTTCCACCACCGTGAGACCCTTGGTCGGGTCAAGCGCCCGACCCCAGGCATCTTCGTAGCGTTTGCGCACATCCGCATCGGTGACGGATTTGTAGTTCGGGTAACAGATTGGGATCAGCCCCGCGTCCGAGGCACCTTGAACATTGTTCTGACCCCTGAGCGGGTGAATGCCCGTGCCCGGCCGACCGATCTGGCCCGTGATTAGGCTCAGTGCGATCAGGCAGCGTACATTGTCCGTGCCGTGAACATGTTGGCTGACGCCCATACCCCAGAAAATGATCGCGCGCTCTGCCTTGGCAAAGGTGCGCGCCAGTTCTTTGAGGTACTCGGCTTCAACCCCACACATGTCAGCCATGGCCTCGGGCGTGAAATCCTTGGTGCTCTCGCGGATCGCGTCAAAGCCGTCGATGTGCGCTTGGATATACTGTTCGTCATAGAGCTTCTCGGCAATGATTGTATGGATCATGGCGTTCAGCATCGGAACGTCGCGGCCGGGTGTGAACACCACCGGATGGGTGGCATGGCGCATCATGTCCTGCTTGCGCGGGTCGAAAACCATCAGCTTGGCACCGCGTTTGGCGGCCTGCTTGAAATAGGTCGCGGCCACTGGGTGGTTCTGTTCCGGCCGACAGCCGATCATCATGATGCAATCGGACTCTCCCGCTGCGGTGAAGGGCGCCGAGACCGCCCCCGAGCCGACGCCTTCCATCAGCGCAGCAACCGAGGAGGCATGGCAAAGCCGCGTGCAATGGTCCACGTTGTTGGTGCCAAAGGCCTGGCGGATGTACTTCTGGAATAGATAGGCCTCTTCGTTGGTGCCTTTCGCGGACCCAAATCCCGCCACCGCTTGACCACCGACGGTGTCACGCACTTTGGTCAGTCCACCGGCAGCAAATGCCATGGCCTCTTCCCAACTGGCCTCGCGGAATACGTCGGGGATGTCGCTGAAGGTCATGTGCGCATGGGGGTCTTTGGGGACACCTTCTCGCCGGATCAGTGGGCGGGTCAGTCGTTCCGGCGACATGACATAGTCCATGCCAAATCGTCCTTTGACGCACAGCTTGCCCCTGTTGGCCGGTCCTGGTCTGCCGTCGACTTTGATGATGTCGTTGCCTTTGACGCTGACCTCGGTTTGGCAGCCAACCCCGCAGAATGGACAGACCGACGGTTTCTTCTCTTCGGCATAGACCTCGCGTTTGGTGCCGCTGTCGTTGAGCAGGGTTTTTTCCATCAGCGCGCCGGTGGGACAGGCCTGGACGCACTCGCCGCAGCCCACGCATGTGGACAAGCCCATGGGATCCTCCACGTCGAACACCGGAACGGTGTCCATGCCGCGCTTGGCCATGCCGATCACGTCGTTGACTTGCACCTCGCGGCAGGCCCGTTCGCACAAACCGCAGGAAATGCAGGCATCCAGGTTCACTGCTATCGACGGGTGCGAGGCGTCATGGAACACGCTGTCCACCGGGATGTCCTTTTGCGCACCGGGACGACCACTGGGGTAGCGGGCTTTCTCAAGTCCCACCAATTCGGCTTGTTGCCAGAAATGGCTCTGTGGGTCTGGGCTTTGGTCCCGCGTGGGCATGTCCGAGGCGAGAAGGTCAAACACCATCTCGCGGTTTTTCTGCACGAGGGCGTTGCCTGTGTTGACCTTCATGCCCTCGGTCGGGGTTCGGATACACGAGGCCGCGAGCGCACGTTCGCCCTCGACTTCGACAACACATGCCCGGCAATTGCCGTCCGAGCGGAGTTCGGGCACGTCCTTGTGGCACAGGTGGGGGATCAGGTTGCCCATCCGCTGAGCGACCTCCCAGATGGTCTCGCCAGGGCGCGCGGCGACCTCTTTGCCGTCCAGAAAGAAGGTCACCGTCCCCATATTTGCATCGTCCAAACTCATACGCCGAACTCCTCGGGGAAGTGTTTCATCAGGTGTTTCACACAATTGCCCGCCGCTTGACCGAGCCCGCAGATGGAACTGTCACCCATGACCGTGAGCAGGTCGTTGTACAATTCAGCGTTGGTGTCCCGCGCCTCCAGCATCCGCACCATCTTGTCCGTGCCCGACCGGCAGGGGGTGCACTGGCCGCAGGATTCATGGCGGAAGAACCGCATGGTGTTGAGCGCCGCGTCGCGGACGCTGTCTTGGTCGCTCAGGATGACCACAGCGTGGGACCCGATGAAGCCGCCTTCGGGTTCCCAGCTGCCGAAGTCCATGGGCCGGTCCGCCATGTGCGCGGGAAAGATGCCTCCCGATGCGCCGCCGGGGAAGAACGCCTTGAGCGTGTGCCCGTCGGCCATGCCACCGCAATAGTCTTCGATCAATCGGATCAAAGGAATGCCCGCCGGCGCGACCTTCACACCGGGGTTTTTCACCCGTCCTGACACGGAATAGGACCGCACACCTTTGTGGTCGTCGCTCCAGCCCTGTTTGGCGAACCAGTCGGCACCGTTGGCGAGTATTTGCGGGACCCAAAGCACGGTTTCGATGTTGTGGTTGAGCGTGGGACGCCCAAACAAGCCAACCTCCGCGATGTAAGGCGGACGGTGGCGGGGCAGACCGCGCTTACCTTCGATGCTCTCGATCATGGCGCTTTCTTCTCCACAGATGTACGCCCCAGCACCGCGGCGTAGCTCCATCGGCGTGGCCATCAGCCCGGCCTCGCGCAGTGCCGCCATTTCGCGCAGTAGAATTTCGCGCACATGGGGATATTCATCGCGCTGGTAAATGTAGATGCGGTCGCACCCCACGACATGCGCTGCGATCTGGGCGCCTTCGAGCATCCGGTGCGGGTGACGTTCCAACCACCAGCGGTCTTTGAACGTGCCGGGCTCGCCTTCGTCCCCGTTTATGGTCATGAGGCGCGGGCCTTCGTAACCGCGCACAAAACCCCATTTGCGGCCCGCTGGGAAACCTGCGCCGCCCAAGCCACGCAGGCCAGCGTCCGACATGGTGGCCACGGCATCATCGGCAGTGATCTCGCCGCTCAGCACCTTTTGCAAAACGCCGTAGCCACCGCTGGCCATGTAATCTTGCAGGTTTTCATACCGGGGCAGGTCGGGCCTCTGTAGATCGTCTTCCTCAATGGCTTTGAGCAGGCTGTCACAGGTGGCGTTGCGATACACCCGTTTGCCTATGGCCGCGGCTGGGGCCGCGTCGCACTGGCCCATGCATGGCGATGCGATCACGCGGACCTTGGTCGGGTCGGTTTTGGCCCGCAATTCGTCGATCATGTCAAAGGCGCCAAACAGCTGTTCGGTCACACCGCTCGCCACCCGGATGGTCACAGGCGGCGGCGGTGTCTCCCCTTCGCGCACCACATCAAAATGGTCATAGAAACTGGCGACTTCGTAGACTTCCACCTGGGCCAGGCGCATCAACTCGGCCAGACCCGCTATCGCGGTGGCGGTGATATGGCCCCGGCTGTCCTGGATCACGTGCAGCGCTTCAATCAGCATATCGCGACGCAGGGGCATGTCGCCCAGCAACTGGGCGATGTCGGCCACATCGGCGTCACTGATCTGACGACCCTTCGGCAGTGATGGGTCGCGGCGGGAATACTTGGCTGGAGCGATCTGGTCCATCGGTTCGCTTCTATGCTGAGTTATCCCGTTTAGACCGCCACAACTTAGGCGGGTCGGCAAGTCTAAACACGACCGGATACGAGCCAGATACGCGACTCCGCCATGCCAGTTTCAGACAGGTCGCGGAATTGCGTTAGGATTTAACCCGCAGGGACTTCGGATCGTAAAGCGGTGTTAGGCAGACTTTGGCGGGAACGCGTACCGTTGCGACTTCCAATTCGTAGTCGCCGGACAGTACGTAGTCGTTGGTGACGCCACCAGCGTCGCGCACATAACCCATGCCAATGCTATGCCCCACCGTGTGCCCGAATCCGCCGGAACTGAGCCATCCGCAGCGCTCGCCGTTTCGGTAAATCGTTTCTCGCCCTGCCAAGATCACGTCCGGGTCCGCCGTGAATGTGGCGAGCATTTTCTTCACGCCGTCGCGCCTTTGCGTCTCAACTGCCGCGCGTCCTTTGAAATCCATGTCGGTTTTCAATTTCACCGCCCAAGCCAGCCCTGCCTCTTGGGGCGTGTGGTCGGGACCAATGTCTGCCCCCCAAGCGCGGTACCCTTTTTCCAAGCGCAGGGTCTCAATGGCGCGGTAGCCTGCATTGCGCAGGCCATAGTCTGCACCTGCATCGTGCAACGTGGCAAAGACCTTGGGGACATACTCAGTCCGTACATGCAATTCCCAACCAAGCTCGCCCACATAGCTGATCCGGCTGGCCAGGACCGGACAGCCCACCACGTCCAGTCGGCGCGCGGTTGCGAAAGGGAAGGCGTCGTTGGACACGTCCGCGGTTGTGACCGCGCTTAGGATGTCCCGCGCGCGGGGACCGAACAGCGACAAAACGCTGGACCCGGAGGTCACATCGACCAATTGCGCGTTGAGACCGGGGGGTATATTCCGCCGTATCCAATCAAAGTCATGGGTGACAAAGCCGGTTCCCGTGATGATCAGGTACTCATCCCAGGCGGTGCGGATACAGGTTAGGTCGCATTCGATCCCACCGCGGTCGTTGAGCATTTGCGTGTAGATGACACTGCCCACTTTTCGGTCCACCCGGTTCGCCGCGATCCAGCTCAGAGCGGCTTCGGCATTGGGACCTTTGAGCAGGAACTTCGCGAACGAGGTCTGATCGAACAGCACGGCAGTTTCGCGGGCCGCGCGGTGTTCCCGCGCCACCGCTCCATGCCAATTGGGACGACCGAAGGTGTAGATGTCGCGAGCAACTTCGCCGGGTTCCGCGAACCAGTTGGGTCGTTCCCAACCCATCTTTTCGCCAAAAACCGCACCGGCCGCCTTTAAGTCGTTGTAAAGCGGTGAGCGGCGGTGGGGACGGGCGCTGCTGTGTTCTTCGGACGGCCAAGCCATAGTGTAGTGTTTGGCGTAGGCCTCCAGCGTTCGTTCTCGCACCCATCCCACTTGTCGGTGCGGATTGCCAAACCGACGGATGTCCACCGGCCAGAGATCGAACGGCGGTTCGCCCTTGGCCACCCATTCCGCCAACGCCATGCCCGCGCCGCCGCCGGACGCAATGCCGAACGCATTGAAGCCCGCCCCGATATAAAGATTGTCTAACTCCGGCGCCGCGCCGAGAATGAAATTGCCGTCTGGGGTAAAGCTCTCCGGCCCGTTGATCAATTGCTTGACCCCGGCCTCTTGCAGTTTGGGCACCCGCGGCAGGGCCAGGTCGATGATCTGTTCGAAATGCTCGAAGTTCGATCCCAGCAGTTGGAAATCAAATGGGTCTGGAACGCCTTGCGTGCCCCATGGGATCGGGTTCGGTTCATACCCACCCATGGCCAGCCCGCCGACCTCTTCCTTATAATATGTCAGCCGATCGGGGTCGCGCAGGGTGGGCAGGTCCGAGGGCACACCAAACGCCTCCGTGATCATGTATTGATGTTCCACCGACACCAATGGCACGGACACGCCGACCGTGGCGGCAAGCTCTCGGGTCCATTGCCCGCAACACAGGACCAAGCGGTCACAGGTCATATCGCCTTGGGAGGTGCGAAGGCTAGTCACCTTGCCCTTGTCGGTCAAAATCTCAGTCACGGCGCAGTCTTCGACGATCTGCGCGCCGTGCATCCGCGCGCCTTTGGCCAAGGCTTGGGTGATGTCCGACGGGCTGGCTTGCCCATCGGTCGGCAAAAACGCAGCACCCACCACGTCGCCGATGTCCATGAGCGGCCACAGGTCCTGCGCTTCGTCGGGTGTGAGCAACTGCATGTCCAACCCAAAACTATGGGCGGTGGTCGCTTGCCGCTTCACCTCGGTCCAGCGTTCGTCGTTGCAGGCCAGCCGCAATCCGCCGTTCATTTTCCACCCGGTGGATAGGCCGGTTTCGGCCTCCAGCCGGTTGTAGAGGTCGATGGAATAGCCCAGCAGTTGTGTCACATTGGCGTTTGACCGCAATTGCCCCACCAAGCCCGCCGCATGCCATGTGGACCCGGACGTCAGCTTGGCCTTTTCCAAGAGCAGAACTTCCTGCCCCATGGCCGCCAAATGGTACGCCGTGGAACAGCCGACAATGCCCCCGCCGACGACAATGAACTTCGAAGACTTGGGCAACGCCATGGCAACACTCACAAATTGCGGAAATCCTGAAGGGCGGACTTGAGACGATCCATATTCTCTTGCGTGTAGGCCGCATAGTCGAAATCAAGCTCGGAATGCAGTTCCGATGTCATGGACCAAAGCGTTTCACGCATCAGCGATGCGCATTTCATGGCCGTGTAAGCCCGCCAATGGATGTCAGCGGGGGTCTCGAAGTATCGCTCTAACATGGCGCGCTCTTGGGCTTCGGACAGGCCATTGTTGCCTGCGAGCCCGGCCAGATCGAACAGAGGTGAGTTGAACCCGGCGTATTCCCAATCGATCAGCCAAAGCCGGTCGCCGTCATCAAGGACATTTGCCGCCAGCAGATCGTTGTGCCCCAGCACCAGGTCAACGGGTCCGGTGGCCTGTTCCAACGTTTGGGCCTCTTGTGCCAACTCCGGGAGCACAGAGATGTGCGGCGACCCATCGGCGCGCAGGCGGGTGATGTAGGTTCGCAAAACCTGGAATGGCCAGAATGCCAGAACTGGGCTGGTGAGATGCCCCGCAATGTCCCGGTGCGCGCGGATAACCAAGTCGGTCACACGGTCTATGTTCGCCGGGTCCCGCACATCGGCCTCTTCCAAGGTGCGCCCTTGGATCAGCCGCAAAACCAACGCGCCGGGTTCATGGTGGATCACGGCCGGGGCAATCCCCGCCGCCTCGGCGGCTTGGCTCACCGCCAGTTCGTTCCAGCGCATGACACCGTGTTCCGGAATGTCATCGCCCAGCCGCACCACATACCATTGGTCGCCATCGCGCAGCTTGAGGTTCACATTGGTGATCCCCCCGCTCAGCGGTTCGATGTCTTGGGGATCATTGAAGCAAACCAGCGTCGAAGCACGGGCATTGGCGTCCATGGGCGTCTCCAAAGAACGAAACGGGTGTTCGACACCATAGGTACATGGGCAGAGAGAATTCACCAGCGGAAGGACTGGTATTGGCTTGGATTGTTTGGCGCAAAGATCACTTTCCCTGCGCGCCAACCGTTTGAGGAAGCGGACGGTATTCGGAGCATCGGAGGCTGAGGTCCTTGTCCTGAGTTGCGTCGTGCCTTAACCGCCTAAGACCTACACGCCCGACGCCACGGGGAAATGGAGCGTCACGGTTAGTCCTTTGCCACCCGGTCCGTCGGATAGGGACAGGCGCGCGGCGTGAAGTTCGCTGATGGCGCGCACCATCGATAGGCCAAGACCGAAGCCCTCCCCCTGTCGCGTGGTTTCGCCCTGGTAAAGCGGTTGGAGGACCTTTTCGCGCTCGGCCAAGGGAATGCCAGGCCCTTCGTCCGTGATGGACAGGCGCGCGCCATGCACACGCAACCCGATCGTCTGGCCGTCGGCGCAGTAACGCAGGGCATTCTGGATCAGGTTTGCCAGCGCCTGGATGAGCAGCGCCTCATCGCCTTCGATAAACGCCGGTTCGGCGATCTCTAGGGTGAGGCTCTGACCCGCGTCTTCCACCACAGGCCCGAAGGTCTCGGCAACTGTCTCGACCAGGGACCGCAGTGAGATCGGCTTGAAGGCATCTCGACCGGCCCCGCTTTCAATGCGTGACAGGCGCAACAGCGCTTCAAAGGTGCCGGTGATGCCATCGATCTGTTCCAGGGCTGCCGTCAACTCCTCTGGGTTCACGCCGCGGTCTTGCTCAGACGCGGCGGTCAAGCTGGCTTCGATTTGCGCCCTGAGCCGTGCCAGCGGCGTGCGCAAGTCATGGGCAATGTTGGACGATTGCACGCGCATTTGCGTCATGGCGTCTTCGAGACGGGCGGTCGTTGCGTTGATCCGGGCCGCAAGCACGCTCAGATCATCCTGTCCAGAAAGGGTGATCCGCTGACTCAGTTTGCCTTGGGCGACTTCGGCAAGTCCGTCACTGATTGTGTTGAGCCGCTGTTGTCCCGTGCGGGCCAGCCACAGCCCGGCCAAAGTCGTGAGCAATAGTGTGGCCACGAGGCTGAGCTGCATGCCTGCCGCTAAGATGTCCCGCAGTTCTTCTTGGCGCTCGGTGTTTTCTCCGAGCACGATTTGGCCCTGCGGGGTTGTGCGCAACAGATAACGCATCTCGGTCCCGTCAGGTTCCAGGTCATCGGTCTCGAACCCGTCGTTCTGCTGCGGCGCAACAAGAACTGCGGTTTCACCATCACCCGGTGGCGGCAGGGCGTCGCCTGCGTTCAGGGCGGAAGCAGCGGTCTCCATCCGCGTGATCAGCCGTTCATCCACCGCCCTGAGCATTTCCCGCTGCACCAACCAGTAAGTCGCCCCCCAAGCGGCCAGGGTGATCAGCGAAAACAGTCCCAGCAGCCACAGCGTATGCCGCACCGCTGACAGTCGCAGCAAAGCGCTAAGCCGGTTCAAACACATACCCCGCGCCGCGGATTGTGCGGATCAACGTGTCGCCGAAGGGTTTTTCGATCTTGGCGCGCAGGCGGCTGATATGGGTTTCCACGACGCTGGTGGTCGGGTCGAAATTCATATCCCACACCCGTTCCAAGAGCATGGTGCGTGTCTGGACCCGACCCTTGGAGCGAAGGAAGACCTCCAGAAGCAGAAACTCCTTTGGGTTAAGATCCACCAACCGGTCCTGACGTTTGCAGGTGCGCCGGTGCAAATCGAGTGTGATATCCCCTGCCGATAGCTCGGCGGTCTGCTCTTCGGTCACACCGGGGCGACGCCCCAGAACTTCGATCCGCGCGAGCAGCTCGCTAAAGGCAAACGGTTTCACCAGATAGTCGTCACCACCGGCGCGCAGGCCTTCGACCCGGTCGTCCACTTCACCCAGAGCTGTGAGAAACATCGCTGGGGCCGTGACCTTGGCCTGCCGCAGGGCTTTGAGGACCGATAGTCCGTCCAAACCTGGCACCATCCGGTCGAGCACCAACACGTCGTAGTCTTGCCCCATGGCCGCAACCAGGGCCTCCTTCCCGTTGGTGAACAGGTCCACCACATGACCCGCTTCGCTCAGCCCCTTTTCTGTCCAGGGGCCAAGCGTGGCGTCATCTTCAAGAACCAGCAGCCGCATGGTTTGGCATGTCCTTTGTGGCCGCCAGCCAAGTGCGGGCGGAGTCGATGACAGGTTGGCCAATATAAATCAGGTCGGTCAATCCATAGGCGCCACGGAAATCAAAGCGTTCCGTGTGAACTCGTCCTTCCATGCCCATCGTCAGCCACACGCCGCAGATCAAATCTTTCAGCCCTTCCGGGCCGCACAGGTAGACCTCGGTGTCCAGGGCCATGGTGCGCGAGATGTCCATGAACCGTGCCACCGTCAGTTTGTTGTTTCCTTGGTCGCCCGCCACGATCAGATCCAACTGGGGCAGGCGGGCGGCGTGACGTTCGATGTCCTCTATCGCTCCGGCAGATGCGCGTGAGCGGATGCAGTAGATCAGCGTTATGCGAGCGGAGCTGTCCGGCTCCATTCGTTCCAAGGCTGCCAGAAATGGTGTGATCCCAACGCCACCGGCCACCCACAATTGTTCGGGTCGTTTGGCGGTGGTTTGTGGCAAGAACCGTCCAACCGCGCGCCCAACGCGCAGCTTATCGCCAGGCCGAACGGTCTGGACAAAGTCACCTGTCCAATCACCCGCAGATCGGATGATGAACCGGCGCGAGGTGTCGTCACCGCCGGCAATGGAAAAGGGGTGCGCTTCAGCCCGTGCCGCGTTTTGGGCCAGCGTCGCAAACTGGCCAGGTCGGTAGGGTGGAAAGGGTGTCTCGGCTCGCAAGGTCACGTCGATCCCCCCTTCGAACGGCGTCGCGCTTTCCACTGTGGCCAGCTTCGACGGCTTCAGCTTACGCCGCAGGGTTTGTCCCCATGCCGCAAGACCAATGACAGACACAATCGCCATTAATGTCCAAGGCGCGGCGCCGACGGCCAAGGGGCTTGCCACGAAAAACGTGTGGTATGCTGCAAGCACAAAGATTGGTCCCATGAGCATATGGCTGGCCTTCCAAAGGTGGTAGGGGATTGCGCGCACCATCGCCGCGGCGGACATCACCAATAGGCCAACGGCCGCCACCGTTCCCACCTGTTCCCCGCTTTCAGCCAGGACAGGCAAGACCCCAGCCCCCACGGATGACGCGAGTCCCCAGTGGGCCAGCGCACCACCAAGGGCAAAGAAACCCAGCCAGCGGTGCACCACATAGGACTTATCCGGCCCACCCATGATGCGGTCCACGATCCGCCAGCGTGCTGCCAGGATCAGGGTCAGCGCCATCGACGACATCGACAGCGCGCCAAAGCCCGCAGGCAGGATGTTGGCAATCGGCACAAATGGCGCGACGAAGGCGATATGTGCAACGACAAAGAGGGCGGCGAGTATGAGGGTGGATTTGGTCATGGGGCACTCCGGGACAACACCTTTCCAAGGTGGTCTGTGAAGATGACACCTGCCTGATCTGATCCTTACAGTTTTGTAAGCTCAGTCGCGTCAGCGATCTGCCCGCAGGTTGAGTGTCCCATCCATATCTTGCGCCCGAGATTTCGAGCGAGTCCGGCCCAGTCTAGCCGGTGTGCACCTATCACTTGTGGGTCTTGCTGAGGACCGTTTGGGATACTTTAAACCCGTGGCAGCCTCTAGGGGCGGGCGAACTCTCAGCACCCTTCGAGGTGAAGATGAGACCATGCAGTGGCAAACTTTCGCCGACCTTTGGCATTGATGACGGCAGAACTGTTTTCCTCAACGAAACCTTAATGCTGACACCCATAGCCCTTGCTAAACTACAGTAAAATGACCTGCCAGAGAGAAGCTCTATGCCGCGTTTCAAACTGAATATGTCTGCACAGTTGGCATTGATCCTTGTTTCTGTGGTCATGGGAATGCAGGGTTTGTTCATCTGGGTTGATCGGGTGAATCAACTGTACGACGCCCGCCAAATTCCCAAGGCCCAAGCCCCCAATACGCTGGCAGCCTCTCTGGCGGTGCTTCAGCGCCAGGATGTCAATGTGTGGCCCGCGGCGGTGCGCACTTTGTCCACCCGCCGGGTTCAGACCTACGTCCGACCGGTGCCAGGGCTGCACCCCACCGATAAGCGCGACGCTGCATTGGAGCGCCAAACCAAAAACTGGTTGATCCAGAACGGATTTCCTGTGGCCGAGATCCGCGTGGCCGAACGGGTTTTCAAAGAGAGCAAGAAGACACCGCCCACCGGCATTGCAAGCGAACGCGCGCCGATTTTGGCGGTGGGGGCAGCGCCGCGCAATGCGCTCATGCATGATCATTTGCGGGTATCGCCTTGGGTGACCGGCGATTGGTCGGCCATGGACCCAACAGGCACGATCCCGTCCACATCGGATCCCGAAACCGGACCGCCCCGGACCGCCCCGGAAAACCGCCCGCCCAGATTACCTCCGCCGCATGTTCGCACAGCACACGCAGAGGTCTACACCTTTGCGGTCAGGCTCGAAGGCATGGACGTTTGGGTCAGTCAGTATTCGGTGATGAAAACGCCACCTTGGAACGTATCGATTGCCAAACTGTGGATGTCTCTGCTTGGCGCGGGTCTATTGGCGGGTGGAGCGCTTCTGCTCGGACGGCGGGTGATGGCACCGTTACGCGATCTGGCCCAAAGTGCCGATGCCTTGGGCCGTGGCGAACAGGGGGCCACCTTGGCCGTGCGCGGCCCGTCTGATACCCGCGAAATCATCACGGCATTCAACCAAATGAACCAACGGGTGAACCAGTCGGTGGATTATCAAATCGGATTGCTGCAAAGCCTTGGCCATGACCTCAAGGGGTCTCTGGCCTCGGTTGATATGCTGGTGGACGGTGTCGAGCCGGTGGCCACCAGAACTTTGATCACATCGCGATTGGGTCGAGTTCAGGACATCCTGAACTCCATCATGGGATTTTCCCGCGCAGTGATGCGGGATGGGTCACTCGAAGTCGTCAACTTGGCCGCCATGGTCCAAAGCGTGGTAGACGAACAGGCCGACCTCGGCGCCCACGCCACGGTTGAAACGCCCCAAGGGGTCATGATGCGCTGCCGGATCAACGCGGTGGAACGCGCCCTGCGTAACCTTGTGGAGAATGCGATCAAACATGGCGGGTCTGCCCATACCGCGCTGCATGTGGAGGGCGACGAAGCTGTCATCACCGTTGACGATGACGGCCCCGGACTGCCCCAAGGGCAATTGGAAACGGTGTTTCAACCGTTCTTTCAAGGGACCGAGGATAGCACCGGCACCGGATTGGGCCTTGCGATTGCTCGCACCATCGCCGTGGACCATGGTGGGTCTGTCACTCTGTCAAACCGCAGTGGCGGAGGCTTGCGCGCTGAATTGCGGTTGCCCCTGGCGATGGGTGACGCGTGAGCGGATCACCCAACATCCGGGTTCTCATCGTCGACGATGACGTGGAATTCGGCGATGATCTGGCCTGGTTCATGCATGCCCACGCCTTTGACGTGTCCATTGCCCGAAACGTGCCCGAGGCACGGGATTTCCTGAAGGAGTCCACGCCAGACATTTGCTTGATCGACATCATGATGCCTGGACCCAATGGTCGAGTTCTATGCCGAGAGTTGGCGGATACGACGGACGTGGGCGTGATCATGATCAGTGCCCTGTCGGACTCAGAAACGGTCATCGCGATGCTTGAGGTCGGCGCAGATGACTACATGACCAAGCCGTTTCGATTTCCAGAACTGTCCGCCCGCGTCCGCGCCGTCTTGAGGCGCAAGAACGTGTCAAAGACCGTTCCAGCGGTGACGGGTATTGGCCCTTGGTCCTTTGAATTTGACCAACGGCGCGTGAGGCATAAAGACGGCCATGTCGTCCCGCTCACCCCGTCCGAGATCGCTTTGCTGCGGTTCATGGCGGCAAGTCCTGGCACGGTATTCAGCCGCGCCGACCTGTTGGCTGTGACCCGCGCGCGCCACCACGAGGGACTCGACGACCGAGCCGTGGACAACCTGGTGAAACGGCTCCGACGCAAAATCGAAGAGGATCCCGCCAATGCTCGCTATTTGGTGAACGAGTGGGGCAAGGGTTACCGGCTTGTTGGGTAGTGAGGGCCACCAAGCTGACAACAAAGCCAGAGTTCCCCCAAGATTGAATTAAACTGCTCGAAGACTTCGGACCTCGGAACACGCCGTCTTTTTCCGGTCTCAATGGCCCTGAAAGCGGAGGGATACCCTTGTAAGACGCTGATTCTAGGACAGTCAGATAAAATACTGTTTTTGAACATATTTTTAGTCAATTTTGCCCTGCCTCTTGCAACGATATCAGGGGCCAGCTTGGCACATTTTGATACAGGACGCCCCAGGGGCCCTCGCTAGGAACGCCCCACCGGACAAAACCGGTCTCTTGGATCAACAGCGTTCATAACCCGCCCCATGGCGCGGGATCAGAGAACGTGTGTGCAACGCATGGAGATGGATCGTGGGCAGAAATATTGACAGTAAGAATGAGTATTTTTCGGGCATCGCTGAGTACGACAGGGTCACGCGAACATATAACAAAAACTTCGACTTCTTTGCCTCCGCAGGTAACATCGACGAAACTTTGATCCTCAAAGAGATACACCTGAGAAGCGTTACAGGCATAAAGGCCAACCCAAATTTCTATTACTACGGCGACGGCGGCACTGATACGCTGGAATACATGGGGGACGACTTAAAGAAAGTCGTGATGACTGCCCATTCCAGTTACGATTTTTACCTGACCGGCGGGTACGATCGAAACCCTGGCGGCGGCTGGGACCCCGACAGTCTTGACGTGTTCACAGATGATGTAGAGCGGTTCGTTCTCACCCAGAACAACGACGACGTGTTTATTAATGGCGCCAGTTTTAGCATATACCTGGACACCCGCGAAGGCAACGATGAAGTCGAGTCTACGCGCTACGCCGATGAAATCTGGGCTGGTAGCGGGAATGACACGATCGAAAGTGGCGGTGGCGGCGACACGATCTACGGCGAAGCCGGCAACGATAGGATCTACGCCGACGCAGATCGCGACGCAGACGACGTCTTTAACGGCGGCGACGACAACGACAGCATCTACGGATATGGCGGCAACGATGTCCTCGATGGCGGCGAAGGCGCGGACACGATCTATGGCGGCGATGGCGAGGACATCATCCATTCAGGCGGACTGAAGGACGAAACCGGAGCCAACCACCTCTACGGCGGTGGCGGCGCTGACCTCTTCATTATCGGCAACGGTAAGAACGACTATACGGACAGCTTCACCTTTGATTTTTCAGAAGCTTTCTCTAACGGTGAAGGAAGCTGGACGGACATTATGGACAGCGCTGGTACCGTAATGGGTGCCGCACCGCAGCTAAAAGCACTTGGGTCCGGCGTCAAAGGTCTCGCTGCCGGGTTCGATCTTTTCTACGAAGCGACATCCAATGGCACCAGCAATGTCAGCTTTGAGCTTACCAAAGACTGGAATTCGGTGACCGAAGTTCAGGTCAAGGATTTCAACCCTTTCGAAGACAATATTATGATACCGATCGATCTCGATGGGTCCAATTTGATCAACTACGCGGTGACGTGGGATGAACACAGCACCCACGCCTTCACGGTCGAAGATCAACGCGATGGTAGCAATTTCCAAATCCTCACGGTGCAATGGGCCGACAATCTAGCGGATTACGTGCCTGATTACATGACGTCAGGCGGTGACGGCGAAATACTGATTGGGACCTATTACAATGCACTGCAAAATTCCCTCGCGCGCAGTCACCTCGTTTACGATGGGGACGCCATGTACCTGGGTGGCGACCACCTAGAGGATGGCCTGGCCGAAGACGCCAACACAGGTCTTGGTGACGAAGACATGGGATTCATGAGCATTGGTGCCTACGGCGGTTGGGAAATCTATGCTGACAACGACTCCGGTTCCACATTCATGGGAACCACCTTTGATGATACCCTCGGCGGTTTCATTCCCCTCGATGTCGAAGAGTACAGCCCGGCGTTGGCGGCCGATGCCAAAGCAAAAACACTTTTCGGCATGGCCGGGGATGACCTGCTGTTTGGCGGAGCTGGCAACGATACGATCAACGGTGGTGAAGAACTCGATGGGTCCTCGGGCAGTGACACGGTCGCCTATTTCGAGGCGGATTTTGTGATTGTTGACCTGAGAACTGTGGATACCTCGCATCTTGGCATCGATTACGCGGTATCCAACGCGCAGTATACGACATACGGCGGGGACGTGAAAAACGACGCTGACGTGCTTTATGACATTGAAAATGTTATTGGCTCCGACGGCAATGACACCATCACTGGCGATGGCGCGCAGAACTATCTCTATGGTCAAGGTGGCAACG